>NZ_CP114904.1:1200000-1508333 GCF_027497215.1 Micromonospora sp. WMMD812 | reverse complement strand
TCGTAAGCAATGGGGACGCGGAGCAATTCTCTTCGGACCTTCTCGGCGAATTGCTGCTCACAGATTTCACCAGCGTGCAACTGCTGACGGGCCTCGGAAAGCTCTATCTCGACCGCGCCGCAGACCTGATCGCCCGCCATCAAACGCTTCAAGGGTCCGAGCCCGCACCTGACTCCAGCGTCGCGGTGAGCGCCGCAGAGCATGCGCGCCGTGCCTACGACTGCTTCGACGCCTGCCGCGTCCTGCAAGAGGCGCACGGCAATGAGTCCATCGTGACCAAGTTCGAGCGTGGACGGGCCATCACGCTAGCCGCTAAGTACCGCCACAGCGCCGATCCCTTTCCACGGTCATTGCTTCACCGGCGGCATACACAGATTCAACAGGCCGTTGACCTCCTGCTGTTAGCTCGGGGACACAGTGTCAGCGGCTTCAACTTGGTGTGCTCCCGGGCCGTGGCGGAGAACAATGCGGTTCAGGCGAGCCTTGGCATAAGGAGGCCTTCGGGCGGTTCGTAGTCCAGCCGCACTTGACTGAGTCGGGGTCTTCCATGTTTGTGGCCATCTGCGCGTGATGTTGGCATCGGCAGCCATCGCAATGCTAATCGATTGATATAGGCGATGGTTGCGGCTCTTGTAATCAGCATCGCCAGCCAGCGTCTCCTGGCTTCCATCAAGGGCGTTTTCCTTAACCCCGAACGCTCGTTTCGGCTGGACATTCTGCGCTGGACGGAGAGCGGGTAGCCTGATAGGCTCGCGGGCCGAATCCGTCGGGTGGAAGCCGCGGTGGCCGGCCTGGCCTTCCTGCGCGGGCTGCCGGTCGCGGGCGGGACGGCGGAACTCGCGCATGGCAGCAGTTGGACGGATCTCCGGGCTACAGCAGCGGCCGCTCGCGCCACCAGCATTGGGGTGGAAGCGTTGCAGCTACGGCTCTAAGGGACGAAATTCTACGACTGGGCGTCACTGGCAGGCGCCGGCAACACCCAGTTAGGCTCCGCCTGTCGTCTGCGATCCGCGGTTTGACCATCAACCCCGGCGGGCTGGCCTACCAAATGGCCTTGTGCTCGTCAATGAACCTCACGAGCGTGTGCTGTTGGTCGAGGTCAGAGGCAAAGACAGAGACGCGGCTTTCATGATCTCGTTATCAGGTTTTGTCGCCGTATTTCGCTGTAGCAATGGCACCGACTTGATTTCACACTGCCTTCAGTTCATGAACAGAGCCGACACATACTGCCCGGCCGACGGAAGGAGCGGCGTGGGCGACTCCTGACGGAACCCCGAGCGGTCCCTATGGTGCAGGCTGGCACCATAATGACCCTTATGTATCGAGGCGGCCCGCCAGAGCGGTCCGCAGGCCCCGCCTGCTGGTGACCTCCGGCCGGCACCGGCCGGGCCGACCGGCCCTAACGGGCGACATGACCTCGAAGACGTCGGGACTCCGCCCCAGACCCCCGGCCCTGCTAAGGGGCGTCTCGTATCTCGGTGAAGTCGTTGCTCGTCAGCGGGTTGGTGCTCACCAGGCGAGGATCTCGCCGACCGGGTGCTGCTGGTGGCCACGTGCTGGCGCACGAACCTGACGATGCGGCAGATCGGTCTGCTGTTTGGCGTGTCGCGCTCTGCCGCGCACCGGGTCACCGACACCGGTTCGAGCGAATCGACGAGCTCGAAGTCAGCGACCCCCAAGTCACCACCGACGTCGGCCGTCCGGTATCTGCCGAGCCGTAGCAGAGGAGATGTGTCGCCACGCGTCGTGGCCCGCCTGCCTCGAGTAGCGGAGAGTTGGCGGTTCACCCCTGGCCTGCGTTGGCGCAATGCTCGTCGGTCACCCGATGACGGCCGGTTTCAGCAACCCGCCTGCGGAGAACCAGCTCACCGCGAGGGGTGACTGCGCTCGACCACGGTAACCGCTTCGCCCGCCGGGCCAACCTACGTCGCGGAGATCGTCCGGCCCACTGCTTCCGTGGCGGGGACGCCTCAGGACTGCTCGGTGAGCCTGGTGGTCTGCGCCTTCAGGACCCGGATCGTGTTTTCTATGTAGTCGACGATCGCGGCCATCTCGCGCTCGTCGTACCTGGACATGAAGGCGTACATCTCCCGGCCGAGGTCCGCGAAGATCCCGCCCAGGTCGGGCACCGCCGCCTGGTTCGCGACAAGGAGCACACGGCGGCGATCGGTGGGGTCCGGCTCCCGGCGCACGTACCCGGCGCGTTCGAGTCGGTCGACGATGCCGGTGACGGCCGTGATGCCCACGCCGAGTTCGGGCGCGAGGGCGCCGGTGGGGATCGGACCGGACCGCGCGATGAGGCCGAGGGCCTTGTGTTCGGCGGCGTTTAGGCCGAGGCGTCGGGCGATCGCCTCGTGGAACAGCACCACCGCCGTGCTGAGTTCCCAGCCGTAGTCACGCATAAGACTCACCCATTGCTTCAGCTATGTGGATACTCCATCATTATGAAGTATGAGACAGGCACTCACAGTGAGCATGGCCGCCCTCCGCTGGGCGGCGCGCACCTACGCCCATCACCCCCTGTCGATCCTCGGGTTATCGCTCGTGCCGACCGTCCAGCGGTTCCTCGTCGTGCGGCAAGACCTGCCGACCCCGGTGGCCGTCACGACCGAGGTGCTGGTGACACTCGTCCGCCTGCTCCTGCTCGTCCTGATCGTCCGGATCATGATGCGGGAGTTGGCCGCGGCCGGGATCGACCGCCACGCGGCCTGGTCGCGGCTCACCGCCGGCATCGACGCGCGGCGCGCCGCGTTCTGGCTCCAGTGGGTCGTGTTGGCGGTCGCGTTCGTCATCTTCGACGTCATCCCCAACACGGTCATCGCGCTCGCCGTGCCCGAGGCGGATCGGGCGATGGTGGAGGCGGTCGTCGTGGCCGTCAAGAATCCCACCGTCATCGCCTTCACTTTCCTCTGGATGGCCGGCGTCGCCCGCACCCTAATCGTCCAGTCCGCCGACGCCCGGGCGGTCCCGGCCCCGGCGGCGTGAGAGGCGGGCCGGCAGCCCGCGCGCGAGAAGGAGCCGATGATGATCAGACGATGGTCGGGCACCGGGCCTGCGCTTTCACCGCGCCGGCCGGAACGCCCGTCGCTATGCGCCTGTCCAAGTCGCGGGCGGGGAGCCCTGTTCGAGGGGTGCGGCGAAGAAGCGCAGTTCGTGGCGGGCTGAGGTCACGAACGCGGCTCTCATCCTGGCGCGGACGTCGTCGGTGGCTGCTGCGGCGTGGGTGGTGACGATCTGGATCGCCTGCTGGTTGAGGGCGTCGAAGGCGGCGTCGCCGTAGGTTTGCAGCCAGGTGGTGGTGACTGGCCTCATGCAGGATCGACCGTCTTCACCATGACGCAGTTCTTCAGCCCTTTGGGCCGGTCGTAGGTGAAGCCGAGCCGCTCGTAGAGTCGACGGGTGCCGTTGTAGAGGAACGACGACGACATCTTCTTGGCCTGGTTGGTCAGGTCGTGGGGATAGCTCTCGACCCGCCCTCCGCCGGCCTGCGCGATCAGGTCGAGCGCACCGGTGATCGCCAGCTCCGTCACGCCCCGTCGTCGGTGGCGCTTGTCGACGAAGACGCAGGTGATCCGGTAATCGGGGTCCGCGGTCTTGGTGGCGTCGTACTCCTTGCGGTGGTGGAGGGTGGGCAACTCGACCGGGGTGCCATATTCAGCCCACGCGATGGCCTCGTCGCCGTCCATCACCAGTGCGGCGTGCGCCTTGCCCTGCTCGACGTAGGCCTTATTCAGCGCCCGGTTGGCCTCCGCGCCCTGGCCGCGCTCGGGCCCGTCAGGGTGGAACCAGATGCACCAACAGCCCCCGAAGATGCCGTTGTGCCGCTGCACCAGCGCATCGAAGGCGTACCAGGTCTCGGGGCTGAGAGGCGCGATCGTGTACGACGACTCGGTAGCCATGCCGTTCACGGTATTCGATCCTTCGGGCCGAAGTGACCTGCGGCGAGGCCACGGGTCACCCCGAGCTGCCGGTTCAATCCTTCCTCGCAGCAGACGCGTCGACGCAGATGATTCCCTTGTTGCCGTCCTGGTCGGCGATCACGGTGAGCGAGGGCGCGTTGCTGTCATCGACGACGGTCCCACCCGCGGCGACGGCAGCGGCGATCCGTTGCTCGGCCACCTCCGGGCGCCACATAGACCTCGATGTGAAACCGCTGACCCGGGGCCTCGTGCTCGTCGGCGTCCCCGAACCAGAGGTTCGGCACCCGTCCCGTGGCCTCCCGGATTTCGTCGCTGGGGTCCCGCGGCCCTGGGCCTCGGGGCTCCCCGTCAGTAGGGCGGCCCACACCGGGCGAGCAGGGCGACACCGAGGATGACGGCGAGGAAGATTGCCGCGACCGCAAGTACTCCCAGCAGGAGATGTACCAGGATGCTGACCATCGACACGGTCCTTTCGGCGTGATACCGCACGGCATCGCAACCCACTCACACGACCCTCGCGCACGCGATCGCCTGCCGGGACACCACGTGGGGTGGCCACTAGCAACGGCAGGCTGCCGTCGGCAGCGACGGTGACAGCGACAAGGCTCCCGGAGCGGAACGGAGGCACCGAGCGACGTTTAGATGTCACGACGTCGGAGACGTGCGCGGACCGGGCCCGTCGGCGCGCGCATGCCTCGCAGCGGATCGAGTGCCCATGGCCGAAGCGGTTCCCGATGTCGAACTGAAGTGGCTCAGACGGGGACTTCGGCGCTGAGGACGATGGTGTCCTCCTCGGGCAGGTTAAGGAATTCGGCATGGCTGGCGGCGTTGTGGGCGAGGGCGATGAAGAGGCGCTTACGCCAGATGGCCATGCCGGGCTGGCGAGTGCAACGCAGTGTGATCCGCGAGACGAAGTAGGAGACCTGGTCGAGGTCGATCCCCTTGCTGAGGGGGTGGGAGGTAAGGAGAGCACCGGGCTTGCATCCCGGAGGGCGCGGGGGCGGGGCCCGCCACGCTGGCGTGAGCGACAACGACATCCGCGTCGGCGTGGGCTTCCCCCTGGGCCAGCTGGCGTGTGCCCTGACGACCGCCGGGACGCATGAGGACGCGGCCACCCGCCAGCGGGCGGAGCTGCGGGTACGCCGCTGGCAGCAGGTCGTGGACGGGATGGCCGGGGGAGGGCTGGACATCGGTTCGCGTACCCCGGTGAGAGGTCTGCCGGCGCGGGTGACGCCGGAGGTGGTTCACGGCGGGTTCGCGACCGGGGCGTCGGCGGCGGGCGGTCCGCTGCGCCCCGACGAGATCGACCGGGCGCAGCGGCTGGGCCTGCCCGCGGACCGCCGGGCGTTGTGGCGTGGCTGCTGCGAGCTGGCGAGCGCGACGCCGCCTTGGGTGTTCTGGAGGAGATCGCGCCGTTCGCCGAACGGCTGCGGTGCACCCCGGCTCCGAGCGATCAGCGCGCCGGCGACCCGGACGTCGTGTATCGGCGGGCGATGTGCGCCGAATCCTGGAGCAGCGGCAGCCGAATACTCAGATCGAGACGATGCGTGAGGCGCTGACGGTGTGGAATCCGTTCGCCGACGAGTTGCTGACGCTGTGGTGCGAGACCACTGACGGCGGCCGGATCGGCGCGGTGACACCGGACGACTGGCTGCCGCGAGCCGTAAAGCTGCTGGTCCGCTACCAGCACCTCGCCGCCGAGCACACCCTCTGCAGCAAGCCTTCCGCGCCGCGGTCGCTGCGGCGCCCAGCCTCGACGTGCCGGTGCCGAGCTGTCCGGGGTGGACGCTGTTCGATCTCTCAGGGCTACCTGGCCCAATCGTCGGTGTCGGCAGCGCGGTTTCCAGACCGATCCTCCGCGGCACCCTCGGCAACGTTCATCCATGCTCGTTCGAAGGCTGCTCTTTCGTGAAGTGGAGGAGCCACCCCTCGCCGGTACGGATGAGCGCGTACCGCCGAGGGCCGGCGCGGCCGTGCAACGTGAACACCATGCGGCGTTCGGTGCGGTCGTGCTCCTCCCACGTGCCGATGTCGGCGATCGACTTGTCAGCGTCCTCGTAGGTGAGGTGATCGAGGTGGTGGTCGGGTACGGCGATCGCGAGCCGGTTGTTGCTGGGATTGTCCGGCAGGCCACGGGGGACCGCCCAGGAGCGCAGCACACCGTTCTCCTCGAGCCGTAGGTCGAAGTGCGGTCGTGGTTTGCGGTGGTGGTGCAGGACGAAGGCGAGTGGCACTCTTACGATTGTCGACGCCCGCCCACCCTGCCGCCCGCCAATCGGCAGCTGGTGCCACGCGACGATCGACGGGTCCTGTTCGCCCCCCGAGGCGACCCTGGTGCCGGCGCACGTGCGTCTCACTCAACCTGAACGTTCACCGGCTGTGGCGCCCCATGCCGGATTGGAGTGCACAAAGCTCGGCATCCTGGCACTCACGCCTCGATCATGACGAACCACACGCCCGCATGAGCCTACTTCCGGTCATCCCGCCCGACCGGCTAGTGCTGATGCCGGTGCCAGTCCAGCCCCGCTGCTGCCTGCAACGCCAGGGCCACCGCCTCACCGCACCGTACTGCCGAGTGATCGTCGACGCCGAGCTTGTCGCTCGCGGCAACATCGCCGGCGAATTCGCTCAGGCACGGGTGGGGAGCTAACTGACCGCTGGCGGTCACTCTGCGTCGCCATGCACAGAAGTGGTCCGACACCAGTATGAGCGGGCCACGATGACCAGTGCCATCCCGTATGCGGCAAACGCGGCCAAGCCGATCCAGCCGACCAGCAGTGCGTCGCCTGAGGAGTGAAAGTCTCCGCGTCGTATCGGCGTGGGTCGGTGTGCCCGCCGGGGGGCCATGCCGTCCCGGTACCAGCTGAGACAAGGCAACCTTGCGGCGTGTGACGGCTGGTGAGCGAAATTTCTGGAGCCTGGATGTTGACTGCTCCCTGCTGGCCCCGGTCATGGCGCCAGCGCGGTGAGCCAGACAAGGCCCTTGTGCCGTCGCGTCACAAATCCAAGAGCTGCGCTGTCTTGCCATATGACCCGACGGTGCGGCGTAGCCGGAGCTCCGGGTGGGTTCCTGGCAGCGCCGGGGATCTCACCTGCCAGCCGAATTGGGAGGAAGCCAATGGCTGTTCTCATTCTTTGCGAGGTCGTCACGGTTGGCGCGGTCGTGGCTAACATGTACGCCGCCACGGCCGACTTCACCCGGGCTAACTTCGTCCTGGCCAACTCGACCAAAGTCGGTGTCCCCACCTCCTGGCTGCCGCTGCTCGGCACGCTCAAGGCCGCTGGCGCCGTGGGCCTGCTCCTCGGGGTTCTTGGTGTCCGGTACATCGGCGTTGCGGCCGCGGTCGGGCTAGTTCTGTTCTTTCTGGGAGCGATCGGGTTCCACGTGCGTGCTCACGAGCACCATTTCGTCAACACGACGGTCGGCTATTTCCTGCTCGCGGTCGCGGCGTTGGTGGCTTCCATCGCTCAGGAGGTGGCCCGCTGAGTACCAGCCGACTGGCGGCGGCCAGCGATGTGGTTCTTGCCATCATCATCACGATCATGGTGCTGGAGTTGGAGTGCCGGAGGCCGTCGCGCCGCAGGTTGTCACACATCGGTTCTCTGTCTTGTCCAAGATTTTCTGACGAGAGTGGCGTTGCCACGTCGGACCTCAGCGTTATGGTCGGTGAATGATCAATGGTGCTCATGTGATCATCTACAGCCGCGACCCAGAGGCGGACCGCACCTTCTTCCGGGACACGCTCGGCTACCACCACGTCGACGCCGGCCATGGCTGGCTCATCTTCAAGCTCCCGCCGGCCGAGCTCGCCATGCACCCGACCGAGGGCGAGCCGGCCCACGAGCTCTTCCTCATGTGTGACGACGTCGCGGCGACCATGGCCGACCTGGCCGCGAAGGGCGTCGAGTTCACGATCCCGGTCACCGAGGAACGGTGGGGGCTGCGCACCGCACTGCGGCTGCCCGGTGGCGGTGAACTCGGTCTCTACGAACCGCGCCACCCGGTCGCAATCTGACGCGCCGGCTCGGCGGCTGGTCGAGGCCGACGGAAGGGCAGCCCAGGCAGCAAGAAGGCGGCGCAACCCATAGCAACAACCGTGGGCCAGGTATCACCAGACGGCCGCAACCCTGCGGGTGTAGACAGCCCTGCCACCCAGCCGGAGCCGTTGGTGCGACCTACTCGGCCCCCGTCGGGGGTCGTCCCCATGTCAGCTCATCCTTGACCGCGACGAGATGGGCGCCGTGACCACCTCTTGGGCTTCTGCTCGACGCTGATTGTTGGACAACTCAGGTGGTTCGGGCGGAGTTGCGGGCGGGATCTGAGGATCATCGTGAGCTGGCCCTCGCATGCGAGGCGGACTGGCTGGCCACTGCCCAACTAGACACGCTCGATGAGGTGCGGTGCTTTACCAAATGGGCAGCACGGCTTGGCTCGGGCGAGCGCGACCTCGGGGAAGCATCCGTTGTCGCGGCCGCTGAACTACGGCGAGGCGTGGCCATCACGGACGACAGGAACGCGACGCAGGTCGCCCGCGCCCACGGCGCCCGCGTCCACGGCACCATCTGGCTTCTCGCCGGCGCCTGCCGGGACGGCAAGCAAACCTTGACGGCTGCGGGGAACCTCATTGAGGCACTGAGAGCAACTGGTGCTCGTCTGCCCTGCGCCGGAGCGGAGTTCCCGGACTTCGCCCGTAAGCACAATCTCCTGTAGTCGCTACCGGCTGGCGTTGAGTGCTGAGGTTAGTCGGCCCTCAGCCGGGCGAGTGCCAGACGTCCACGGCATCGAGGTACACGATGCAAACTCCAAGAGCCTGGGCAGCGTCTTGACCCTGTCTTGTCGATCGCCCCCGGCCCTGCGTCGTGCAGGGACGACGACCCGGCTTCGTGGCCGATCTGTCCGGGTGCCACACCAGCACCCGGCGGAAACTTTCACTTTCTCGGACCGCTGCCTGGAACGCCTTCGGCTCGACATGATTGACAGGACGCCGCCCAGGCCACCGGTCTCCGAGAGGAGCGCACATGCCCTTTGTCAACATCTCGCTGGCCCGCGGTAAGTCGGACCAGTATCTCGCCGCCGTCTCGCGGTCGGTGCACGATGCGCTGGTCGCCGAGCTGGACATGAAACCCGATGACAACTTCCAGCTCATCCACCAGTACGACCCGGGCGAGATGATCTTCAATCGTGGCTTCCGCGGTGGCCCACGCTCCGATGACTGGATCGTGTTCATGATCACCGACGGTCTGGATCGTGGTGAGCGGGCCAAGCGGAGGTTCTACCGGACGCTGGCCCGCCTGCTCGAAGAGCGTCCGGGTGTCCGTCCCGCCGACGTGTTCGTCATCATGACCGTGATCCCGCCGGGCAACTTCTCCTTCGCAGGCGGAGTGATCGGCACCGACGTCGGGGCCGCCGAGTCGCTCGAAGCGGCGGCGAAGGCGCCGGGCACTCGCGAAACGTACAGCAGGGCCGAAATGACGTACGCCGTCACCCAACTGTTCCAGAACCGCGACCGGAGCCGCATCCTGCCGATACTGCGCGACGACGTCGTCCTCACCCTGCCCAGGACGCTGCCCTACGGCGGCGAGTTCACCGGCCCTGCGGCCTTCGACGACTTCTTCGCGAAGATCGCGGGCGGCGGCGGCGTCTGGAAGTCGTTCGACACCGTCGTCGATGACGTCCTCGCCGCTGACGACCACGTCATCGCCCGACTCACCAACACGGCGGTACTCCAGGCGACCGGCAAGACGGTCGTCTTTCAGAACCTCTGGCTCTTCGGAGTCGCGGCCGGCCGCATCACCAGCGCCCAGCTCTACGCCGACACCGCCGCCACGACCAGCGGCGCACGCGGTTGATCGAAGCTCCGCCGGACAGGACGCCACGTCATGGTACGACCCGCGCCGCGGTCGTCCGCGGCATCGGAACTCCCCATTCCGTCGAGACGATCACGTTGGACGCGCCGGGACCGACCGACGGCAGGAGCGGGGCGCTGTCAAGGTGGGGCTGTCGACGCCTGTAAGCATTCCGCCGTACACGTCTGCCGCGCGGCGTCGCGAACGGCCTCGGCGGCCGCGATCGTGGCCCGGGCGCTGTCCAGCGTGGCGCGTCCGGTCTTGGTCAACTCCACATGGTGCTTGCTGCGATCGAAGAAAGGACGACCCAGCTCGCGTTCGAGCGCCTGAACCGTGCGGCAGACGAGTAGGTCGCCGGGACACTTCGTGCGAGGTGCCAACTTCACGTGAGATGCGCGCCTTGTCTAGTCCCACCACATACCTGGCGAATCCGTCTCCGGACCTGGGTCTCGTTTCACCGAGGTTTCGACCCCGAATCTCGACCGGCGGGTTCCGTAGTGATGCCGGCTGCAACCGGTGGGTCGGTCGCCGAGGACCGCGTCAGGAGGGTGAGGCCGGAGCCGACGTCGGATCGTAGTCGGCGTCGGATCGGAAGTAGACGACGCCGCTCGCCGAGTCCAGCAAGTATGAGACTGACACGAACGAGCCTTCCTCGCCGTCGCTCCAATCGAGCCCGGTCCCGCCGCGCCACTCTGGTGCGGCCGGAAGCCAGGACGACAGCCGCGGGTGCGGAGCGGCATCGTCGGGGACATCCCCAGTCAAGACTGTCGTCAACTCGGTGAGTCTGGCAACGTCGGCCGGCGCAACCCGGGCCGCGCCCTCCCGTAACAGGAAGAGGTCGCCAACGTTGAAGTCGCAGCGGCCGCTTTCTGTCCACTCCCACCAGTGAACCTCCAGGACCCGGCCCAGCGGCTGCAGCTCCGGCTCGATCGGCGCGGTCTCGGTGTGTACGGACGCGTCGACCGTCACCTCCGGCTCCGGACAGTCGAACGGCCAGGAACACCCGCCCTGGGACGTCGACAGTGCGACAAGGGCAATGATGCCCACCACACGACGCCTCACGTCACTACCCAGACGAGCAGTGCGGGTAGCCAGGAGTCGATCACCCGACCCATGGTACGGACGTCACCGGTTCCCCTGCTCCGTCGGCGGTGGCTACCCGACGACCGGTGCCGACCTCAGCTGGTCAGGGGTAGAGGTTGTGGTGATGGGTGGCGGGGTCTGGTAGGACGCTGAGGATCAACGTGGCCAGGTCGGCGTACGTCGTGGGGAGCAGGGAGGTCGCTGGTGTGCTGAGGTGGGTGCGGAGGCCCCGCGCGGCTCGATCGACGACCCGGACGGGGCGCACGATGGTCCACTGCAGTCCACTCGCGTACAGGAGGGTGTCCTGCTCGCGTCGTTGTCGGATGGCCGTGGCGGCAGCGGCGCGGTAGGCGGCGGCCGCGATTCGCGGCACGAGACCTGCGGTGTGCGGGGAGTAAGCGGCCTCGGAGAGCACTATCAGCCGGCGTACCCGCTGCATGTGCATGGCCTCGATGATCGTGGCCGTGCCGGCGGTGAACAGCGGGGCTTGCTGGTTGCGGCCCAGGCCGACGGCGATGACCGCGGCCCCGGCGCCGGAGAGCGCGTCGTGCACGCTGACGCGGTCGAGAACGGAACCGGCGACGATCCGGTCGGTGGGTGCGCCGCCGAGTCGGCCCGGGTCACGCAGGTGGGCGGTCGTGCGAACGCCGGACTGCCGGGCGGCGTGCAGCAACGCGCGCCCGGTTCGCCCGGTGGCGCCGAAGATCGTGATGTGCGACGGCATCGCCGTCGGTGTGCGGGCGTCGCTCATTTCGGAAACCCCCAGGATGAGTTGCTCAGTTGTGTCAGCGGTGAGGAACATTGCGCGGAGCCGCACGGCGCGACTGGATGCCCGCACAAGAAGTGCGGGCCGGTATACGACTGACCGGTTGGGTGGTTGAGTAAGTGCGGCGGATTGGCCTTGAACCAACTACTCGGTTAGCAGCTCGAAGCCGCTTCGTGTTCGAGCCCCGTCGGGGACAGGGCGGGAGCGCGGACGGCGGCGGGCTTCGTCCCCAGGTCACCGACTTTTATCTATCCGGTTAGTCGGTTATGCTGGATTCATGGTGCGAGATGCAGAGGCGACCCGGCGGCGCCTGCTCGATGCGGCCGCCGATGAGTTTTCGGAGTTCGGAATCGCGGGTGCCCGCGTTGACCGCATCGCGACTGCGTCCAAGAGCAACAAGGCGCAGATCTACCACTATTTCGGTAGCAAGGAGCGCCTGTTCGACGCGGTGATGAACGACATCGTCGGCCGCACCGCCGGAAGTGTTCCGATCACCGTCGACGACCTGCCGGGGTATGCCGGCCGCTTGTTCGACGCGTACGAGGACGATCCGCGGATTGCCCGGCTGGCAACCTGGTACCGGCTCGAGCGTCCCAGTGACCC
The DNA here is from genome assembly GCF_027497215.1 of Micromonospora sp. WMMD812. Classification (NCBI taxonomy): domain Bacteria; kingdom Bacillati; phylum Actinomycetota; class Actinomycetes; order Micromonosporales; family Micromonosporaceae; genus Micromonospora; species Micromonospora sp. WMMD812. Next base: position 1,496,114 of record NZ_CP114904.1, on the reverse strand, counting down.
GACCCAGCTCGAGGTGCTCTCGGAGACCATCAAGGACGAGCTCCGGCAGATTCGCGCTGCCCAGAAGGCCGGCGTTCTGCCGTCGCGGTACCGTCCGGCTGACCTGCTGAACCTCGTTCTGCACATGACTTTCCTCTGGGCCTTCGTCTTCCCGGAGCTGCAGGGGCAGTTTTCCAAGACGGCGCGTAGCCACCGTCGGCGAGTCCTCGTCGATGCGGTGAAGGCGCTACTGCGGCCGGAACCGGAGAGTGCGGGTCGGCCGACCCCGCTCGCCGATGACCACCAGGACGACGCGCCTTCCCCCCGGTGAGGCTCGGAGTCATCCGGCGGGGAGGCGGGTCAGGCCCGAGCGGGTTCTACGGCTGCGTGCGGGCGACCAGCGTGCCTGGGTGGCGGGGGCGCCGCGGCTGCGGCACCCCCGCCACCATCGGTCAGGGGTGCAGGAGCGCTTCGACCGCCGCGGTGGCGGCGGCCCCGTCGCGGAGGCCGAGCTCAGCGGCGCGCGGCCGCACCTTGGGGTCGAGGGCGTTGCGGATGATCTCCTCGGACCCCTCGCCGCCCGTGATCCGGACGACGCGCAGGCCGCCGGCCTCGAGCTTGCTCAGCGCCTCCTCCTCCACAGTGTTGGACAGGTTTGGCGTCGGCATGCCGATGTAGATGATTGCGGCGAGGTTCTTCTCCTTGACCAGGTCGGCGGAGAACGAGGTACGTGGGGCGTCGGTGTAGTGCTGGCCGTTGATCTCGACGGTGGGCAGGAAGCCCGGTACCGCCGCGGAAGAGGCAACGGCCGCCGCCAGCGGCACGCCGTCGGCCTTCTTCCAGAGCACCGTCTGGCCGGTCTCGGCGTTCACGGACGTGGGGCGGAAGTCCAGCGCCGGCCAGTCGGCGCCGGGCAGCATGCTCGACACATAGGTGACGAAGTCGGCGCTGGAGATCGGGGTCGGCGCCTTCATCGCCAGCGCCCCCACCTTGCGGCCGCGTTCCTCGATCGTGCCCTCGGTGGAGCCCAGCGCCGCGATGATCTCCGTCGGGATCGCGGTCATGCCCTTACCCGCGGGCAGCGGTGCGGTGGCGACGTCACCGCTTCGCTCCTTCTCGACGAGCTGTTCGAGGTCGAGCCCGGCACTGAAGTAGCTTCCGGCCAACGCGCCGGCGGAGGTGCCGACGACGACGTCCACGGTCGCCGGGGTCAAGCCGGCCTTGCCGAGCGCCGCGAGGACTGCGGTCTGCCAGGCGATGCCGGTCTCCCCGCCGCCGCCGAGCACGATGCCCACCCGCGGGCGCTCGGCGACCGGCGCGGCCGCCTGGTCCGACGCCGCCGACGAGCACCCCGCGGCCAGTGCCGCCGTCGCGCCCAGCGCCGCCGTCGCCCGCCACAACCGCCTGTTCCCGTTCATCACTGACTCTCTTTCCATCAAGGGGGTGAGGACCGGTCGTATCTCCCGACCGGTTAGTTAGAAGCTAAGCATGGTGGGCGGCGAGCCGTCAACTACTCGGTTAGTTGAAACGCTGAACGCGCCGGTAGGGGACGAGGGGATCAGCGCCTTGAGCTGCGCTTGTCGGCCTGACATTTCATCTATCCGGTTAGTCGACTAGACTTCAGGCATGACCAGGGATGCGCAGGCCACCCGACAGAGGCTGCTCTCAGCGGCGGCAGACGAGTTCGCCGCGCACGGGATCGCCGGCGCTCGCGTCGATCGAATCGCGGCCGCAGCGGGCAGTAACAAGGCGCAGATCTACCACTACTTCGGCAGCAAGGAGCGGCTGTTCGACGCCGTCCTGGACAGCATCGTCCGCCGGGCCGCAGCCGAGGTGCCGATCGATGTCGGCGACCTGCCCGCCTACGCGGGCAGGCTGTTCGACCGCTACGAGGATGACCCGCGGGTGGCCCGACTGGCGATCTGGTACCGCCTGGAACGGGCGGACCCGCCGAAGCGGATCGACGCGCTGTCCAGCGCCATCGAGGATGAGTTGACCCAGATCCGGCGGGCCCAGGCCGCGGGACTGTTGCCGTCCGTGCGGCAGCCGGTCGACCTGCTGAACCTGGTGCTGCACATGTCGTTCCTCTGGGCGTTCGTGTTCCCGGAGCTCGAGAGCCAGGTCGCGAAGACCTCGCGGTCTCATCGCCGCCGGGTCGTCACCGACGCGGTCCGGATGATGCTGGGCCCATCAGTCGCACCCGGCGGCGGTCTTGCACTGCCCGTGTCCGGAGGCGAAACGCCGGCCTCCCAGGCCTGAACAGGAGCCGCGCGGACCTAGTACGTCAAAACGCGGCGGACGGCGTCGACGAGGGCGGCGCGACGCTGAGCTTTGGACAGCCGCGGGATGAACACGGCGAACTCGGGCGACGCCGAGGACCACACCTGGGCCAGGTGCAGCACCAGACCCAGGATGGTGACGGGGTCGTCGTTGCCCGGCAGGTCGCCGCGCCCCTGGGCGGCGGCGATGGCGTCAAGCTTGTCGCGGATGTTGTCGACGACCGGCTCCAGAGGTGCGGTGGTGCCGCCGCGCTCGAGCCGGTACCAGGTTGCCATCCGCAGCAGCTCGGGACGCTTCTCGTACCCGTCGAAGAGACGGCCGGCGTACTCGGGGAGGTCCAGCGGGTCGATCGGGGCCTCTTGGATGGACGTCACGACCAGTGCGTTGAAGGCTGCGTCGAACAGAGCGTCCTTGTTGCCGAAGTACTGGTAGATCTGGGCCTTGTTCGACTTGGCCGCCGCGGCGATGCGGTCGACGCGGGCGCCCGCGATACCGAGTGCCGCGAACTCGGCGATCGCCGCCTCGATCAGACGCCGTTGCGTTGCTGCGGAATCACCTGGCATGCGTCGCTCTCCTAGCCTCACCAACGACCCTACGCTGGCGTCACGATCCGGGCGTGGGCGGCGCGCAGGTGATCGCCGATCATAAAGACCGCCTCGCGGGCTATCTCAATCGGCTTGTTGTGAGTGAAGCCATGATCGACGCCCGGGAACTGGCGGTGGGTGACGGCGACCCCACGACGCGCCATCTCGACGGCGAGGTCGTTCATCTCGTGACGTAGCGTATCGTGCTCGCCCGTCATGATCAGCGTCGGCGGGAACTCCCCGAGACGCGGGTGCAGCGCAACGGAGACACCGGGGTCCAGCGGGTCGGCGCCGAGGAAGTAGGTGCGGCGGGCCAGTCCGAGCATCCGCGTCGACACAATCGGGTCCTTGATCGTGGTGGTCCGGGTCTCGTCGGGGCGCGACAGATCAGCACAGCCGAACTCGGAGGTCAGCGCGGCGGGAACGGGGACGCCGTCGGTGATGGCCTGAGCGATGACACTCATCGCGAACTTGCTGCCGGCGCTCGCCCCGCCGATCGTGAGACGAGACACATCCCAGCCATATGCGACGCCGTTGTCGAGGATCCACCGGTAGACGTCGTAGTTCTGCTCCTCGGACACCGGCCAGCGCACGTCCGGCGCGGTGTCGTAGTCCGGCACGACCACGGCCGTGTTCAGTTCGGAGGCCAGGTACCGCGCGATGCTGCCTTCCTGCCACGGCGACCGGATGATGAACGCTCCGCCGTGGATCAGAAGGTGCACCGGCGGGCGGTGGCCCGCACGAGCCAACGCCGCACGATCGGTGTTCGTCGGGCTGTAGACCAGCGCACCGATCGTGCCGTGCCGGGTCGGGATGTTCAGCCGCTCTGGTCGCCTGATCCGTTTGGTCGCGAACTCCAGGTCACGGCCGGACCACAGCACCTTCATCAGGACCGGGAAGACGCGTTGGAACCTACGTGCCCGCCGCATATCCGACCCAGTGATTGCCTGAACTGCCATGGCTACCGTCCGACTGACTAGTTGGTACGCTGCCGTCCAGCTGTGAGTATGGCACAAACTCAGGTGTGCACACGCCGACTGAACTCAAGCACCGGAATCTAACCAACCGGTTGAACCGACACGGAGGCGAGCATGGACGACCTCGGAGCCCAGCCGGCGGCGAGCACCAACGCCGCCGTCGTCACCCGATTCATCGACGAGGTGATCAACGGCGGCAACCTCGACCTGATCGACGCGCTATGGCACGAAGACCTCGTCTGGGAAGGCGGCAGCCTCGGCGAACGACACGGCATCGAGGCGTACAAGAAGATGATGGGCGCCACCGGCGGTGGCAGCCGGTGGGCCAACCTGCACCTGACCGTGCACAACATCTTCGCCCAGGACGACACCGTCGTCGTCCAGTTCACCAACAGCGGCTACCGAACCGGACGCCTCCTCGGCGTCGTGCCATTCCGCAGCAAACGCGGCTCCTGGAACGGCGTCGGCATCTACACCCTCCGCGGCGGCAAGATCGTCCATGCCTGGTTCGTGGAAGACGTCGTCGCCATGCTCCGCAGCCTCGGCGGCCCCGGCGCACTCGACCTGATCACCTCAAGCGGCAAATGACGAAGGGGCAGGCGATCGAGGCGATGGAACACCGTTCCGGCTGACCTCAGCGAACAGCTGCCGGAGCCGCACCTGTTCCGCGGACGCCTCCAGCGGAGGCTCCTGCGGGAGTCGTGGCCCGACCCTGCGGCCGGTGGTGGGGCTAGCGCGCCGGTGCGGAGGTACGACGCTCGTCAGGCGGACCGGATGGGCGTTACGGCGGTCGCGGCCCCCGGCTCAAGGCCTACCTCTCCTCCCGGGAACACCTCGCCGGCGATGGCTTCTGACCCTGGCCGCCGGGCCTGGCCGCGCCGGCGGGGGTTGCCGTCGGCGCGGCCGGCTCGGGGGCTGGTGGTGTAGCCGCCGTCACGGAGGAGCCGCACTTCTGCGGCAGACCTTTGCGCTGCCCTCGCCCGCCACGCAGGTGACCGTCCTGAGGCCATTCAGGATCAGCTCGGTCATGCCGACGTCCGCACCGACGGCCGGCAGGTGCGTTGTCCGGCAGGGGTCGGCCGTGCCTGAATTCGTGGCAGCAGCGAACTGTGGTGGTCAGCTCAGGGTGCTGGTCAGTTCGGTGATGGCTCGAACGACCTGCTCCGTCTGCTCCATGACCACGCCGTGGCCACCGTCGAGCAGCAGGATGTCGGCACCGGGAATGCGCTCTGCCAGGTGTGCCGAGTGGATGGGGTCGACGAAGTTGTCCTGGGTGCCGACCACCAGGAGGGTCGGGGCGGTGATGGACGCCAGGTCGGCGTCGACGTCGATGGCGCAGGTGAGTGCGATCTGTTCCTTCGTTCCGGGTGCCAGCGAGGAGCCGATATGCCGGGCCATATCGTTAAGGGTCTGCTCCGGCAGGCTTTCGGCGGCCTGATCGGTCAGACCGAAGAGGAGCAGCGCTTTGCCGGTGACGTCGGGGCCCAGCGGCAGAACCGCATCGAAGATCTGCTGTCGAAGCCGTAGGCACGCGCGTGGGCGGGAGAAGCCGTTCACCGACGCGAGGTGGGTCACCCGTTCGCGATACCGGGCGGCGACCTTGATCGCGAGCGGCCCACCGAGCGACGCGCCGGCGATCGCGAATCGGTCGTGACCGGCCCGCGTTGCGACGTCGACGATCTGGCTGGCGATCACTTCAGCGTTGAGCGGTGCGCCCGGAAGAGGGCTGTCGCCCGATCCCGGCAGGTAGGGAAGTAGCAGCGTGTAGGACTTGGCCAGCTCTTGCACGGCTGGGCCCCAGGTCCCGATCGGTGTACTGCTGGTTCCGTGCACCAGGATCAGTGCAGGGCCTGTGCCACACGTCTCAAAGGCGAGTTCTTGCATGTCCATTCCTTCCGGTGTGTCGAGGCTGCGGCCAGTAGGGGCCGGCCGGCGAGCGTTGGGGGATTCTCAGACCGGCAGGCTGATCACTCCGAGTTGGAGGAGCATGCCGAGGACGTCCTCGCCGAACCAGGCCTCGGCGATCTTGCCGTCGCGGACCCGGTAGATGCCTATGCCGAGCCATTCGGCGTGCCGGCCGGTGGCGGGGACGCCCATGAAGGAGCCGGCGTGAATGCCGCTGTTGGTGAAGCGGATCACGACGGTGTCGTCTTGGACGATCGTGTCGTGGATGGTGAGACGCATGCCGGTGAAGGAACCGTCGCGGGCGTCGGCGAGCTGTTTGGTGTAAGCGGCCAGTCCGTGGGTCTCGCCGAGGCTGCCGCCGTGCCAGCGGAGGTTGTCGGCCCAGAGGTCGGGCAGCACGTCGAGATTGCCCCCGTTGACGACCTCGTCGACGAAGCGGTGCACGATGGCGGCCGGGTCGGCGGTGAGCACGCCGAGTGGGTCGAGTTCCTGTGGCGTGGCGTCGGGTCGGTCGGTCGAGCGGGAGAACTCGGCCCAGCGTATGTCGTTTTCCTTCAGCGCTTTTGCGGCTTGGTGTGCTCCGATCATGGCGTCGGTGCCCAGGAGGAGCCGTACCGGGGGTTCGTCGAGGCGGCTGAGGCGCAGGATGGCGTCGGCGACGAGGGCGGGGTCGCCACCGACGGTTCCGCGGACCTGCGCGAGCAGGTCGGCGAACGCGCCGACGGTGGGCTGGTAGGTGGCGCTGATCGGCCCGATGGTCATGGACGCGCCGGCCCATTCGGTCTGGATGCCTCCGGGCTCGATCGAGGTGACCTTGATGCCGAGCGGCCGGACTTCTTGGGCGAGGACTTGGGTGAAGCCGTTCACCGCCCATTTGGCGGCCTGGTAGGCCCCCAGGCCGACGGTGCCGACCCTGCCACCGACGGAGGAGACGTTGATGATCCGTCCGGCGCCTTGGGCGCGGAGGGTGGGGAGGACGGCCTGCGTGACGTTGACGACGCCGAAGAGGTTGGTGTCGACCTGTGCGCGAAAGTCGGCGGGGTCGGTGTCCTCGATCGCGCAGAGGTTGGCGTAGCCGGCATTGTTGACGACGACGTCGATCCGGCCGAACGCATTGTGGGCTGCGGCGATCGACGCGTTGACGGCGGACAGGTCGGTGACGTCGACCGCCGCGGTGCGCAGCGTGTCGGGGTAGCGCGCCACCAACTCGCCAAGAGCCTCGGGCTTGCGGGCGGTGGCGAAAACGCGCTCGCCCGAGCGGAGGGCGGCCTCGACGACCGCGCGACCGAGCCCGCGGCTCGCTCCGGTGACGTACCAGATTTTCGGTTCCATGCTCGTTCCCGTTCGTTGAGTAGTCACTGCGTGAATGTTCGGACAGCGGTGGCAGTGCGGCTGACCGAGGTCGGTCCGGGTCGGGTGGTCTAGAGGTGACGGGGCGCTGTGGGGCATCGCTGACCACGCCACGCGCCTCGGCGCCCGTCGTATGTGGTCCGAGTTGGCTTCTCCGCGCGGGGTCGTCGTGACCGTGCGATGCCGACCGCCAGGCCGATGCCGGCGAGGGAGATACTCGCGGCGGTGAGGAAGCCGCCGTGGATACCGGCGGCGGCGGCGATCTGCTCGTTCGTGCCGTGGGAGGTGCGGCTGCGGGTAATTGCCGAGGTGAGGGCGATGAGCAGGGCGCCCCCGGCTGCGCCGGCGACCTGTTGAACGGTGTTGAGGATCGCGCTGGCGTGCGAGGAGAGCGGGCCGGCGGTCGCGTTCAGGCCGACGGTGAACAGTGGGGTCATGAGCAAGGCGACGCCGACGTTGAGCAGGACGTGGGCGGCGACCACCCAGCCGTAGTCGGTGTGCTCGCCGGTGAAGGCGAGCGTCCACAACGCGGACGACAGCACGATCGCGCCCGGTGTCAGCACGGCGCCTGGGCCGTGCCGGTCGGAGATGCGGCCGACGAGCGGGGCGAGTATGCCCGCGGTGATGCCGCCGGGCAGCAGGGCCAGTCCGGTCTGCGCGGTGGTGAGGCCGCGCACGTCCTGCAGGTACAGCGGGAGCAGCAGCAGGGCGCCGAACAGGCCGATCATGGTGAGGGCGAGCAGTGCCACCCCGGTCGCGAAGGCCGGCGCCCGGAAGGTGCGCAGGTCAACGAGCGCGCGGTCGCCGAGCCGCAGTTGCCGCCGAGTGAACAGGGCGAGCGCGGCTGCGCCGAGGGTGAGCGAAGCCCAGGCGGGCAGACCGCTGCTGGAGCCAGCTTTCCCGGCGAGGCCGGTGAGACCGATGATGACGCCGCCGAACCCGATCGCGGAGAGTAGGGCGGAGAGCAATTCGAAGCGCGCCGGCGCGGGCTCGCTGACGTCGCGGACGACGAGGAGTCCGAAGACGAAGGCGGCCGCCGCGATCGGGAGAGTGAGCCAGAACAGTGCCCGCCAGCCAAGGGCGTCAACGATCAGGCCGGAGGCGGTCGGGCCAAGGGCCGGGGCGACCGCCATCACCAGGGTGATCACGCCCATCGTGCGGCCACGAACGGCGGTCGGAACGAGCGTGGCGACCGTGGTGAGCATGAGGGGGGTGATGATGGCGCCGCCGGTCGCCTGGACCACGCGGCCGATCAGGAGCGTCTGGAAGCCCGGAGCGGTCGCGCTCAGCAGGGTCCCGGCCAGGAACAAGCTCATGGCGGTGATGTAGAGCGGGCGTAGCCGGAAACGGTGGGCCAGGAAGGCCGTGATCGGGATGACGATCGCCATGGTGAGCATGTAGCCGGTGGTGAGCCATTGCGCCGAGGTTGCCGGTACGGCCAGGTCGTGGATGAGCGGCGGGATCGCCACGGTCATGACTGTCGCGCTGAGGACGACGACGAACGTGGCGGCGAGCAGCGCGCCGATCACCGTGACGTCCGGCCGCGCGAGCCGAACCGGCGGCGTGGAGGTGGCGGCCGGACGTGCCCGGAAAGTGGAAGCGGTGAGGGTCATGGAGCGTCTTTCTGCCGTGGGCGGTGTTTGGCGGCGCCTGGCTCGCGGCGGGCGTCCGTCGTGTCCGGCGGCAGGGTCGCCGCCGGACACGACGGGTCTCAGCCGGCTCGGTCGAGGAGCGTGTTGATCCACTCGGCCGTGCGCTGGAGGGCGAGCTCGCCGAGCGGGGTGGCCATGTTGGTGAAGGCGTGCGCACCCTCCGGCCATACGTCGAGGTGGACGTCGCGTCCGGCGAGGCGCAGCCGGGCGGCGAGAATGATCGAGTCGTCGCGCAGCGGGTCAAGGTCGCCGACCGTGAACAGCGTCGGCGGGAAGTCGGTCAGGTCCGCGAGGGCAGGTGACAACTGCGGGACACGACGCTGCTCGACGGTGTAACGGGGCAGGCCCAGGTCGAGCAGGTCGTCGAGCCATGCACGGGTCAGGATCAGGGTGCGCTCGGTGGCGCCGGCAGCGCTTGGGGTCATGCCGAGGTCGTAGGCGCCGCAGTCGAGATGGGCGCCGACGAACTTGCCGAAGGCGGGATCACCGGCGTCGCGCAGGGCGAGCAGGGTCGCCGCGGCGAGGTGCCCGCCGGCGGAGATCCCGCCGACCAGCAGCGTGTCGGTGCCGAACTCGGTCTGCGTGTTGCGTCCGAGCCATGAGGCCACGGCGATGGTGTCGGTGATCTGCTCGGGCACGGTGACGTCGGGGGTGAGGCGGTAGTCGGGGCTGACGATGACGGCTCCGGTGGCCCGGGCGATGCGGTCGTTGAGGACGTCATCGTCTTCGGGAGCACCGGCAGCCCATCCGCCGCCATGGATGCGGTACAGCACAGCACGTGGCGTCTCGGGCGTGAAGATGCGCAGCCGGATCGGACCACCAGGGCCCTCGACGTGCCGCTCGGTGGGGGTGAGCTGCGTGCCGCCGGGGTTGTTGGCGGTGCCTGCCCGCAGGGTCGCCAGGCCCTCGGGGGTGTGCAGGTCGGGGTGCGGCATCCGGGCGAGCATGGCGTTGACCTGCCGCTGCGCCTCGAGAATGGCCGGGTCGATGCCCTCGACGAGCAGACCGAAGGTGGGATAAGTGATCATGGTGAGTGTCTTTCGGTGAGATGAGCGCCTGATCAGGCGAGGAAGCCGCCGTCGACGGAGAAGTGGGTTCCGGTGATGTAGGAAGCGCGCTCCGACAGCAGGAAGCAGATGGCCTCGGCGGTCTCGGCGGGGCGGCCGGAGCGGCGCATCGGCACCTTGGCCTCCGCCCGCGCGGTGGCCTCGGGGTCGGTCTGCGACAGGGGAGTGGCGATGACGCCCGGTTGAAGCTCGTTGATGCGTACGCCGGTGGTCGCGTTCTCCAGGGCAGCGGCGCGGGTCACACCCCGCACGGCGTGCTTGGTGGCGGTGTAGGCGGCGTAGTCGACGTGGCCGCGGTCGGCGTCGACGCTGGACACGTTCACGATCGCGCCGCCGCCAGCGGCGATGATCGCCGGGATCTGGTACTTCATGCCGAAGAACACCGCGTCGAGGTTCACGCCCATGACCTGCCGGTAGTCGTCGACGCTCAGGTCGACCAGCCGGGCGTGGCCGCCAGAGACGCCCGCGTTGTTGACGGCGAGGTGCAGGGCGCCGCACCGCTCGACGGCGAAGGTGACGGCGTTCGCCACCTGCGCGGGGTCGCTCACGTCGGCCGGGAACGCGTGCGCGGTGCCGCCGGTGGCCGTGATCCCGGCGGCGACCTCCTCGAGCGGGGCCGAACGCCGACCGACGAGGATCACGGTCCCGCCCTCACGAGCGAGTTGCTCGGCGGTGGCGCGGCCGATGCCGGTGCCGGCGCCGGTCACCAGCGCGACCTTCCCGGCGAAGGGGTGGAGGGGGTCGATCATCGGGTGCTCCTGATTCAGCTGGGGTTGTGCGAGGTCGACAAAGTGAGGGAGGGGTCAGGCGGCGAGGCTGAGGCCGGTGAGGCGCTCGCTCTCGGTCCACAGCCGGGTGCCTTCGGCCGGGTCGACGGCGCGGTCGGGGAGCGTCACCTGCTTCGGGGTGCCCGAGGTCTGGTCGCGGCCGGCTGGGCCGTAGAAGCCGCCGTTGACCACGTCGGGACTGGTGGCGGCGTACAGCGACGGCCAAGCCGCGCCCTCGGGTGAACCCATCGCCACGTTGCGCGTCAGCGCGATCACGGCCCGGGAGAACAGGCCCTGACTGTGGCGCTGGAGGTTGGTCATCGCCGACCCGGGATGCACCACAACCGCTTCGATGTTCGTACGGGCGAGCCGGCGGGCGAGTTCCTGGGTGAAGACCACGTTCGCGCGCTTGGACTTCGCGTAAGCCCGCATCGCGCCGTAGCGCTGCTCGCTCATCAGGTCGTCGAGCCGTCCGATTCGCCAGGTCGCCGCGATGGCGCTGACCGTGACGATCCGCGCCGCCGACGAGCGACGCAGGGCCGGGAGGAGACCGGCGGTGAGCGCGAAATGGCCCAGGTGGTTGGTGCCGAAGGTCAACTCAAACCCGTCGGCGGTCGTCCGCCGCTCGGGCACGTTCATCACACCGGCGTTGTTGAACAGCAGGTCGATCCGCTCCGACTCGGCCAGCCGCCGGGTCGCCGCCGCGATCGATGCCAGCGAGCCGAGATCGACCACGGCGGTGTCGAGCAGCCCGTCCGGCTGCTCGCCGCGCAGCTCGGCGACAGCCAGGTCGAGCTTGCCCTGATCACGGCCCGCCAGGATGACCCGCGCCCCGTGGCGGCTCAATACCCGGGCGGTTTCCAGTCCGATGCCACTGTTCCCGCCCGTGATGAACGCGGTACGACCGGTCAGGTCACCGATGTCCTCCGGTGTCCAGTGTCCAGCCGCACCCTTGGGGATACGTGCGCTCATGGCGAACTCCAATCAAGTAAACGGATAGTTGAGGATTTTCGGCACCGGTACCGACCGGTGCGACCGATGCCGGCCGCCCTTCGAGGCGGAGGCTCTTCCGACTGACCGGTTAGATAGCACCGTAGTCGCGGGCGAGGGTGGCCGTCAACTACTCGGTTAGTTGAAAGCGTGGGCGGCGGCTCACCGCGCTCCCACGGCCGGGCCGATCGGTGACCGAAGTCTCCCGGCTTGCGGAGCCTGACCTCGGGAAAACCGAATCTTCCGGCTCGCGCCGGCACCGCAGCCGGCAGGTATCGTCTGCGAGGTTCGCTTGATCGCCTCGGTGTCAACCTGGCGGCTGCCATCCGGCTGGATCCTTGGTGTGCCATACGGCGTGCGCCTGGGCCGCCTCTCTGGCGTTCCCCTCCGATGGCCGGCTGAGTGGGTAGGTCGGCGGGCACAGCTGCCTGGGGGGCGCGCAATCAGCTGAAGTCCAGACTCGGGCGCTAGGAGTTTCGACGGCGCGGATGCAGGGATGACCGCCCAGGATCACGAGCAACCGCTGACCGAGGTGCGGTTGGCGCGCCTACGGCCAGGTGAACCGACAGGGGGTGACAATCCTCGTCGCCGGGGGGGCGTTGGAAGCGAGGTCGTGTCGGTCCGAAATGACGGAATCTCCTCATGCGTAGACAACTGAGCAGCAAGACGCGATCGCTTAGTGTTCGGTAGTCGGTACCGGTGCCGGGTTCGATCGGGTACTGGTCAGTAGTGGGGGACATTTCTGACGTGTGACCGTCGGGGTGGAAATCGCGTTCCGGCTGGTCGAGGCCCTGGACGTGTCGGATGATGGCCTGGTCCAACCCTCTTGCCCACGCAAGCGCGTCCTGCCTGTGCTGGCGGCCTGTGGAGAGGTGTCGAGGATGTCGACGGTGTGTAGGGCGAGGCGCGGCGTCTGACGGTCGCCGACCAGCAGCTCGCTACCAGCGCCGCCAGCGCCTCCGTCCCCGTCCGGATCGGGTTCTCTCTGTGCATCACGGATCTCTTCTCATCCAAGGAGGGCCTATACTTCCTGACCGGATAGTTAGAACCCAACCACCTAGATCCAAACATCTGTCAACTGATCGGTTAGTTGTTTGCCGCTACTCGCACACATCGTGAGAGTTACGCCGCCCGAAGCTGCCGAAGTTGCTCACTCCAGCTATCCCGTACAGACCGCATCGGCGACGTGGTTGCGTCGTGTCGTCCGACTCCCAGCCGCCTTGCCTCAGGGCGCCGAGCGGGACGTCAGCTGGCGCGGGAGGGCCAGCGTCCGGCGATCAGGCCGAAGCGCTCGGATGGTCAGCTGAACCGGACGCACGCTCGCGGCGTCGGCGCGGACCGGAGGAATAGACACCTGTGGTGCCAGGCTCCCGATAAAAGCCAATCTCTTATAGGTGCGAGGCGTTGCTGCCCAAGATCGGATGGCGCAACGATGAGGAAGTTGTTGAAGCCGCCGTTGTGTCGGCGGGCCAGGTCGACGTACCCGGCGGGCAACGTGTGCCCAAGCTGCGCCTCCGCGCACGCGTGTCGGCGGTCGCCCAAGCCTGCAGGCAGCGCAGCGTCAAGCCGGATCTTGGCTACCTGACGGTGCAGGATGGTCCTGGCCAGCGCGTCGAGCCGGGTTCGCAGGTCGTCGTCGGCCCGCCCACCGAGGTCGCCCTCGAGACGCTCGGCCAGGGCGGCGACCTCCGGGAGCGGGTCGTCCAGCCGGCTGCCCTCGTGTCCCACCACGGAGAGACCGTGTTGTACACGCAGCTGGTCGCGGCGGCCCCACCGTCGCGCACCCAGGTGGCGATCCGGCCGGCGAGGTCGCGCCGGAACCAGGCGACCGACTGCCGGGAGACATGGCGGTGCGCTCGCCAGGTGGTCAGCGTCAGCGCGTCCGGTTTCAAGCCAACGTCGTCGAGCGCCTCCCGGATCAGGACGCTGACTACGACGAAGAGACCAGCCCCGCTCGATGTCACACCCGCGGCCCGGCCGGTGTCTCCATGGCATCACGACCTACCAAACCGGCGGCACAGCCACTGATACAGCCATCGACCGAGGAGCCGACATGGCGCACACGACCCGCATCCCGCCCGCCGAGATCACCGGCGTCAAGGGAGCACTGATCAAGCGGATGATCGAGAAGAAGCTGGGCAAGGTGCCGACGGCGGTGGGCGTCTACTGGCACAACCCGAAGGTGCTGTTCGCCAGCTTCGGCCTCGGCGGCAAGCTGCAGAAGTGGGACGCCTGCGACGAGGGCCTGAAGTCGTTCGCCCACATGGCGGTCGCGTCGCTGGTCGGCTGCACGTGGTGCCTGGACTTCAACTACTTCGAGACCCGCAACAAGGGGCTCGACGTGGAGAAGGCGCGCGAGATCCCGCGGTGGCGGGAGGCGGACGTCTTCACTCCGCTGGAACGGGACGTCCTGGAGTACGCCGAGGCGATGAGCCAGACACCGCCGACCGTGACCGACGAGCTGGTGGACCGGCTGCACGCGAAGCTGGGACCTGCCGCCGTGGTCGAGCTCACCTCGGTGATCGCATTCGCGAACATGAGCACGCGTGGCAACGTGGCGCTGGGCATCGAGTCCGACGGCTTCGCCTCCGCGTGCGGCTTGAAGCCGCTGGCCGAGCGACCGGGAGTAGCGTCCGCGTCATGAGCGAGGACCCCTACGTCGCCCACCGCAACCTGCTGTTCACCGTCGCCTACGAGATGCTCGGCTCGGTCGCCGACGCCGAGGACGTGGTGCAGGAGACCTGGCTGCGGTGGGCAGCCTTGGTTGATGCCGAGCGGCGCGAGGTCCGGAACCCTCGGGCGTACCTCGTGCGTATCGTGACTCGGCTCTGCCTCAACCGCCTGCGCACGCTCGCGCGGCAGCGCGAGGAGTACGTGGGCGAGTGGCTGCCCGAGCCCGTGGTGACCAGCCCGGACGTCGCCGAGGACGTCGAGCTTGCGGAGAGCGTGTCGATCGCCATGCTGGCGGTACTCGAGACGCTGCTACCGGCGGAGCGCGCGGTCTTCGTGCTCCGCGAGGTCTTCGACGTGCCGTACGACGAGATTGCCGAGGCACTGGACAAGTCACCGGCGGCGGTGCGCCAGATCGCGACGCGGGCCCGCAAGCACGTGGCGGCGCGCCGGCCGCGGATGTCGGTGAGCCGCACCGAGCAGGAGCAGGTGGTCGAGCGGTTCCTCGCCGCCCTGACTACCGGCGACGTGCCCGGACTGCTCAAGGTGCTGGCTCCCGACGTGCTCGTCGTGGGCGACGGCGGCGGCCTGGCCCCGACAATCCCGAAGCCAGTCCGCGGGGCCACGAAGCTCGCCCCCGTGATGGCCCGCTTCGCCGAGGTCGCGCCCGGCACCAGGGCTTTCATCGTCGACCTCAACGGCGGCATCGCGGCACGCATCGACCCCGGCGGCGAGAACGACACGGCCGTGTCGTTCGTCATCGAGGACGGCCGGATCACCCAGATCTACGCGATCCGCAACCCGCACAAGCTCGAGCGGCTGGGCGAGGTGGCCGAGCTTCGACGGTGAGTCCGCGCTTACGCATGCTCGCATCTGCTGCGAAGCGCTCGTCACGCAAGGTAAGCAGCTCATGGCGTCCGAAGTGGTCACCTTCGCTGCTCCCAACACGGCTAGCGCGGCCCGGCATCTCGGGCCGACGGGCCTCGCCGCGGCACCTCGGACAGGGATAGACGGACGCCGCTCCAAAGGCCTTCATGGAGCGCGCTGCCGTACCGCTGCCTGGGACGTCGATCCCACGGGCAACGCCCTGACCAGGCGCACCTGGCTGGAGACCTCTTCGGCGAGCCCGAAGATGTCTGCTCGTCGGGCGGTGCTTTCGTATAGCCGATGAGCGGATGCTGGCCGACGGTGGCGATGATCAAAGGTGTGGGGCATGGGCCACGAGCACCACATCTTTCACAACCCTCCGCCGGCAACGCCAGCCGGTGTGCGGGCGGCGCTCGATCGCGATGACATCGTCGGCGCTCTGGATGCGATGGTGGGATGCGCGCTCTACGGCGATCGCGACTGGAGAGAAGCGCAGGAGCTCTACCTGGGTCTGCTCGATCACGATGACCAGCAGGTGCAGGCGCTCGCCGCCACGTGCCTCGGGCATCTGGCAAGGGTCTACGGTCGGCTCGACGAAGATCGTGTAGTCGCCGCGCTCCGTCAGGCGCGCGTCATGCCTCACGTCAAGGGGACTGCCACCAACGCGTTGGAGGACATCGAGCTCTTCCTACGTGCTCGGCGTGCTCTCTCGGCGACGAACACCGCCGCCAGGACCGGTCCGACACCGGGGATGGCCTTGATCGCCGTATGACCGCGTTGCCCGGTGAGTCTGGCCCGGATCGGTCCGCCGACCTGTCGATCTCGAAGTCGACCGCGTCGATCAGCCGGCATAGCGAGGACACCCGACCCTGACACGTCCCATCCAAGGGCGCCTGGGCAAGCAGTTCCCGCTCACCGACGCCGACAGGTCGGACACCGCGATGTGCACGCCCTGCTTGGCCAACACCGCGTGCACCGACGCCTTCAACCCGCTACGCCACGCGACCAGCTTGCCCGGTACCGCACCGCCCCGCCAACTCGCGCACCGCCGGCGGCGCCGCAGACGCCTCCGGCAGCCTGCCCATCCGCAGCAGATCCGTGCCCAGCGTGATGCTGTAGCGAAGGATCCCCCGCACCGTTGTCGACCTCGGATCTAGGAGTGAACCGCGATCGGTGACGCGTTACTCTGCCGGTAGCGTTGAAGGGTGCCTGAGCCCGAGGGATTGAACGAGCGTGAGCGGCGTGCCTGGTACGGCTTCCTCACGATGCAGGAGGACGTTCGTCGTCACATGAACCGTCAACTGGTTCGCGAGGCTGGCCTGTCCTTGGCGGATTACGCCGTTCTGAGTACTTTGTTCCACTTCTCGGATGGTTCACTGCGAGTCTTCGAGCTGAGGGAACGCCTCAGATGGGAGAAGACCCGTCTCACCCATCAGATCTCGCGGATGATCGCTCGTGGGTTGGTCGAGCGGCGCAGTTGTGCCGAGGATAGTCGAGGCACTCACGTCGCGATCACTGAGGAGGGGCGCTCAATGATCGAGAAGGCCACCCCACTGCACGTGCGGTACGTGCACGAGCTCTTCCTCGATGTTCTCAGCCCGCGCCAGCTCGACACGTTGGCGGCTGTCTCGCAGACCGTGCTGGAGAACTTGAGGGACGATCCCTTCGACGATTGACGGGCAGTAGTTCTCACCGTATGGGTGACCTATCAACCCTGTTGCGACTCAGCTGGACAACTCTCGCGGGTTGTCTGCCAGTCGCCTTTGGGTGACGCTAGATGCCTGAAGCCGGCCTGATGGCCCGCAAGCAGCAACTCAAGCCGTAGCAAGACGCGAATCCGAGCCTCTCGGGCAAGGGTGATGTGTCACCCCTCACGTAAGGGTGACGCGTCTCCCTCCACGTGCCTAGTCTTGCGGCCGGCACGCCGAGGTTCGAACCGATAACGGACTCTCGAGCGCCGGCCGAATTCTGATCCGCACAGATGGAAGGGGCCCAAAGATGTCAAACCCGGTCAAGCTCGCCGTCATCTACTACTCCTCGACAGGCACCGGCACGGCGATCGCCAGCGAAATCGCTCGCTCGGCGGAAGCTGCCGGCGCGGAAGTTCGGGTTCGCAAGGCCGCCGAGTTGGCGCCGCAGGCCGCCGTCGACGCGAACCCGACCTGGGCCGCCCACCACGCCGCCACCGCCGACGTACCCGCTCCGAGCCCGGACGACCTCGTCTGGGCGGACGCGGTCATCTTCGGCTCACCGACCCGGTTCGGCAACATCGCCGCCCAGCTCAAGCAGTTCTTCGACACCCTGTCGCCGCTGTGGCAACAGGGCGCCCTGGCCGACAAGGTCTACAGCGGCTTCACCTCGACCGGGACCCGGCACGGTGGGCACGAGTCGACCCTGCTCGCCATGTACAACAGCATCCACCACTTCGGCGGGATCATCGTGCCGCCCGGCTACACGGACCCGGTCAAGTTCGTCGACGGCAACCCGTACGGCACCTCGCACCACGCCGTGTTCGGCCCTGACCTCGGTTCGATCGACAACGACACCCGCAACGCAGCCCGTCACCAGGCCGAACGGGTCGTGCGGATCTCCCGGGCGATCAAGCAGGGAAGCGCCGCCTGACGCGGCGGGCCCTACCGATTCTCACCGCAACCATGGGAAGGATCTCGTGATGGAGCGAGTAGCAGGAAAACCGCGGTGGTCACCGGCGGCGCGATGGGAATGGGCGCCGCCACCGTCCGCCGGCTCGTCGCCGAGGGCGCGAACGTGGTCATCGCCGACGTGAACGTCACCGCAGCCCAGGCACTCGCCGCCGAACTCGGACCGACAACCGCCGTCGAGCAACTCGACGTGCGGTCACCCGAGCAGTGGGCGGCCCTCGTCCAGCGTGCGGAGGAGCGCTTCGGCTCCGTCGACATCCTGGTCAACAACGCGGGCATCGCCGATCCGGCTCCGCTGGAAGAGTGGGACGTGGCACGACTGCAGCGCACGCTCGACATCAACCTCATCGGTGTCTTCAACGGCATCCAGGCCGTGGTCCCAGCGATGAAGCGGGCCGGCGGCGGGTCGATTGTCAACATCGGCTCCGTCGGCGCTCTGCAGGGCGTCCCGAGAATGTCCGGCTACGTCGTGTCCAAGTGGGGGGTCCGCGGACTGACCAAGACCGCCGCGCTCGAATTGGGCGCACACGGGATTCGGGTCAACGCCGTCCACCCTGGTCAAATCAACACCCCAATGACCAGCGGCGTCACCTTCGACACCAGCAATGTCGCGCTCGGCCGGGTCGGGGAGCCGGACGACATCGCCAAGATCGTGCTCTTCTTCGCGAGCGACGACGCCCAGTTCGTCACCGGCAGCGAGGTGGCTGGCGACGGCGGTCAGATCGCCGGTCCGGCCGACTACCAGGGTCTGCCCCAATAGAGCCGGCAAGGCGAGTTCGGCCGGGCGGTGCTCCAGCCTGAACCGAGGAAAGGACCCGCCCCGCGGAGAACCGCTGTGCCGGAGCAGCTGGCTCGCCGGGACGACGACGGGCACCGCGCGACGAACGCGTGGTGCCCGCCGGCTGTCGGCCGACTACCCACGTGCGGTCGGCCGACAGCCGGCGCTCCACCGGGTACACGTCCAAGGCGCGGACGAGGGGACGCTCGTGCCGGTGTCGGTTGGACGACGAGCGACCGCTGCGTGTCCGGGTATGGGCGGTGGAGGAACGGGTATCCGCCGCCACCGCCGTCGCGCGAGCGACCGCCCGCGCCCGGCACGTCGACGGGGGGGCGATGACAGAGGCGGCAGCAGCGGCAGGCGGACTGCCGGACGAGGTGGTGGAGCTGCGGGTGCACGGCGTTTCGGGCGCCAGCACCGAGCAGGTGCTAGACCGTCCAAACGTCCGGCAGGTCGCCGGGGATTCCAAGGGCGGCTTCTACCGGCCCCGCTCCGGCTATCCGGATACCAGGGGCCCGGGCGGGGTCTTGCTGGAGGCCTACCGCTGGAGCGATCTGCCCTCGAGTACTGCGGTCCGCACGATTTCGCTGCTATTCCTGCTGCCATTCATGTTGTGCAACGTGGCCATCTGGATGCACCCGGCGGGCTGGAGTGCCCGCACCACCGTCGTCAAGAGCCTGTGCCGGGTGCTCGCGCTGACGCTGACCGCCCTGTACGTAATCGCGGTAGCCGGGGTGGTGCTGGATCTAATTGCTTGGCAGTGCATGGCATCACCGCGATGCCTCGCGGGACGGAGCTGGCTGTCCTGGCTCGCTGGGCAGCCGATCGGCCTGCGGCTGGCGGTATTGGCGCTCATCCCGGTCGCCGCGATCGGCCTGGTCTGGCGGCTCGGTGCCCGTCCGGCGCAGACCGTCCAGCCGTCACGCGCGCCCCGGACGGTCGCCAGCGCGCACGAGCTCACCGCCGTCGACCAGTGGACCTCCAACCCCCGGGTACAGCGGTTACGGGCAATCCATGTCGCCGCCGCGTTCGCCACGCTGGACGCTGTCCTACTCACGGCACGCGCCGGCGGTCGGGCCGTCGCCGTGACCGTCACCCTGGGCATCCTGACCGGTGGCATCCTGGCCGCCTGCCTCGTGCTTGCCGTCACACCGTCCGTGATCGACAGGGCCGCGGCCGGCTGGAACGACAGCATCACACGCGTGCTGCGGACGCTCGCGTACGTGGTGACGGCGATGGTCGTCGTCGCGGTCGCCACCGACCGTACGCCCTGGCCAGCGGAGAGCACTCTGCCCGGATACGGCGTAACCGTGGCCTTCCTCTTCGCCGCGCAGACCCTCCTGCTGCTCCTGCTTTGGGCTGCGGTGCTGTGGACGCGAAGCGGAGCGCGGGCTGGGCCGTCACCGCGGGCCCCCGGAGCGCCGGTGGTCGCTTCGGTGGGTACCGGTGTGGCGGTAGTCTTCTCCTCCGAGCTGGTCTACCGCACGGCCGACCTGCTCAATCGCGACGCCCCGGCCGCCGACCGGATGGTCATCAATCCGCCGCTGCCGTTCCGGTGGGCGATCTTCGGGCTGTTCGTGGCGGTGGTGACTGCGGCAACACTCGCCGCCGTGGTGACGCTCGTGTCCCTGCCGGCCCGGCGCCGGGCCGCCTGCGTGGCCCTGGCGCAAGATTTCCCCCACGCTCCGTCAGAAGCAGCACCGCGATTGCGCCAGGTCGAGAAGTCCATCGCACGCGCCCGCTTCACCGAGCGGCTTGGCCCGCTCGCCGTTGCGTACGCCTTGCTCGCCGGCTTCACCATGGCAACCAGCACGCTGGGTTTGCTTCAGCTCGACCCGGGGCAGGCGATCGAGACGTGGACCAGGGTCCCAGCCGGCCTGGTGGACTTCGGCATTGGCATCGGCAGCTACGTGATCGCCGCGCTCGTCGTCGGTCTGGTCGTCGGAGGCATCTTTGCGTACCGGACGCCCGAGTTTCGTCGCTACGTGGGCGTGTGGTGGGATCTGGGCACGTTCTGGCCAAGGACGGCGCACCCGTTCGCGCCGCCCTGCTATGCGGAGCGAGCAGTGCCGGAGCTGAGCCGCCGGATCACGTACCTGACCGGTGAAGGGCATACGGTGCTGCTCACCGGACACAGCCACGGCTCGGTGCTGCTCGCTGCGACCGTGCTCCAGCTCCCGCCCGGTGTCGGCGAACGGGTGGCACTGTTGACGTACGGGTCGCCCCTGCACCGCCTGTACGCACGCTGGTGCCCCGCGTATTTCGGCGACGATGTGCTGCACGAGGTGGGCGAACGGGTCGGCTGGCGTTGGATCAACCTGTGGCGGGACACCGATCCGATCGGCGGCTGGGTCTTCTCCCCGCACCGCCCCGGCGAGCCGCCCACTGTCTACGGCTCCGGGGCAACGGTTGACCGCCGGATACCCGACCCCTCAACTGTGGTCATCCCGATCAGCGACAGCGTCGCTCCGCCGATCGTCGGGCACCGGCCGGCGGAGAGCGATGTCTGTTTCGTCGACGCCGTCGCCGAGCTGGCCGATCGGCTGCGCGGAACCCATTGACGGCATGACGGCACCTCCTTCTCCGCAGCGATAACACCGCCCGGAGCGGATGTACCCAGACCGCGTCCGCCAAATTCAACGACGAGTTGGGATGGCCTCCAACAGCTCGTGGTAGCGGAGCGGCCCGCCGCGCGCCGAGGTGGGTCAACGTGGCGAACTCGTCGACCACCAGTGCGCGCCGTGTACGCCCGGCCGGCAACGCTGGGCCTTCCATCGCGAATATGTCAGAGCACTGCTGTGGTACAAACACCCATAAGATGGACAACACGAGTGATTCGGGCTAATCGAATGAGAAGTGGGGCAGCTGAACTGCTGCGACGACCCGAGGAACCACGCGCGACGTTCCTGGAACTGTTCTTCGATCTGGTCTTCGTCCTCGCGCTCGCACTGCTCTCGCTGGGGCTGTTGAGGGATCTGGTCTGGGGCGGGGCCCTTCAGACGCTGGTGTTGCTGCTCGCCCTCTGGTTGGTGTGGGTCCATACCTCGGGATTCACGGACAGGTTGGACTCGCAGCAACCGCGGATACAGCTGCTGGTTCTCGCGACCATGTTGGGCACCCTGCTGATGGCCGCTGCGGTGCCCGAGGCGTTCGGCGAGCAGGGAATGCTCTTCGCAGTCGCATACGTCGCCACCCAGGTCGGTCGGCATGCCGCCGCCGTGCTCCTGCTGCGGGGCCACGAGGCGGCGACGGCTTTCGCGCGATCACTCTTCTGGGCCGTCGTGTCCGCGGTGCCGTGGATCGCGGGTGCCCTCGTGCACGACACGGCCCGCGAAGTGCTGTGGGCGCTGGCGGTGGCCGTGGAGTACGTTGCCCTCGCGCTGGGCCTCCCCACGCCGCGGCTAGGGCGCGCGTACATGCGGATGGCCGAGTACGCGATCTCCAGTGAGCACCACGCCGAACGCAATCGGCAGCTTTTCATCATCGCGCTCGGCGAGCCCATCCTGGTCACTGGACTGACCCTGAGTCGCAGCATCGAGCCCGACCGGATTGCCGCGGCAGTGGTCGCGTTCGTCACCACAGGGCTGCTCTGGCGGATCTACATTCACCGGGCCGGGAGCCTGCTGGCGGATACGATCGCTGCCGCTTCCGACTCGTTCCGTGCCCTCATCTGGTCGCTGTACGCCCACCTGGTCATGGTCGCCGGCATCGTTGCTGTCGCCGTCGGCGCCGAACTCGTCGTCGAGCACCCGCTCGGACACACACAACCGGCTTGGATCATCGTCATACTCGGCGGTCCCGCGCTGTTCCTCGCCGGGCGGGCCATGTTCGAGTACGCGGTGTTCGCCCGGGTGTCCCTATTTCGCGTGATCGGAGTGCTCCTGCTCGCCGCAATCTCACCAGCGGCGATCCTCCTGCCACCGCTAGTCGTCGCCATCGTGCCTGTGGTTGTCTTAGCCGGGGTTACCGTCAATGACGCGAACCGCGTCCGCAAGTACCCATCCGTGGTGCCGTCGCCACCTTACTGATTAGGTGGGCGCGTCACTCAGTCCGAAACGATCGTTTCGCACCTCGTGAGCGGGCCATGGGGCCGAGCTGAACCGCAACCGGTGATGCTCTAGCTGGCAGCGGTGTCGATGAGGTCCGCGACGAGGCCGGGCTGGGACACGGCCACGGCGTGCGACGCGTCGACTTCGACGATTTTGGACCGGGCCCTATCGGGCCATCAAGCGCATTGAATCGGGCGGGATGGTCCGGTCCTGGGTGGTGACCATAGTTCATGACGGGGTGCGCTTCGAGGCCGCCTTGGTCGCGGCATCCCCCCAGGGCGGACGCCGCGATACGCCGCTGTGTGGCTGCCAGAAGGTCGGCTACGTCCGGGGTGACATCGGCCGCGGACACTTCCCGGAACTTGTCCTGTTGGATGTACAGGTCCATGCCCGTGCCACCGTCCGAGAGAGCTCGGCACGGAAGCCCTCCATGGCGCTGGCCACAGCCGCCGCACACGAACCCTTGATCGATCGCGGGGGTCTGGGATACGCATGACCACCATTGTCTGGCCCGGTCGCAGGGCCGACGTCATCGCCGCCCTGGCGGTTCTCGCGACGCTCCGTCCGCCTGCCCCGACGGCGTGGCCGGGTCTGACCGAAGCCGTGCACTGGCTTGTCGACGACACGTTCTGGGACGAGCGCTCACCGCGCAGCGACGTCGGCACCATCCTCGGCAGCGCCAACGAGGCCGACGCGATCACCGCAACACTCGAGCCGTTGTCAGCCATCCTCGACGAACTCGGGCCCGCCGCAGCCGACGACGACTACCTCACCTATCCCCGATGGCAGAGGTCACTCACGCCGCAACCGAGGCCTACCGACTCCTGGCTGGCCAAGCGCCAGCCCGACCCGAACGTTGAACAACGGGCAAGGCCACGCCCTACACCACGCCGTGGGAGGTGCCGCCTCACTCACAGTCTGCGGCGAACTCGGGCGCAACGAGTGCGCTCACCGACGCGGATCGATGGTAATGACTTAGGCATCCAGCAATTCGGCTGCTTGCTCGACGGTGGCCGCGAACTCGTCGGGCGGGATCCTGGCGACGAAGACCTTGCCCAGATCCTCGGGGAAGGGGTGGCTTGCCCGCCAGAACGCGAAGACGATCACCAGGTCGTCGTCGAGGTAGGCGTACTTGGACACGTTGTCGACGGTCTCGCCCCACTGCATGAACCAGAACTGCTCCCGGAACTCCGTGTCATTCGCGTGAAGTAGCCGGAAGGCATCTTCCGGGGCGCGGCCGGGGAACGGACAGGGCTTGACGTCACGTCGACGCACCTGCGCCGCGGTCGAGCGTATGGCGGGAGAGAAGAACGGGACAAAGGCCGAGTTGTCATCGGTGGTCATTCGTCTGCCGGCCATCCACAGGTCGACGACGCGGAGGGAGGGCGACTGGATCTCGCCCACCTCCACAGCGAAGGTGGCCCGGTCACCGAAACGACGTGTCATCAGTCCGCGAGATTAGCAGCGCGGGCCTTCAGCTCCGCGACGTCCTCGACGGTTTGGCGGGGTTGGCGGAGTCCGCGGGGGCTGGCCGGACCGACGCCTGATGGCCGACCGGGGCGGTCTGCGGACCGGCGAGGTCGCCGAGCGTGCGGGCGTCAACGTCGAGACGCTGCGGTACTACGAGCGACGCGGGCTACTCGCGCAACCGGCGCGCAGCATCGGCGGCCACCGGACCTACCCGCCGGAGCCCATCACTTTGCTGGCGATCATCAAGGCCGCGCAGCGGCTCGGGTTCACGCTCGGCGAGGTCGCCGAGCTCATGGACACCGGCCGCCGGCGACATCCCACGCCCGACCTTCAGGCGCGAGCCCGCTCGAAGCCGGTCGAGATCGAGCGGAAGGTCAGCGACCTGCGGGCGATCCACGGGCGGCTCGAGGAGATCGTCGCCGCGCGGTGCGACAGCCTGACCAACTGCACGTGCCCGGCCTGCCCGATGCCTTTCGCCGATCTCGCCGACCCGGACGGAGCCGCCCGATGACCGCACCCACCCGGCGCCACGTCCACCCGCCGGCCACCGCCGACAACGGCCCACCGACCCACAGCAAGGTCACCGGTGGGCTGGCCGCGCTCGCCTGCGTCGCCTGCTGCGCCATTCCCTTGCTCATCGTCGCCGGCCTGGTAACCGGCGCCGGCGCCGCACTGCTGGAGAAGACTGTCCTCGCCCTCGCGGCCGTCCTCGCCGCTGCCGCGCTCGGCATGTGGTGGTTCCGCCGAAGCCGCGCCCAGCCGACGGCCGGCGCGGGCTGCGGGCCGGCAGGCTGCGACTGCTGACCTTGGCTGAGACCGCCTGTGCTTCGGCTTCCTGGGCGCGACGGCCCGGGTGACGGTCGCGTTGCCCGACGACGTGCTCGTCGTCGCCCAGACGGCCAGCGCCCGGCTCTCCGAACTGCCGACGGGCACGGCGGTCCAGGTCGGCCTGCGCCCCGTGCCGGTCGTCGTGTCAGCCGGCTGAGCTGAGGTCGCGCATCGCCTGCCGAAGCTGCGGCTCGGTGAGGGCCGGTGCGGGCAGCGGATGGGCGGCCTCGGCGCGGAAGGCGTCGAGCAGCAGGGCGAGGCTCCGGCGCCAGGTGTCCGGAGCCACGCCCTGCGTCGCCGCCGCCACCCGGCTGTGTGACCAGAAGACGAACGCGTAGTCCTGCGGGCGCAGGTCGGCGCGCACGGTTCCCTGTTCCTGCGCCCGCTCCATGATCGTTTTCCCGAGCTCGTAGATCTGAGCGAGCTGGCTCTCGACGTCGTCGGAGAGCGGCAGGCGCATCGAGGCGAGGTCGCTCAGGCCGCGGTCGTCGGCTTGCAACTCGCACATCGCCTCCAGGTATTCGCGGAAGCCCGCCCAAGGGTCCGGCGCACCCGCGGCCCGCTCGCCGGCGGCGATCCACGCCCGCAGCTTTGCCGTGAACGCGGCCTCGATCAGGTCGAGGCGCGTCGGGAAGTGGCGGTAGAGCGTGCCGATCGCCACTCCCGCGTTCCTGGCCACCTGTTCCAGCGGCACGTCCAACCCGTGTCGGGCGAACGCGTCCGACGCGGCGGCGAGCACCGCGTCCCGGTTGCGCTGGGCATCGCGACGTAAGGACTTCGGTGGGTCTCCGCCCGGCGTCCGTGTCGATCCCATGTGACGAGCGTAGCAAGAAGTCGAGGGTTCCCTCAGGTTAGTCTGGCCGCAGAACCTGAGGGTGCCCTCGACTTATGGGCACGGGAATCGGACAGAACGTCAGGAGCAGCATCATGAGGTCACACGACACGACAGATTTCGTGGTCATCGGCGCCGGAACCGCCGGATCGGTCGTCGCGCGGCGGCTCGTCGACGCCGGGTACCGGGTCGTCGTCATCGAAGCCGGCCCGAGCGACACGCGGGAGGAGATCGGCGATCCGCTGCGCGGCGCGGCCCTGTTCGGTGGCGAGGTCGACTGGGGGTTCGGCACCGAACCGCAGCCGCACGCCGGCGGCCGGGTCCTCTACCAGCCGCGCGGGAAGACGCTCGGCGGCAGTTCGGTCCTCAACGGGATGCTCTACGTCCGCGGCTCGCGCGCCGATTACGACGCCTGGGGCGACGGCTGGGCGTGGTCCGACGTCGAGCCTCGGTTCCGCCGGCTGGAGGCGCACCACGGCGGGCCCGTGCACATCCAGCGCAACACCGATCCGGATCCGCTGGTACGCGCGTTCGTCGACGCGGCCGTGGGGGCCGGGCACCCCTTCAACCACGACTACAACGCGGGCGACAGCCGGGGTGCCAGCTTCACCCAGCACACGATCAAGGACGGTCGGCGGGTGACGGCCTGGCGCGCGTACGTCGGTCCGGTGCGGGAGTCGCCGCTGCTGCGGGTCGTGACCGACGCGCTGGTCAGCCGGATCCTGATCGAGGGGAACCGGGCCGTCGGTGTGGAGTACCTCGCCGGCGGCGAGCGGCACGTCATCCGGGTCGAGCGGGAGGTCGTGCTCTCGGCCGGCACCTTCGGCACCCCGCAGATCCTGCTGCTCTCCGGCCTCGGGCCGGCCGACCATCTGCGTGGCCACGGCATCCCGGTCGTCGCCGACCTGCCCGGCGTCGGCCAGAACCTGCGGGACCACGTCGGCAGCCCCGTCGTCTGGGAGAGCAACCGCGCCGTGCCGATGCCGCACGTGAACGGGATCGAGGCGCAGATCATCGCCGATGGCGGTGTCGGCGCCGCGGGCAACCCCGACCGGCAGGCAGTCTTCATCTCGGCCGTCTACTCGACCATCCAGGAGAACCTGCCGGAGCAGGGCTTCACGGCGCTCGCGTTGCTGCTGCACCCGCACAGCCGCGGCCGGGTCGGCCTGCGCTCCGCGAATCCCGCGGACGCGCCGGTCATCGACCTGGGCCTGCTCTCCGATCCGCGCGACCTGGAGGCGCTCGTGGAGCACATCGAGTCGCTGCGCGCCGTCGCCGAGCAGCCGGCGCTACACGACTGGATCAAGGCGGAGGTGTACCCGGGCACCTCCGCACTGCGCGACTACGTCCGCCGCGCGGTCGACAGTGGACACCACCAAGTCGGCACCGCGCGGATCGGAACCGATCAGATGGCCGTCGTGGACCCGGCGCTGCGCGTACACGGCATCGCCGGCCTGCGGGTCGCCGACGCGTCCGTCATGCCGACGTTGCCGGCGGGCAACACCGCGGGGCCGACCCTGATGATCGGCGAGCGGGCGGCGGACCTCATCGGCTGAACCCGGAGCCCCGGGGGCAAGTTCGCCCCCGGGGGCACGGGTTCCTAGACGAGTAAGTCCGAAGTCTGGTTAGTGGTCGTAGGCGATCAGGGATCTGGTCATGGGTTGTCCGGTGGCGCGGTTGTGCCAGATCGCGGCTGTCATCGCGAATAGCCGTTGCGCGACTCGGGCGCTTGACAGAGGAGCAATTCACAGTCCCAATAGGTGCCCTAGCTGCCGCGGTTAGCCGCATCGGTCGTGGCGGTCGGACGTCGAGGTCATCCGAGCCACCGGTCGAACCAGGCGCGGGTGCGACGGAGAACGTCGAGTTGGTGGTTGCGTTCGCGGATCGAGTGGTTCTCTCGGGGATATACGACGTACTCGTGCTCGACTCCGAACCTGCGTAGCGCGCGGTGGAAGGCCTCCGCCTGTGATACCGGAACGTTTGTGTCGTTCTCGCCGTGCGGGATCAGCACCGGCGTGCGGACCTTGGAGGCGTACGAGATCGGGCTGAGCCGGTCGTGGCGGTGTGGGCCTGTTCCTTCCCAGCCGCTGCTGCCGCCGAGGGCGGACTCGAACGGTCCCTGCTCGCCGGTTGCGGCGAGCATTCCCCAGTCGCTGATTCCGGCACCCATCACGGCGGCCTTGAACCGGTCGGTCTGCCCAACTGCCCAGGCGGCCAGGAACCCGCCGTGGCTCCAGCCGCCGATGCCCAGCCGCTCGGGGTCGGCGACGCCGTCGGCGATGAGCAGGTCGATGCCGGCGCAGATATCGGTCCACTCATCGAGGCCGACCGCACCGGCGACGCCCACCGCGAAGTCGTGGCCGTGCCCCTGGCCGCCGCGCGGGTTCGGCAGAAACACGGCGTAGCCCACGGTCGCCAACCACTGGCCGGACGGGTGCCAGCCGAGCATGAGCCGGTCGGCGTGCCGGTCGTACGGGCCGCCGTGAACCAGCGTCACCAGCGGAAACGGCCCGTCCTTGTGCGACCGGCCGGCGGGCAGGATCAGCAGGCCGTCCAGCGTCAGCCCATCAGATGCCTCGTACGACAGGCGTTCCTGGACACCCCACCGGATGTCGCGGAGTTCGGGCCTGAGGTCGGTCAGCCTCGTCAACGGCCCGCTCGTCGGGCCGGCGTGGACGTTGCCGGGTTCGTAGGACGTGCTCACCACCGCCGCGACGCCGTCACCGAGCCGGCTCGTGGTCAACGACGTCGCGAGGCCCCCGACCCGGGACACCTCGACGAGGGCGGGCCCGGCCGGATCGAGCCGGTGGATCGCGGTATCGAGCCCGTCGGCGACCAGCACCAGCGGCAGACCGGTGTCGACCTGGACCAGGTTGCTCGCGCAGACGGTCGTGCCGGCGGTCAGGTTAAGGTGCTCGCCCACCGGCCCGCTCACCGGCACGGCGATATCGAAAACCGCGTGTCCGCCCACCAGAGTGGGCGGGGTCTTCGCGACATATGCCAGGTGCCAGCCGTCGACGGCGGGCCACCAGACGAGCGACGACGCGTCCGCCGCGGCCGGACCGAGGTCCCGCGTCACGCCACTGTACGGATCGAGGAGGTGGAGGCCGGGCTCCAGCAGGCCCGGGTCCACGTCGGGGCTCGACCAGGTCAGTGCCGCCAGAATTCCATCGTCGGGCCGCTGGACCACTTCGACGACATGACGATCGCCGAACGCATCCGGTGTCCGGACCTCCAGACTCCGTACGTCGAGCAGCCGCAGCCGGTCCGGGCGTACGCGTTCGCCCCACACCCGAGCGTCGTCGCGCTCCCTGTCTCGACGTTCGTCCTCAGCGGACGGCTCATCGGCTGCGATCACGACGACCAGGTTGGGATCGGCCAGTGGGAGGTGCCGGGACGCCCCAGCGGCCCAGGACGTGACCGCCTGCACAACACCGTCGACCAGCCCCACCCGGTGCAGTTGCGCCGTGCCACGCTCGGCGCGGTCGGAAAGAAAGTAGACCAACAGCGAATCCCCGGCCCACCGCGGCGCCGAATCGTACGCCTCACCCGAAGTCAATCGTCGCGGCGACCCGGTCCCGTCGACGGCGGCGACCCAGATTTCGCTGACCGGGTGAACACCAGCCCGCCCGACCGGGGCGACCACGTAGGCGACCCACTTGCCGTCCGGCGACAGCGCCAATCCCTGCGGAACATGACCGTCAACCACCAACTCGGCGGTGAGCTGTGAACGGGCCACCGAGGCACAGTAGCGATCAACTACTACGGAGGCCAACCGCTGCCGCAAGCACGCCGCAGCATGGCTGCGGCGTCCTCGCAGGGGCTGTCCCGACCTCGACCAACAACGCCAGCAGGAAACGATCTCGCTGCTTGATCGGATGCACACATCTGGCCGCCGTCCGTGCGCGCAGGTACTCGACGAGCCGTCACTGCCGGAGTCGCTGGGCGAGCTGACCGGCCTGACCTGGCTGGGCCTGTCCAATAATCAGCTCACCGTACTGCCGGACTCGCTGGGTAACCTGACCTCGCTCACCTGGCTGGACCTGGCCCACAACCATCTGTCGACGCTGCCGGAATGGCTGAGTAACCTGACCGCCCTCACTCGGCTGGACTTGACCGGCAACCGGCTCACCGCGCTGCCGGATTCGCTGGGTAACCTGACCGCCCTCACCCACCTGTACCTGACGGAAAACCACCTCACCGTGCTGCCCGATTCGCTGGGTAACCTGACCGCCCTGACCCGGCTAGATCTGGCCGGTAACCTACTCACCGTGCTGCCGCAGTCGCTGGCTCACCTCACCGCCGGAGAGCATCCGGTGAACGCACCGCTGCAAGCCTGGACCGAGGACATCGGCACCACCACCGTGGCCGACCCCGCCGACCTCGACGCCCTCTTCGACCGCATACCGCGGGATCATCGCAGCGGCATCGAGCTGGCCAGCGAAGACGGCAAGCGTCGCCTGCACATCACCCTTGATGGGGCCCGATCCGGCCTGTTTTGGGAAGGCGAGGCCGACGTCATGGTCAGCTGGGGACCGGTACCGCCTGGCGCCCCACCCGGCCAGACAGCCGGCGACGCCGACTACGCGATCAACGACCCGTGGTTCACCCCCGCAGGCGCCGACCCCTTCGACATCGAAATCACTGAAGAACAGGCCCGACAGGCCGGCCACGAATTCCTGCGCACCGGCCGCCGTCCCACCAACATCCAATGGGTCGACAAGCCGTAACGGCTACCCTTCGGGCCGTCGACCGGTGCACCCCGAAGCTGGCGGCCACCTCCATGACATCTGACCCGGCCAGCACCGCACGAACCGCATCCAGGCGTTGCTCGACAACCGACAAGACAACCAGTGCCAATCCCGGCCTCCCCGAGTCCCGACGCCCCGCGGAGACGTCGGACCCAGAGTGCCGAAACCGACCACTGTCGCAGATCACCTGGCGGACGCGTGTCGCACATAAGCCGACGGAGGACAGGCCGGCCGCCGGCCGGTCGCCGGCACCCCGGAGCCGGCCGAACCCTTCGCCGTACTCATCCGATGAGCGGGTGTTGGCCGACGGTGGCGATGATCAAAGGTGTGGGGCATGGGCCACGAGCACCACATCTTTCACAACCCTCCGCCGGCAACGCCAGCCGGTGTGCGGGCGGCGCTCGATCGCGATGACATCGTCGGCGCCCTGGATGCGATGGTGGGATGCGCGCTCTACGGCGATGGCGACTGGAAGGAAGCGCAGGAGCTCTACCTGGGTCTGCTCGATCACGATGACCAGCAGGTGCAGGCGCTCGCCGCCACGTGCCTCGGGCATCTGGCAAGGGTCTACGGTCGGCTCGACGAAGATCGTGTAGTCGCCGCGCTCCGTCAGGCGCGCGTCATGCCTCACGTCAAGGGGACTGCCACCAACGCGTTGGAGGACATCGAGCTCTTCCTGCATCCTCGGCGTGCTCGCTGGCGAGGGCGCCTGTGGCGACTTGTCCGCCCGTGGACTTGGTTCTAACGCAGGTGCGCAGAGCCTTCAGCATGCCGTTGTGCCGCTCGGCGAGCGTCACGACATCTGACGGGAGAACAAGAGTTTCAGCGCACCCTCTTGCCGGTGGTCAGCTCTTGACGTCACGGTCCAGTAGTCAACCTCGAATTTGGCTCCGTCTGCGCTGGGGACGACTCGCGCCGGCCGAAGCCATACGACCACTGGATAGCGAGCATGCCTGCGCCCCTCAGCAGCCCGACGTCCGCTACGAAGTAGAGCGCCCAACCGGCGAGAGCCGACAACCTAGCAGAGGGCGGCTTCGCCGAGGGAGGTGCGCCGGTAGCGGATCTCGTGCCGGTGTCGTTCTCCGACCACGAACCCGGCGTCACGCAGCACCACCAGATGCTCCGAGACCGTGCCGTTGGCCAGCGCGTGACTGTGGGCCAGCGAGGTCGTGCTGGCCGGCTCGTCGAGGCTGAGCAGCAGCGCCGCCCGGGTCCTCCCGATCAGCCGTCCCAGCGCCGCATGCCGATCGGTGGACGGGGGCTGCCAGAGGGTGCCAAGCCCGCGCGCCGGATAGATCACGGTGGGTTGCCACGGCGGGTCCACGATGACGACGACCTGATCCCACTTGAAGGCGCTGGGCACCAGGACGAGCCCTTCGCCGCGCAGGTCGCGATGCTCGTCGTCGCCGTACTCGCGGGTCAGCGTGCCGTTGTTCCAGCGCAGTCGGGGATGCAGCTCAGCGAACAGCCGGTCCAGGCCACCTTCGGCGAGACGTCGGGTCTGAAAGCTCACATCGGTGTGGAGCAGCCCGCGCACCTGCTGCCAGACCGGTTCGAGCAGGACCTCCCACGCCTGCTTCACGAGTGAGACCAGCGTCCGCAGCACTGCGGCCGGATCGCCCAGCAGGAGCCGTCCGGTCGCCGACGCGGCCGCCCCCGGGGTGTCCGCCAGTGACCGTCGCACCTCTGCGTGTACCCGGTCATGGTCGCTGGCCGCGACCGCGGCGAGTTCGTCCTCGAAGCGGGCGTGCGGACCGACCGGAGGTGGTGACAGGAAGTCGGGGGTGTAGCCGCGACGGGGCTGAAGCAGTGCGATCGGTCGCAGGTCGAGTTCCCGCAGGTCGAGGGTGTCGAGCCAGCGGCGGTGAGGGCCGACGCCTTCCCGCGGGGACAGCAGGCGCACCGCGGACAGCGTCTCGAGCATGGGCGAGATGGCGAAACGGCAGCGCAGCAGGTCGGCGGCGCCGAACTGTAGCGTGACCGCCATTCGTCTCTCCCTGGAGCTGAGATTCGGCATGCACCGAATCACTCGCGTAGACGTTACCAGCGCTCGCAGAGTGTCTCTCGTCCGAGCCGACGATCAGGAGGAGAACGAGGATGAACCCGAGCGCCGACTGGGAGCAGCGCAGTGCGGATCTGTGGGCGGCCTTCAACGCGGGGCCGGAGGAGTGGGACGAGGAGGAGTTCCGCCGACGTGTCGGCGCTCTCGCTGACGAGTTGGAGCCGAATCATCCGGTGGCGGCGTTCGAGCGGGCCTGCGCCTGGGACTCGACCGGCCACTCGGACCGTGCGGTACCGCTCTACCGCAGGGCGCTGGAACTGGGCATCGACGGTATCCGCCGCCGACGCTCGTTGATCCAGATGTCCAGTTCACTGCGGAACATCGGGCAGGCCGAGGAGTGCGTCCGACTGCTGACCGAGGAGCGCGGGCGCGGGTCCGACGAACTCGACGACGCGGTCAGCGCGACGCTCGCCCTGGCGCTGACCAGCGTAGGCCGGGAACGTGAGGCGGTGTCGATCGCCGTCGGGGCGCTCGCCAAGCACCTGCCGCGCTACCAGCGCTCGATGGCCAACTACGCCCGGCTCCTGGTCGAGCCCGGACGATCTGCCGATTAGGGCCCGAGTGACAGTCGTCTGATCCGGCGGTGCAGGCTCACCGCCGGATCAGGTCGGCGGCGGGACGTACCGGGCCTGGAGCTGGCCAAAGCCATCGTCGAGTGCCGTGCAGTCCACGGCGTCACCCGGCGGCAGGAATCGTTGGCGGAACCGACGGGGCGCAGGGTCGGGCGCCGGCGGGCCGGGCGGCGTCCAGCAGGGCAAGGGCGGCCTGCTTGGCGTGCGTGCCGGCGCTGGTTCGGTCGTGGTGCGCGGCGACCAGGGTCGCCCCCTCGACCAGGAGAAGTAACTGGCGCCCCAGGGTCTCCGGGTCGGCTGCGCCGGCGCGCCGGGAGAGTTTGCTCGCACCGGTGATCCTGCTCGCGTGGGACAGTGGCGCGAGTTGTAACGAGACGCCTTGCGGATCCGCGCTGTCCGTCGGGCGGATCTGCCTCTCGAGAGGGCTCGGCGGTTCGCGGCTGGCTTCGGCCGGCTGGACGGTCTACGACTGCCCGACCGGAGATCCGCTATGACCTTCTCCCCGAGCCCAGCACCCGCCAGTCAGGGCTTCACGTAATGCTGACGGGGGAACAAGCGCGCGAGGCGCGGCAGGCGTTGCTCAATCTCGGCGACACTGTCGCTGTCCCAGGGTTGATCGATTGGTTCCGGGGTTCCCGCCGTGCCGGACGAACCGAATCCCACGCACGTTCGCTGGGCGATCCTGGGCCCGCCCCTCGCGACGGCCTTCATGCTTGGGCTCCTCGCCGTGATTAGCGCGGTGACGGGCAGCGACCCAGACCTGTGGGTGCGTCCGGCAGTGCTGGTTCCGGGCGGACCGTTGGTCCTGTTCTGGTGGCAGGTGGTGGTCCGTCCGCGGCATCGCTGGTGGGCGCTTGGGACCGCCCTCGCGGTGACCGTCGTTGCCTACCTGGTGCTTTACCAGCTGGTCCTGGTCGGGCTGCCGTTCCCGTGGGACGGCGTGGTCAGCGTCGCCGTCGCCGTCGCCGTCGCCGGCTGGCTGGGCGCCTTCGCCTACGTCGCCGTCTCTCAGCGACTCGCGGCGCCGTTGCCTCGCGGCAAGGCCACCGAGGGCAGCACCGTCGCGCCGCGTGAGGTGTACGAGGCGCGGTTCGGCTTTTACCCGCCGCGACCTGCTGCTGCCCACCGGCGCCGTCTTTCCCACCGTCGGCGTCCTGTTGCTCCGCGACGAACCTCTCCCCGCGTCGGGCGCCATCGTGATCGGCGGTGCGTTGCTGCTGCTACGGCTCGTCAGTGTGCTGGGCCGTGGGGGTGCCGGCCGACATCCTGGCGGACGTGCGGACCGTCCTCGTGCGCCGTGTTGGTGAACGCTTCGACGCGGTCGAATAGTCGGTAGTGGGGCGTGCTCGTGCCGCGAGCCGAACCTGTGATCACGTTCCTGATCACATTCGTTCTGGGGTCCGAATGCCGAGTACGTAGAGGCCTTGCCGGAGCATCCGGGCGGTGAGGTCGCAGAGCACCAGCCGGCTTTCCCGGAGTGGTCCGTCGGCCCGCAGCACGGGGCACCGCTCGTAGAACGTGCTGAACGTGGCGGCCAGCCGGTACAGGTACCCGGCGAGGTGGTGGAATTCCAGGTTCACCGTCACCTCGTCGACCACCCTGCCGAAGCCGATCAGCTCCAAGGCGAGTGCCCGCTCGGCCGGCTCGGCTAGCGAGATCCCCGCTTCCGGCTGGGCCGTCACGCCGGCTCGCCGGAAGATCGACCGGATCCGTGAGTACGCGTACTGAAGATAGGGCGCAGTGTTGCCGTCCAGCGAGAGCATCTGCTCCCAGTCGAGCACGTAGTCCCGGTGCCGGTCACTGGACAGGTCCGCGTACTTGACCGCGCCGATGCCCACCGCCCGGCCCACCTCGGCCGCCTCAGCCTCGCCCAACTCCGGGTTCCGCTCCCTGGCCAATGCGGTGGCCCGGGCGATCGCCTCCTCCAGTAGCCCGACCAACTTCACCGACCCGCCGGCTCGGCTGCGCAGCATCCGCCCGTCCGACCCAAGGATCGAGCCGAACCCGATGTGCTCGGCCCGCGCCGGCGGGGCCAGCCATCCGGCTTGCGCGGCGGCGGCGTAGACCATCTCGAAGTGCCGCCGCTGCGGTAGCCCGACCACGTAGAGCAGCCGGGTCGCGCCCAGCGTGGCAGTCCGGTGTCGAATCGCCGCCAGGTCGGTCGCGGGGTAGCCGTATCCGCCGTCGGACTTACGGACGATCAACGGCAGCGGCGCGCCGTCGCGCCCGGCGGAGCCGGGCGGGAACACGCAGGCCGCCCCCTCGCTCTCCCGCAGCAGCCCGAGTTGGTCCAAGTCCTCGACCACCGGGCCGAGCAGGTCGTTGTAGCTGCTCTCACCGTGGAAATCCCGCTCGGTGAGGGTCACGTCGAGCAGGTCGTACACGGTCAGGAAGTACCGCTCGGACTGCGCCACCAGCAACTCCCACAGCCGCAGCGTTGCCTCGTCGCCGCCTTGCAACGCCACCACCCGCCGCCGGGACCGTTCCCGGAACGCCTCGTCGGCGTCGAATTTGGCCCGAGCCGCCTTGTAGAACGAGTCCAGATCGCCCATCGACAGATCCTGCGCCGCCTCGGCCTCGCCCGGGTCGACCAGGTGCTCGATCAGCATGCCGAAGGGCGTGCCCCAGTCGCCCAGGTGGTTGGCCCGCAGCACCCGGTGCCCCAGCCACTCCAGCAGCCGGGCCGCCGCGTCGCCGATCACCGTCGATCGCAGGTGCCCGACGTGCATCTCCTTCGCCACGTTCGGCGCTGAGTAGTCAACCACTACAGTCTCCGGCGCGGCGGCCACCGGCACTCCCAGCCGTGGGCTGGTGGCCAGCGCGGAGACCAGCCCGGCCAAGGCGTCGTCGGCGACGGTCAGGTTGAGGAAGCCCGGGCCGGAGAGCTCCGCCACACTGCACAGGTCGGCCAGCTCGGCGTGCTGCAGCACCTCGGTGGCGATGGCGCGCGGCGGCCGGCCGAGCCGCCGGGCCAGTGCCAGCGCCGCGTCGGACTGGAAATCAGCCCTCTGGGAGCGCCGCACAACCGGGTCCACCGGCTCGCCCGCCACCGTCGCGAACGCCGGCGCCAGCCGGTCGGCCAGAAGTTTCTCCAGATCCATGGGTACGCCGATCTCGCTCGGATCCGCGGCGCGGATCACCGGATGAGGATGCGGGCGGACCGAGGACGATCGACGATGACCGGCGGCTCGATCCGCCGGTCGCAGAGAAGATTGCTCAGCGCAGGCGGTCGTTGGACCACCGGCGTCGCAGCGCGCCGAACGGGACGTCGGGGGACGCCGCCGGGAACGCATGCGAGCTGGTCATGCCATCAGCTTAACCGGGCGGGCCGGCTGCTGCGCAACGCCATTCCCCAGGCCGGCCAATGCCCGGCTCAGGCCGTGCACGTGGATCGCCACTCGGCGACCAGCTTCACCACGTCGGGGTGTCGATCTTCCGGCGCCGGCCGGGTGGCGTGGTGCGCGAGCTGGCTTTGGGCCGGGGAGCCTCGCCAGCCGTGTGGGGAGTCGAGCAGGTGCTGGATGGTGCGGCCGAGGGTGTACACCGTGGTCCGCTGGTCGATGACCGCACCACGGACGAACTCTTCCGGGGCCATGTAGCGGCGGGATCCGGGCAGGTGGTCGGCGTCGAGGGTGAAGGGGCCGGGCCGGTACTCGTCCAGGTCGATCAGCCACATCTGTCTGCTGCCGAAGTTGTAGAGGAAGCAGCCGTGATACAGGTCGACCGCGACGTGGCCGGCCGCCGTGATGGCCACGTGCGCGTCGAGGATCGTGGTGACAGCTGCCTCGACGTCGGGGAGAGGCATCTGCTGGAAACGGGCAAGTGCCGCCCGGTCCGAGCCGTGCGTGGTGGCGTGGTTGAGAACTGTGCCGTCGTACCAGGGGTAAACCAGCAGGGGTCCGTCGGGGCCGTCGAGGACCTGCGCGGGGCGGATGATCGCTGGGTGCTGAACTGCGGAGTGAAACTGCGCGGCCCGGAAAAGAGAGAGTCGGGCCCGCACGGTGATGGCCTTCTTGACGAACCAGCGGCGCCCGGCCTCCTCGACGCCGTAGGACAGGCATCCCGAGTCTTGATCGCTGAAGACCGTGAACGCGGACGCGAGCGGCAGGTCGGACATGCTGGCGAACCTACGCCCTCACGGGGCCGCCGTGGCGTCGACTATCACGAACCGCGGCGGCGGCAGGTGATTCCTGGGCAGGTTCTACCGATGGGGATGGTAGGCGATAGCTCAGCGGTCGGCGGTGGGCAAACAGAGCGGCTGGCGGGTCGTGGTGGGACGCCGGGACGCTGGTTGGACCCACTGAATCCGAACTGCTCGGATCGGACCGCACGTCGCTACTTACTCTTCGCGCGTTTCGTGTTGGCGGCTATCCGGACATCGCGGAAGTCGATAACCGCCTCACGAGCCACCCCGATCAGGACGGCGAGGTCACCGTCTGCCAGCAGCAGGACGTCGTCAAGCACGGCCGGCGGCACCTCCAGTTCCCGCGGCCCGTAGCAGTCGTGCCACGCCATATCCATCAGGTGTAGTAGGTCGAGCGCGGCTTCGACCTGCTGGCCAGCGAACAGCCCTTCGATGCGCGGCTTGCGTTCTCGTCGGCGTTGCTCGCTGCCAATTGCCACGGATAGCCCTTCGGGCGGCGTCCGCTGCCTGATCTAGGTGATCGGCTCGTCGTCTTCTACGCACTGCGGTCGATCTTATCCGGCACCCTGCAGCGCCCGCTCATGCCGCCGTCCGTGCGCGCAGGTAAGCGAAGAGCCGTCACGCTCGGTGTTCGGCGTCCCGTGGTGCCCGGCATCCTGAACTGCCGTTGGTTAGTGCGCGGTCGTGCAGCAGGGGCTGACGATGTTCAGGTATCGCACCACACTGGCATGAGCCCACCCTCCGCGCGGTAGAAGAGATACGGCCTTAGGTCGGGTGAAATGGTCAGTGTGCGATACAGCATGGACGGGTTGCCGACGGCGGCGAGGATTGGTTGGGAGGCGAGCAGGTCGCGAAGGCCGGAAAACGGCCATGAGGTACCGAGCAGTCGTCGGAGCCGAACCAGAATCGTCACAGCTTCCGGCGGCACCCGATCGACATAGATATCGGCGCTGGTAGGCAGGTCCCAACTCGCCGTCGACTCGCTCCGTCGACAGCCAGGCAGATGCTCGATAGCAGGGGCAGTAGAGCTCACCCCGGCCAGGCCGCACCACCAGTCCACATCAATTCTCACCTCGCCGGTCTCCAGCAACGCGTGCTCGAACCACTCGGGGTCGACCGTTGACGCCACGCCGCGGACGGCGACAGCCGCGACCTCATCGGGCAAACGGACATCGTGCTCTTCGACGTAGTGAGCCAGGCCTTCAGGCCACACGAAATACTCTCCATCGGTCTGCTCGGTGCTGCCGTTCGCGGCACCACACAGCCGGCAGACGGATACGCCGGCCGCAGCGACGAAGTCCGTGCCGGATCGGAGGTACGCCGCAACAGCCCGCTGCAGTGTGGCGTCGGCGTCGGCGACCACAAAGCCGCAGACATCGGGCAATCCTTCCGACACCGCCGGACCGTCCCAGTATCCGATCAGCCTGAGAATCTTGGTCATCGTCAAGCACACCCCACGACCGAATCAAGGACGCTCACGGTAGCAAGTGGAGTTGACGGAGGCAGAGGGCATGCGGGCGAGCACACCGATGATCGACTGAACTGGGACGGAGCCGACGTTAGTAAACCGCCGCGCACACAGACATCCGCACATGCCGCTGACCGCGCGGTCTTGACCGGCATCGAGGATCGCATGCCCCAGCGAAGGCGGCACGCCGGTTACGCACCACTGTGACAGCCGAGCCCGGAGAGTCGACCAACTGTCACCTTCAAGTGAAGCCGATGTGTAACGGATCAAGTGGAGACCGACATCCGGCTGCCGGCCGTGTCGGTCTCCAGTTGATGCGTTACACATCTGTTCCAGTTGATAGGTGACAGTTTCGCCGGCCGATAGGGCCTTGTCGCCAC
Organism: Micromonospora sp. WMMD812; assembly: GCF_027497215.1. NCBI lineage: Bacteria > Bacillati > Actinomycetota > Actinomycetes > Micromonosporales > Micromonosporaceae > Micromonospora > Micromonospora sp. WMMD812. The sequence goes on along the minus strand of NZ_CP114904.1, from coordinate 1,457,032 downwards.
ACCGCGTCACCGGATACCGCCTTGCGTGCTTCCCGCACCTGGGGCACCCTTCCCCGCATGATCGAGACGCGTGTGCTCACTGAAGGCGACTGGAAGATGTGGCGAGAACTGCGGCTCGCTGCGCTGGCGGAGGCGGCGTACGCGTTCGGTTCCCAACTGGCGGACTGGCAGGGCGACGGTGACCGTGAGGAACGCTGGCGCGGTCGGTTGGCCATCTCCGGTTCGTACAACATAGTGGCGATGCTCGACGGGCAGCCCGTCGGAATGGCCAGCGGGGTGCCGACCGATCAGGACGGCGTCCTCGAGCTGATTTCCATGTACGTGGCGCCGGTCGGACGTGGCCGGAGTGTGGGCGATCACCTCGTGAGGGCGGTCGAGCAGTGGTCTCGGCAGGTCGGCGCGGAGACGCTTCGCCTGGCCGTGGTGGAGGGCAACAAGAACGCCTGGGCGCTCTACCAGCGGAACGGCTTCCGGGACACGGGTGAGCTAGGCGACCTCATGCCCGACGGCGTGCGTCGGGAGCACATCATGACCAAGAGTCTCGTGGCTTAGCGGTCGGCCGTCGATCGAGGGCGTTCGACCAGGGCTGCACAGTCGCTAGCCAGTGGGTCGGGGATAACCCATCGAGCGGGGTCAACCTGTAGCGCGTCAACCGGAGTCGGACACCGGCTCGCGACCGTGGCTGCCGGCGGGGTCGGGCTCCAGTTGATGCGTGACGGATCGATGTCAGATGTTGGGTGACACCTCCGGCTGGACGATCTCTTGGCGGCGTGCGGCAAGCCATCGCTCGATGGCGGCAAAGTCGGGACCGGAAAGCCCAACCCGTGGGTCAACACGGTGGAGAAGTGCGGGTCCGGGATGGTTGGCGGCGACCCAGGCTCGGTCAACTTCGCTGATCTCGTCGTCGACCCAAACAAAGGGACGTCCGGCCGCCCAAGCGACCAGGGCCTTGGTCTTCCAGTGCAGCCGCCGAATCGGGCGCTCCTCGTCACCCTCCAGCCAGTCGACGACAGGCAGTGCTGGTAAGCCGATCCGCGGTGCCACTTCCTCGTTCGCATCGGCCATCCACGTGGTAGCCCAGACCAGCTCGCACCCGAGCGTGCTGAGCCGCTTTCCGTGCATCGGATTGAGCCTCGACAGGAGTGGGTTGGACATCTCGTCCCATTGGCCGCTGGCTTCGGCCCTGGCTGCACGCGCTTCAGAGTTCTGCGGCGGCCCCCCACCGATCGGGATGAGCGGTCCATCCACGTCGAGGAAGAGCAAGGGACGCTCGGCACCAGCGGTCACCGTCGCACGATAACGACCCCGTCCCGCGGAGCGACACACACCAAGTGAAGCCAGCCCGTCGCGCATCAAGTGGAGTACGACAGATGGCGGGCTCCACGTGATGCGTTACGGATCGCTGTCACTTGATCCGTGACACGTCCGGCTAGGGCCTGTCCTGTCGATCATGGAACGGTGCGGCAGGGCGTATTGGCTAGAATCGTGCCGTGGCTGTGGCCAACATGGTTGAGAAGTTCGGCGCGGAGGACCTCCTCGAACGCTGATGGGATCTGCCGCCAGAGATCATCGAGGCGCTGCGCGCGCATGTCGAAGTGACGCCAGACGGGTGGGTCGTGGACGTGTGGCCGATGACGATGCAGCTCGCCGCCATCGTGCAGTCTTGGGTTGACGAGCCTATCGATGTCGAGTCGGGTTCCTGGTTCGTCAACTCTGCGCAGGTCGCTGCTTGAGGCGAGTCATCGAGGTCTTCGGAGCCAGATGATGGCGGCGATCAGGATCATGCTGGATGGGTAGAGGGATGCGCGTTAAGCGTAGCTGCGGCCTGTCCTTCAGCTTCCGTCTGGCGTCTCCGGCGTCATGCCGAGCAGACGGTGGCCTCCGCACGGTGGTGGAGGACTTCACGATCACGGTGGGCCGGTACCAGGCGTTGGTGCTCTCGGGTCGAGTAGCCGGGAGGGATCTAACCTCCGGCTTTCACAGATCTGGATGTACCAGGCTCACCGTGAACGCGCTTGGTCAGGGGACTATCGATGGCCGGGCTCCCGCCGTCTGGCACGGCATGACTGATGGATTGCCCATGCGAACGGTGCAGACGATGCCGTCGAGTGCCCAGCCGCACCGTCGCTGCGCCCAACAGGGTCGCGGCGGCCAGCGGCAGCCACAGCGCCGCCGCGCCCAGGCTGAGCAGACCGGTGATGATGATGGGGTCGACGGCCCGGGCCAGGCCGTAGCTGAGCTGCCAGCGGGCGAGCGCGCGCCCCATCAGGTGTGGCGGTGCTGACTCGATCACCAGCGGCACGCTGCTGCCGGTGTAGAGAATTTCACCCAGCGTGTAAGGCACGATGACCAGCGCGACGAGCACCGTACCGTCGCCGCCGCCGGTCGCCCCGCCGAGCCAGAAGCCGAGGTAGGAGGCGGCGAGCAACAGGCCGGACCAGAAGAGCACGGTGCGGTGCGGCCACTTCGCGAGGCGCACGACCACGACCAGCTGCAGCGCAATCACCATGACGGTGTTGGCGACGAAGATGCCCGAGGGCCACGCCAACGACGCGTGCAGGCCCTGCACCAGCAGCAGCGGCAGGGCGATCTCGAGGATGTCGGCGTAAAACGCGTACGGAATGCCGGCCAGAGCCAGGACGGTAACGGGGCGTAGGCCGGCACCGCGCGCTTCCTCCGTTGCCGCAGCCGGAGCGGGGGCCGGAACATCTTGATGGGGCAGCGGCACCCGGGCGATCACCGCCGCACCGAACGCGCACCCGAGCGCCGTCGCCAGCGCGAGCCAGCGGAGCGCCTCCGGCCCGCTCGCGACCAGAACCGTGCCGAGCAGGGCGCCGGCGCCCAGGCCGGCGTTGCGCAGCGAGCGGCCCGCGGCCAGCGCCGCCGCACGCTGGGCCGGGCCGGCCAGCGCGGCGACCAGCGCGGAATTGGTGGGTGGAGCGATCTGCGTGCCAACGCCGATGAGCACGACACCGATCGCGAATCCGGCGATGCCGGGCACCAGGGCAAGCAGCAGCGACCCCACCGCTCGCACCAGTAGCGCGGCGACGGCGGGCGCCCGCCGCGCTCCGCGGTCGATCCACCATCCGGCGAGCGGGACGGCGCCGAGGCCGGCCAGCATGCCGACGGTCAGCGTCGTACCGGCCTGCGGCGCGCTGAGCCCGATCAGCACGGCGTAGATCACGATGAACGGGCGCAGCATCCCGGAGGTCGCTGCCTCGACTGTGGCGCTGAGCGCGTAGCGGCCGCCGCCCGGGATGCGGGCCAGCTCACGAAGCGTCGTACGGGTGGTCGTCACGGCCCGATCGTCCGGACGTACGGCTGCGAAGGGACCCAGGTTGGCCAGCGTCGTCAATCCATGCCTCGTCGATTGACGAACGACGTCAATCGGTCTGCCCGGGCGCGGACCCCTGTCATGATCGGTACCGTGGTTACCTCGGTCGACATCGCCGGCGTACCAGCCGATCGGATCCGGATAACGCCGTCGCCGCTCGCGGAACTCGGCGCGGTGCTGCACGTGCTCGCGGAGCCGCAGCATCATGCGGACACCGCCGCGGTGGTTGCGAGAATGGCGGCCGCCCTTCCCGCAGAGCTGGCTCCGGACCTCGAGGAATTCGGTCTGCTCTGGCACTCCGGCCGGGCCGACTTCCTGTTCCCACCCGAACCGCGGCCGAGCCTGCGCGAGGAACTCGACGACGTCGACCGCCTGGACGACGAGCGCTGGGTCGCTGCGGCGCTCGCCGCCCATCGGGCCGTCTCACCGGCGCCGCGAGTGTGGTCGCCGCTGCGTGACCCGATCGTGCGGCAGCGGGCGCTGGCCGCCGCCCGCGCCCGAGGGCCGCGGCAGGCTGCGTGGGCCGAGCGGGTGCTCGACGATCCGGCCGCCGAACGCGAGCGGGTACGACGCTTCCTGCTCGCCTGCGAGTCCGCCTTCTTCGGCACGGTCTGGAAACGCGTCCGCCCGGCGCTCGCCGAGGAAGCCGACCGTCGACGCTTCGACCTGGCTCGCGAGGGTATCGGCGCCCTCCGCCGGATCTCGCACGCGATCGGGGTCGACACCGAGCGCGGCATTCTGACGATCGACAAGCTGCAGGACCAGACCGCAGACGGTCGCGGCGGCGGGATGACGCTCATCCCGAGCGCGTACGGCGCACCGCATATGACCGTCGTGTATGCGCCCGGTTGGCTGCCCGTGCTGCAGTACCCGGCACCGGGCTGGGACCCGCGTCCGGTGTTGCGGGTGGACGAGCTGGATGCTCGGCTGACCGCGCTTGCGCATCCGCTGCGGCTACGCTTCTGCCGCACGCTCGCCCGAGGACCGCACACGACCGGCGAGCTGGCCGACTTTTGGCAGGTGACGGCGCCGGAGGTGTCCAGGCACCTCGCGGTGCTGAAGGCGGCCGGGCTGCTGATCTCGGCGCGCCGCGGCCGCTACGTGACGTACCGCCTGGACATGGAGGCCTGCACCGGCCTGGGACAGCAACTGGTGGACGTCCTCGGGCGCTGAACAGCCAGGACGCGGATGTAGGCAGGAAGACGAGGTCGACGTTGTTCATCGCATCCGCCTGAGAGGTCCGGGGCACAAGCCGACCCCGACCTGCTGGCGGCCTCCGGCCAGCACTGGCCGGCCGGCCACGCACAACGACCGCGCAGCGCCCGACAGAGCAGCCTCTTGATCGACTCCGGGCGGGGAAAGGGCCGGGCGCGGCGGGCCGGTCGTTTCCATGCATCACTTGACGCGGCGACAGGCCCGGCATTCCGCCGGGCCCGTCGCCGTCGTCCACCGCCGGTCAGGCGGTTACCGCGTCCAGGGACTTCTTGATCGCCTTCGCGTCGGTCGGCTTGCGGGGCGCGTCCGCGCGGAGCGCGATCATCCGCTCGCCGATCTCCTGGAGCTGCTTGCGGCCGAGCGCCTCACGCACCTTGGGGAACCACTCCTGCTCCTCCTCCTCGACGTGGTGCAGCACATTCTCGATCAGCACCGTCGTCTTGGCGTTGAAGTGGTCGTCCTCGGCGTCCATCGTGAACAGCTCGGCGCAGAGCAGGTCGGCGACGTGGTGCTCCTCGTACGACTCGAGGATGTCGTCCTCGAGGTCGGGCAGGAGCTTGCGGACCTCGGGGTACATCACCTCGTTCTCCAGGTAGGTGTGCACCGTGAGGGCCTCCAGGATCTGCCCCACCAGCTTCTGCCGCTGGCTCGCCGGTCCCTCCTCGGCGTCCTGGAAGGCCTTGAACAGACGGCGCATCTCCTTGTGGTCCTCTTTCAGCAGGACGATGGCATCGGTGGACACCGGCTGACCTCCTCGATCCGTGGGGTGGTGATCGTCCGGTACCCGGGAGGTGAGCTGCGGAAACAGCTGTCCCTCAATAGCGTTGGGGTCGGCGTCGGTGCGCCGAGCCCCACAACCGGACCCGAGTGCGGCAGGCGTCACACCGTGGCGATGGTGTGCGGGATCTCGTCGAGCAGCTCGCGGGCCAGGAAACCGATCCGGCCGTACTGCGGAACCAGGCGTTGACCGCTCACCGCATGGGCGTACGCCGCCCAGCAGGCCGCCTGCGCGGGCTCCGCGCCGCGCGAGAGCAGACCGGCGAGCAGCCCGGCCCGCACGTCCCCGCTGCCCGAGGTGCCCAGGCCGGCGTCTCCGCTCTCCTCCCGCCAGCTCCGGCCGTCCGGGCTGGCGACGTGCCCGTAGAGGGAGACCACCGCGGCGTACCGGTCGGCCAGTTCGGCCGCCTCGGCGTCCAGGTCCTCGCCCGGCTCCCGGCCGAGCAGGTGCCGCGCCTCGGTGAGGTTCGGGGTCAGCACCACGGGCCGACCCGAGCCGACCAGCAGGTCCGGTTCGTGGCTGAGCGCCCCCAGGGCGTACGCGTCGAGCACCACCGGGGTCTGCGGGCCGGCCGCGTCGAGCACCAGGTGCAGCAGCCGCCGTGTCTCCTCGATCTCGCTGAGCCCGGGGCCGACGGTCACCACGTCCGCCTCGGCCACCAGGTCGGCGAGCCGGTCGCCCGGCTGTCCCGAGACCGCCCCGTCGCTGGTCTCCGGCAGGCCCACCACGAGCGCCTCGGGCACCTGGATGCTGAGGGCGGCCGCGGTGGACTCGGCCGCGGCCAGTTGCAGGACGCCGGCGCCGGCGCGCAGCGCGGCGACGCCGGCCAGCAGCACGGCGCCGGGGGTGAACCGGGAACCGCCGACCACGAGCACGGTGCCGCGGCTCTCCTTGCCGCCGGACGGTACGGGCAGCGCCCAGTCGCGCAGCAGCGCCGGGGTGATCACCTCCGTGTCAGACCGGTTCGGCACGGACCTCGTCCTCCCATGTCGGCCGGGCGCCCTGCCGGTGCAGGTGGCCGACGTCGTTGAAGGTGTCCAACGTCAACCGCCCCGAGCCGTCCGCCGACCAGCCGGTGACCGAGCAGTTCATGACCACCTGCTCGCGGGTCAGCGCCATCAGTTCGGTCTCGGTCAACCCCTCGACCAGGTAGCGGAGCACGAAGACCAGCGCGTCGTGGCCGAACAGCAGCACCCGCTGATCCTCGTGGTCGCGGCGCAGGTCGCCGAGGAGCGTACGCAGCCGCAGCGCCACGTCGGCCCACGACTCCCCGCCCGGCGGCCGGTAGTAGAACTTGCCCAACCGGGTCCGGCGCCGCGCCTCGTCCGGAAACCGGGCGCGTACCCCGTGCGCGGTCAGCCCGTCCAGGATGCCCAGCTCCCGGTCGCGCAGCCGTTCGTCCCGGCTGACCGGCACGCCGGTGCCGGCCAGCGCCAACTCGGCGGTGCGCACCGCCCGCAGGTACGGCGAGACGACGGCCACGTCCGGGCGGCGCTCCGGCGGCAGACCGGCGAGCCAGCGCCCGGTCGCCCGGGCCTGCTCCTCGCCGGTGGGGGAGAGCGGCACGTCCGGATCCCGGTGGGTCAACCCGATCAGCTCGGCGCCGGCGGACTCGGCCTGGGTCGCGGCGACGTTTCCCGTGCTCTCCCCGTGCCGGACGATCCAGAGCGTCGCCAGTTCCGCCATGCCGAGACCCCTACCCGAGGGCCGCCCGGGATAACCGTGGCTGGTGCGCCCCCGGGCAACGCGGTCTCCGGAACGGCGCCTCCCACGAGTCCGGGCACGGGCGCCGGCCGGCGCGTGAACGCGCCGTGGTCGGGTAAGCGCCGGGTCCACGAGAGCCGACAGGGGAGGTACGCCGTGGCCACGACGATGGAGCGGATGAGTCCGGTCAAGGACAAGAACTATGACCTGATCAGCACGCTGCAGCATTCGTTGAAGAACGTCTACCGGATGCAGACGTACATCGACGACGCCGAGCAGCGCGGCGACAGCGAGCTGGCCAACTGGTTCCGGGCCATCCAGGAGAACAGCCGCAAGGCGGGTGAGCAGGGCAAGCAGATGCTCATGGCCCGCATGCAGCAGGAGAAGCGCTGACCGGGGGCGGTCGCCGGCCGGGCGTACGGAACGACCGTGCCCGGCCGTCGGCCGCGCCCGGCCTCAGCCCTTTCGCTGGAGCAGGGCCACCGTCAGGCCGCGCGGGTGCTCGACCCGGACCACGTCGTACCGCTCGGCCAGCGCGGCCGACTGCTTGCGCGGAAGGCCGGTGAGCGGCTCGTCGGTGACCTTGGGCAGGACGACCCAGATCCGCGGCTCGTCGCGCAGGCAGCGCGCCGGCTCCGGGCAGTCCGCGCCGAACAGCTCCGCCCGGTCCGCCGCCGACCTGGCCTGGAACACGTTGCGCGGCGTGATGTCCTTCGGCAGGTAGTAGCGCACGCCCGGGTCGTGCATCCACCACCAGGGGCCGCCGGCGGCCATCCCATCGCCGGGCTGGTATTCGGCCGCGATCAGCCGGGCCGCCTCCGAGTAGGAGAGCGGCTGGAACGCCCGTGCCTGCGGGTAGGTGTACCAGCCGTGCGAGAACTCCGCGCGCAGCGCCTGCTGGCCGGGGACCGCCAGCGCCGCGACCACCACCAGCGCCGCCGCCACCAGCGGGACACGGCGGAGCGCGGCGACGCCGGCGCCGGCGAGCACCGCCCACGCCGGCAGGACGAACAGCAGGTACTTGGAGAAGAAGTAGTTGATCTCGCCGGTGGAGGCCACGAGGATCACCGGCAGCGGCAGCACCGCGATCAGCGCGGCGGTGGCGGGCCGCGACGTCGTGCCCGGCCGGCGGCGGAGGTGCGCCAGCAGGCCGAGCGCGGCGAGCGCGGTCAGCGCGGCGGCGAGCAGCGTCGACCCGACGGTCTGCTCCCAGACGGTCCACGGCTGGCTGTCCGGGATCCAGCTGATCTGCCGCCCGGCCTGCCGCATCCCGCGCATGATCACCGGCAGGGCCAGCCCCAGCCCGGCCCCGACGCTCAGCGCGAACTGCACCAGCAGCCACAGGCGCCGCTGCCGCCACCAGTGCACCAGGACGGCCACCCCGTGCCCGAGCAGCAGGGTGAGCGAGACCACGTTGAGCACCCCGAGGGCCGCGACCGTCAGGGTGTAGGCGGCCCAGCGCCACAGGCCGGGCCGCTCCAGGGCCCGCAGCAGGAACAGGGTGGCCAGCGCCGCGCCGAGCACGACCAGCGCGTACGAGCGGGTCTCCTGACCGAACCGGGTGACGGTGGGAACCAGGGCGAAGACGAAGCCGGCGGCGACGCCGGTGGTGCGGTCGAACAGGCGCTGGCCGGCCAGGGCGACGCACGCGGTGGCTACGGTCATGGCCAGCGCCGAGGGCAGCCGTACGGCGGTGGGCCCGGCGCCGACGAGCGTCGTCCAGGCGTGCATGAACAGGTAGTACGCCCCGTGCACGGCGTCGACGTTCTCGAGCAGGCGCAGGATCTGGCGGGTCGACCGGGTGGCCACGTCAACGGTCACCAGCTCGTCGTGCCACATCTCGGGCTTGCCGATGTGCCAGGTGACGACGAGCGCGGCGAAGGCCGTGGGGGCGAACCAGGCGCTGAGCGCCACCCGGCGTACCAGCTCACCGAACCCGTCGCGGCCCGCGCGGGCGGGCTCCGGTTGCTCAGCGCCGGTGCTGGGGCGGTGGGTGTCCGTGGCGACGGCGCTGTCTGACATCGGCGTCCGATCGAGGCGTGTGGTTTCGGCGCCGACGATGATAGCCCTCGCCGTGTCCGGCCGCGCCCCGGCGGAACCCGTCGGCGACGCCGGAACCGGCAGTCATGATCGCCGGTACCCGACGCGCGGCGCGGCCTGATAATGTGGCCGCGCCTTCGGCTTACCGACACGCACAGTTAGGTTCGCGTTACCCATGACCTTCGACATCATGCTGCCTTACTACGGGAGCGTCGCTCTCATGCAGGCGGCCGTACGCAGCGTGATGGCCCAGACCGATCCGGACTGGCGGCTCACGGTCGTCGACGACGGCACGGAGCCGGGGGTGCCGGAGTGGTTCGCCGGCATCACCGACGAGCGGGTGCGCTACCAGCGCAACGAGCGCAACCTCGGGGTCACCGGCAACTACCGCAAGTGTGTCGGCCTGGCCGAGCACGAGTACCTGGTCATGATGGGCACCGACGACATCATGCACCCGAACTACCTGGCCACCGTCCGGTCGGTGATCGACGAGTACCCCGGCGTCTGCATGATCCAGCCCGGCGTCGAGGTCATCGACGCCGACGGCGTCGTGGTCAACACCATGGTCGACGAGGCCAAGCGCAGGCTGTACGCGCCCAAGGTCGACGGTCGCCGGCTGATGGGCGGCGAGGAGCTGGCGGCGAGCCTGCTGCGCGGCTGCTGGTTCTACTTCCCGTCGATCTGCTGGCGTACGGACGCGCTCAAGGCGGTCGACTTCCGCGACGAGTACCAGGTCATCCAGGATCTCGCCCTGGTCATCGACCTGATCCGGCGGGGCGAGCAGATGGCGGTCGACACGACGGTCTGCTTCCAGTACCGCCGGCACGCGGTCAGCAAGTCCGCCGCGGACGCGGTCAACGGCTCGCGGTTCACCGAGGCCCGGGCCTACTTCCTGGAGGCGGCCGAGCTGATGGAGGCGCAGGAGTGGCCGCGGGCCGCCCGCGCCGCCCGCCGGTACACCTCGTCCCGGTTGCACGCCATCACGCTCCTGCCGACGGCGCTCCGCTCGGGGCGGATGGCCGGTGTGGCGAGCCTTTCCCGGCACGCGTTCGGCCCGGCCAGCGACAGCCGATGATCAAGCAGGGGGATGACATGGTCATCAAGCAGCGGAGCCACGGCGAGGGCGCCGACGGCCGGTTGCGGGTGGTGGTGCTCGGCGGCACCGGCTTCCTCGGCCAGCCGATCTGCCGCCGACTGGCCGACCACGGCCACCAGGTGGTCGCCGTCGCGCGGAACCCCCGCGACCTGGGCGGCGACGTCGCGGTCCGGGCGCTGGACCTCGCCGACGCCCGCGTCGAGGACATCGCCGCGCTGCTGCGCGACGTCGACGCGGACGTGGTGGTGAACGCCGCCGGCGGCATGTGGGGGCTCACCGACGAGCAGATGGTCGCGGTCAACGTCACCCTGGTCGAGCACCTGGTGGCGGCCGCCGCCCTGCTCCCGCGCCCGGTCCGGCTGGTGCAGCTCGGCAGCGTGCACGAGTACGGGCTGGTGCCGGTCGGCGCCTCGATGCCGGAGACCATGCCGCCCGCGCCGGTCATGCCGTACGGCGAGTTCAAGGTGCGCTGCACCGAGGTCGTCGCCGAGGCCCACCGGCAGGGGGCCGTCGAGGGCGTCACGCTGCGGATCGGCAACGTGATCGGCGCCGGCCAGCCCGGCCACAGCCTGCTCGGCGTGGTGGCGGGGAAGCTCCGCGCGGCCCAGCTGGCCGGAGGGCGGGCCCGCCTCGAACTCGCCCCCCTCGGCTCCCAGCGGGACTTCGTCGGCCTCGACGAGGTGGTGGCGGCGGTCGTGCTCGCCGCGACCCGGCCCGGCATCGGCGGGCACGTGATCAACATCGGTCGCGGGGTGGCCGCGAGCGCCCGTGATATGGTGCACCTTCTCATCGACGCGAGTGAGGTCCCGACGGACCTGGTCGAGGCGGAACGGACCGGTCCGGCCGAGACGACCTGGCAGCGGCTGGACATCGCACTCGCCGCCGAGCTTCTCGGCTGGGCGCCGAGCGACGATCTGCACACCGAGATGAAGCAGTTGTGGGAGCACTCCGTCGCGCGGGTGCCCGCCTGATGGTCGAGAGGGTATCTGGCCGCATGACGACTACCGCAGCCTTCGTCCGGTCGCGCGGCACGCTGGCCGACCTGCTCTCCGGGCGCAGCAACGGCATCGGCCTGATCCGGCTCTGCCTCGCCCTCGGCGTGGTGATGTCGCACTCCAAGCCGCTCGGTTTCGGCGCGCACGACCTCGGCTACTACCTCTTCGACCGGCAGACCAACGTCGGCACCATGGCCGTCTACGGCTTCTTCGTGCTCTCCGGTCTGCTGATCACCCGCAGCGCCCGGCGGACCGGGCTGATCCGCTACGCCTGGCACCGCGCCCTGCGCATCTTCCCCGGCCTGTGGGTCTGCCTGCTGATCACCGCGCTGGTCGTCGCGCCGCTGGTGGCGCTGCGCGAGCGCGGCACCATCGACGGCTTCTTCGCCGACCCGTGGGCGCGCGGCGGCCCCCTGGCCTACCTGCAGGCGAACTGGTGGACGGGAGTACGGCAGTACGGCATCGACGGCCTGCTCGCCAAGACCACGCCGTGGGGACAGGAGACCAACAGCAGCGTCTTCAACGGCGCGCTCTGGTCGCTGAAGTACGAGATGTTCTGCTACGTGGTGGTCGGCGTGCTCGCGGTCACCGCGGTGCTCCGCCAGGCCCGGCGGTTCGTGCTGTTCCTGACGATCGCCCTCTACCTGAGCATCTTCCACGACTGGTGGAGCTCCGGGCAGTTCAGCGGCCCGATGTCGCAGGCGGCCTGGACCTTCAACTCGCCGCTGGTCGGCGGGATGAGCATGTTCTGGATCGTCTACCTCGGCTTCCTCTTCGCCTTCGGCGCCACCCTCGACCTCTACCGGGAGCGGGTGCCGATCAACGACGCGCTGGGCGTCGGCTCGGCCGTGGCGCTCGGGCTGTCGCTGCTCTTCGGCGGCTTCTTCGTGATCGGCCTGCCCGCCTTCGCGTACCTGCTGATCTGGCTGTCGGTGCGGATGCCGCGCCGGCTGCACTGGGTGGGCCGCAAGAACGACTACTCGTACGGCATCTACATCTACGGCTTCGTGTTCCAGCAGGTGATGGCGAGCCTGGGCTGGAGCCGGTGGGGCTACGTGCCGTTCGTCGCGATGTCGATCGCGGCCGCCTGGGCCGCCGCGTTCGTGTCCTGGAAGCTGGTCGAACGGCCGGCGCTGCGGCTCAAGGACTGGACGCCCGGCTTCTTCGCCCGCCGGTCCCGGCCGGGGCTGCCCGTCGAGCGGCAGAGCGCGGCGGCCGAGGAACCGGCAACCGCGCCCGGCGCGCCGGCGCCTCGCGTCGACGCGCCGACCCAGGAGATCCCGCAGCAGCCCGCCACCCTGGTCCCCGGGCGGTAGCCCCACCGGCCCGCCGGGACGTCGTACCCTCGTGGGCGTGGCGGGCGCAGCCGAGGAGATCCAGGTCGGGGAGCGGGTCGTCCGTGTCTCCAGCCCGGACAAGCCCTACTTCCCGCAGCGGGGGCTGACCAAGCTCGACGTGGTCCGCTACTTCCTGGCCGTCGGCGACGGTGTGCTGCGGGCGCTGCGGGACCGGCCGACCATGCTCGAACGCTGGCCGCGGGGCGTGTTCGAGGGGGCCAAGATCGGCACCCGGCAGGACAACCGCGGTGACGCGTTCTACCAGAAGCGACTGCCGGCCGGCGCGCCCGAGTGGGTGCGCACCGCGCACATCACCTTCCCGAGCGGACGCACCGCCGACGAGGTGGCGCCCAGCGAGCTGGCGGTGGTGATCTGGGCGGCGAACCTCGGCACCCTGCGCTTCCACCCCTGGCCGGTCTCCGCCGCCGACGTGGAACGGCCCGACCAGCTGCGGATCGACCTCGACCCGATGCCCGGCGTGGACTTCGCCCAGGTGGTGCCGGTGGCCCAGGAGGTGCGCGCCTTCCTCGACGAGCTGGGCCTGACCGGCTACCCGAAGACCACCGGCGGGCGGGGGCTGCACATCTACCTGTCCATCGAGCCGCGGTGGAGCTTCGGCGACTGCCGGCGGGCGGTGCTGGCGCTGGGCCGCCAGATGCAGAAGCGGCTGCCGGACCTGGTCACCACCACCTGGTGGCGGGAGCAGCGGGACCGGCCGGTGTTCGTGGACTACAACCAGATGTCCCGCGACCACACCATGGCCTCCGCCTACTCGATCCGGCCGACCCCCCGCGCGCTGGTCTCCGCGCCGCTGGACTGGGCCGAGCTGGACGACGCCCGCCCCGAGGACTTCGACGTGGTCTCCATGCCCGCCCGGTTCGCCGAGCGCGGCGACCCGCACGCCGGCCTGGACACGCGGCGCTTCTCGCTGGAGCCGCTGCTGGAGTTGGCCGACCGGGAAGGGCTGGAGGCCCCACCGGAGCGGTGACTTCCTCACGCCCAGGGGCTGCTCGCCCCGTCGAACTCCTCGAAGACCAGCCAGGTGCGGGTGGAGAGCACACCCGGGATGCTCTGGATCCGGCCCAGCACCACGTCCCGCAGCGCCGCGTTGTCCGGCGCGCGGACCAGCGCCAGCACGTCGTGGTCGCCGCCGAGTAACGCGGCGTGCTCGATGTAGCGCACCTGGGCCAGCTCCGCGGAGACCTCCCGCCACGTGTTCTGCTCGATCGTCAACGCGATGTACGCCGACGTGCCCAACCCGGCCGCCTCCGGCGCCACCTGGGCCCGGAAGCCGGTGATCACGCCGTCGCGCAGCAGCCGCTCCACCCGCGCGTACGCGTTCGTGCGGGAGATGTGGATCCGTTCGGCGAGGGTGCGCACCGAGGTGCGTCCGTCCCGGACCAGCTCATCCAGGATCCGACGGTCCACCTCGTCCAGCGGGCGGGCCGATCGTCCCGCCGCCGCGGCCGGCACCGCTTCCGACCCGGTCTCCTGACTCACCGACGCCCCTTCCGCGTGCCATCCGTCCCACGTTTGCTGTGGATCTTGAGCAAAACATCCGACAGGCAGGAGCATAGGGCCACCACACGTCCAGGAGGTCCCCGCCGTGACGACCACACCCCAGGCGGTCCGCAGGGCATCCCCGCGCACCCGCCGGCCGGCCACCCCGCCCGACCCGGCGCGTCCGCTGCTGCCGGACGCCGAGCCGGTGCGTCTGCTCGACCCCGCCGGCACGCCGCTGCCCGCGCGCGCCGACTATCCGGAGCCCCCCGCCGACGCCCTGCGCGAGATGTACCGCCGGATGGTCGTCGGCCGCCGGTTCGACGCCCAGGCCACCGCCCTGACCAAGCAGGGCCGGCTGGCGGTCTACCCGTCCTCCCGCGGCCAGGAGGCCTGCCAGGTCGGCGCCATGCTGGCCGTGCGGGACACCGACTGGGTCTTCCCGACCTACCGCGAGTCGATGGCGCTGGTGTCCCGGGGCATCGACCCGGTCGAGGTGCTGACCCTGCTGCGCGGCGACTGGCACTGCGGGTACGACCCCGCCGCGCGGCACACCGCGCCGCAGTGCACCCCCCTCGCCACCCAGTGCGTGCACGCCGCCGGCCTGGCCTACGGCGAGGCGTACCAGGGGCGGGACACCGTGGCGCTGGCCTTCATCGGCGACGGCGCGACCAGCGAGGGCGACTTCCACGAGGGGATCAACTTCGCCGCGGTGTTCAAGGCCCCGGTCGTGTACTTCGTGCAGAACAACCGGTACGCCATCAGCGTCCCGCTGTCCCGGCAGACCGCCGCGCCGTCGCTGGCGTACAAGGGCGTCGGCTACGGCGTGCCCAGCGAGCAGGTCGACGGCAACGACCCGGTCGCCGTGCTCGCCGTGCTCACCCGCGCGGTGGAGCACGCCCGGGCCGGCAACGGGCCGTTCCTGGTCGAGGCGCACACCTACCGGATGGAGCCGCACACCAACGCCGACGACCAGACCCGCTACCGCGACGGCGCCGAGGTCGACTCCTGGCGGGACCGCGACCCGGTCAGCCGGCTGGAGACGTACCTGCGCGACCGCGGCGAGCTGGACGACGACGCGGTCGCCGCTATCGCCGCGGAGGCCGAGGCGTACGCCGCCGCGTTGCGCGAGCGGATGAACGCCCAGCCCACCGTCGACCCGCTGAGCCTCTTCGACCACGTCTACGCCGAGCCGACGCCGCAGCTGATCGAGCAGCGGGAGCAGGTCCGCGCCGAGCTGGCCGCGACCGAGCAGGAGGGGGACGCCTGATGGCCACCACCATGGCGAAGGCGCTCAACGCAGCGCTCGCCGACGCGATGACCGACGACGAGCGGGTGGTCGTCTTCGGCGAGGACGTCGGCGCGCTCGGCGGCGTCTTCCGCATCACCGACGGCCTCCAGGCCCGCTTCGGCGACAAGCGCTGCTTCGACACCCCCCTCGCCGAGGCCGGCATCGTCGGCTTCGCGGTCGGCCTGGCCATGTCCGGGCTGCGGCCGGTGGTCGAGATGCAGTTCGACGCGTTCGCGTACCCGGCGTTCGAGCAGATCGCCTCGCACGTGGCGAAGCTGCGCAACCGCACCCGCGGCGCGCTCAGCGTGCCGATCGTGATCCGGGTGCCGTACGCCGGCGGGATCGGCGGCGTCGAGCACCACTGCGACTCCAGCGAGGCGTACTACGCGCACACCCCGGGCCTCAAGGTGGTCACCCCGGCCACCGTCGACGACGCGTACTCGCTGCTGCGCGAGGCGATCGCCGACCCGGACCCGGTGGTCTTCATGGAGCCGAAGAAGCTCTACTTCTCCAGCGCCGACGCCGCGCTGCCGGCGCGCACCGAGCCGTTCGGCCGGGCCGTCGTCCGCCGGCCGGGCCGGGACGCCACCCTGGTCGCGTACGGGCCCGCGGTGCCGGTGGCGCTGGAGGCCGCCGAGGCCGCCCGCGACGAGGGCTGGGACCTCGAGGTGGTGGACGTCCGCACCATCGTGCCGTTCGACGACGCGACGATCACCGCCTCGGTACGCCGCACCGGCCGGTGCGTGGTGATCCAGGAAGCCCAGGGCTTCGCCGGGGTCGGCGCCGAGATCGCCGCCCGGGTGCAGGAGCGCTGCTTCCACGCCCTGCACGCCCCGGTGCTGCGCGTCGCCGGGCTGGACATCCCGTACCCGGCGCCGATGCTGGAGCACACCCACCTGCCCGGGGTGGACCGGGTGCTCGACGCGGTCGCCCGGCTCCAGTGGGACGACCGGCCCGACCCCCGCTGGCTCCCCACGACCCAGGGCAGCGCGGCATGACCGAGCGCGTCTTCCTCCTGCCCGACCTCGGCGAAGGGCTGACCGAGGCGGAGATCGTCGAGTGGCGGGTCGCCGTCGGCGACACGGTGACCGTGGACCAGAGCGTGGTCGAGGTGGAGACCGCCAAGGCCGTCGTGGACGTGCCCTGCCCGTACGCCGGCCGGGTCGTGGCGCTGCACGGCGCGGCCGGCGAGGTTCGCCCCGTCGGCCAGCCGCTGATCACCATCGCCGCGCTGGACGGCGCGGAGCCGGCCGGCGGTGGCGCCCCGGAGCCCACCGGGCACGCCACCTACCGTGAGGAGGAGCGGGCCGGCTCCGGCAACGTCCTGATCGGCTACGGCACCGGGCACGGCGCGGGACGGCGCCGCCGCCGCTCCCGCCTCGCGGTCGCCCCCGAGCCGGCCGCGGGCGGGCACCGGCCGGCCACCGCCACCGCGTCGACCGCCGCCCCGGCGGACCGCAACGGCACGGCCCCGCTGGTCATCTCGCCGATCGTCCGCCGGCTGGCCCGGGAGCACGGGCTCGACCTGGGCAGCGTCGCCGGCAGCGGTCCCGGCGGCGTGGTCCGCCGCGCGGACGTGGAGGCGGCCGTCGCCGGCGCCACCCCGGGCCGCTTGAGCGCGGTGCCGGACCGGCCGGCGCCCGCCCCGACCGCCGACGACGACCTGGTCATCCCGCTGACCGGCATCCGCAAGGCGATCGCCGACAAGCTCTCCCGCAGCCGAAGGGAGATCCCCGAGGTCACCATCTGGGTCGACGTGGACGCCACCGGCCTGCTGGAGACCCGTGCCGCGATCAACGCCGCCCGCCCGGAACAGCCGGTCAGCATCCTGGCCCTGCTCGCCCGGATCTGCCTGTCCGCGCTGCGCCGCTATCCCCAGCTCAACGCGCGGGTGGACACCGAGGGACAGCGGATCATCCAGTCCGCCGGTGTGCACCTGGGCATCGCCGCCCAGACCGACCGGGGCCTGGTCGTCCCGGTGGTCCGCGACGCGCAGCGGCTCACCACCACGGAGCTCGCCGCCGAACTGGGCGAGACGACTGCGGCGGCGCGGGCCGGCACGCTCGCACCGGCCCGGCTCACCGGAGGCACCTTCACCCTGAACAACTACGGGGTGTTCGGCGTCGACGGGTCCACGCCGATCATCAACCACCCGGAGGCGGCGCTGCTCGGGGTCGGCCGGATCGTGGACAAGCCGTGGGTGGTCGACGGGCAGCTCGCGGTGCGTAAGGTCACCCAGCTCAGCCTCACCTTCGACCACCGGGTCTGCGACGGCGGGGTGGCCGGCGGCTTCCTGCGGCACGTCGCCGACTGCGTGGAGCAGCCCGCGCTGCTGATCGCCGCCGTCTGACCGCGCCGCACACCAGGCGCGCCGGGTCCGGCACCGCACGTGCCGTCGGGCCCGGCACCGCAACCACGGTGAGAAGGAATGGCACTGACGGCAGCGACGTCGGCGGACGCCCCGCCGGGGGCCGGACGCGGACCGGCGGCGGCCCGGAACACCGGGCCGCCGCCGGAGGCGATCAGCGGGCCGTCGTGCCGCCCGGCTCCAGCACCACCGTGGCCGTGGCCGTCTGCGGCGGGACGCCCGGCTCGGTCGGCGCGTCGGTGTACTCCGCGACGAAGACACCGGTCAGGTTGTCGGCGCCGCCGTGGCCGCCGTCCACGAACGTGGCGATGCTGCCGCTGCACCCGGAGGCCGTCGACAGCGGGTGCCCGTGGTCGTCGTGGCCGAGGATGTACGTCACCGTGACCCGCGAGCAGTCCACCGGCAGGTCGTCGACGACGCGTACCTCGAACGGCACGGTCTGGCCGAACTCGAACGGCTGCCCGGCCACCGGGGTGACGAACTCGATGGTCGGGGCCCGCGGCCCGACCAGCAGCGGCAGGGTGGCCGAGGCCGACCGGCCGGTGCTGTCGGTGACCCTCACCGTCGGGTTGTACGAGCCGTTCGCCTGGTACGTCCACGTCGGGTTCGCCGCCGTCGAGTCGACCGAGCCGTCGGCGTTGAAGTCCCAGGCGTAGCGCAACCGGTCACCGTCCGGGTCGACCGTTCCCGCGCTGGAGAAGCGGACGGTCAGCGGCGCCTGCCCGGCGGTCGGGTCGGCGCTGATCGCCGGGATCGGCGTCCGGTTGCCCCGGACGAAGTCGATCCGAGACAGCTGCGCGTCCGGGTTCTCGGCGAAGTACCCGTCGCCGTACTCCAGCACGTAGAGCGCGCCGTCCGGGCCGAACTCCAGGTCCATCGGGTTGTCCACCACCAGCGACGGCACCACCGGCCGGATGTCGCGCACCTCGCCGCGGTCGTCCAGGCGGAACTCCTTGATGTAGTCCCGGGTCCACTCGTAGAACAGCGGCACACCGTCGTAGTAGGCGGGCCACCTGGTCCGGGACGTGCTGCGGCCGTCGTAGTCGTACGCCGGACCACCCATCGGGCCGATGCCGCCGGTGCCGAGCTGGGGGAACTCGCCGGACGCGGCGGACGGGTACCACACCTGCGGCGCCTCGACCGGCGGCAGCCGGCGCTGGCCGGTGTTGTGCGGCGAGTCGTTCACCGGCCGCTGGCAGTTGAAGTACGCGCCCGCCGTCCCGGTGGCGAAGTCGTAGTCGCGGTACGGCAGGCTCGGCGTGGCGCAGTACGGCCAGCCGTAGTTGGCCGGCTTGTCGATGAGCATCCAGCGACCGTGCCCGGCCGGCCCGCGGCTCGGGTTCGCCGACCCGGCGTCGGGGGAGTAGTCGGCCAGGTAGACGTCGTCGGTGCGGCGGTCGACGGCGAACCGGAACGGGTTGCGCAGGCCCATCGCGTAGATCTCGGGACGGGTCTTCGCCGTGCCCGGCTTGAACAGGTTGCCCGCCGGCACCGTGTAGCCACCACCGGGCTTCACCTTGATCCGCAGCAGCTTGCCGCGGAGGTCGTTGGTGTTGCCCGAGGTGCGCTGGGCGTCGAACGCCGGGTTGCGGTCGGCCCGCTCGTCGATCGGGGTGTAGCCGTCGGAGAAGAACGGGTTGGTGTCGTCACCGGTCGACAGGTAGAGGTTGCCCTTGCTGTCGAACTCGATCTGCCCACCCACGTGGCAGCAGATGCCCCGGTCGACGGGGACGTCGATGATGTGCTGCTCGGTGGTGAGGTCGAGCCTCATCCCGTCCAGCTTGAACCGGGACAGCCGCAGCGCGCCACGGAACCGTTCCCAGTCCGCGGCGGTGCCGACCAGCGGCGCGTCGCCCTCGTTGACGTCCGGCGTGGCCGGGTCGTCGACCGGCGTGTCCATCGGCGGTGAGTAGTAGAGGTAGACCCACTTGTTGCGGGAGAAGTCGGGGTCGATCGCGATTCCCTGCAGGCCCTCCTCGTCGTGTTGGTAGACGGGCACGTCCGCGGCGAGCGTGTTGAGGCCGGTCCGCGGGTCGTGGATGCGTACCTCGCCGGTGCGCGAGGTGTGGAGCACCCGCAGGTCGGGCAGGACGGCGAGGCTCATCGGCTCGCCCGGATAGTCGTTGAGCGTCACCTTCTGGAAGCTGGAGTCCGGCGGCGCGGCCGTCGGCGCGGGTGCCGCCGCGACCGACGTGGTCGGTGCGGCGAGCCCGGCGGCGACCAGCGCCAGGGCGGACAGGAGTGCGGTCCTCTTCTTCAAGGCGGTCCCCCGGGGTGTTCGGGTCAGTAACGGATGGACGCGAGATAGTCGAAGCCGACGCGGGCGGTGTCCAGCGCGTCGGCGGGCGAGCGCGGCGGAGTGCCGGCGTCGTCGCGCTCCACGATGTACTCCTCGATGCCGGCCTCGCGCTCGTGGGCGAAGATGCGGCCGAAGTCGATGAGGCCGTCGCCGAGGTCGGCGAAGCTGGCGTTGGTGTCCATGTCCTTGACGTGCACCTGGCGGATCCGGCCCCGGTGCGCCCGGATGACGTCCACCGGGTCCTGTGCACCGCGCCACGCCCAGAACAGGTCGAGTTCGAAGTGGACCAGCCGGGGGTCGGTCTCGCCGGTGAGGACGTCGAACCCGGTGCTGCCGTCGCTGAGCGGCACGAACTCGAGCTGGTGGTTGTGGTAGCCGAACTCGAGCCCGGCGCGCTCGGCCAGCCGCCCGGCCCGGTTGAGATCGCGGGCGAGCGCCCGGTAGACCTGCGGGTCGCGGATCGGCTGCCCCGTGGAGTCGAGACCGAACCACGGGTGCACGATCTTGCGGCAACCCACCGTGTTGGCGTCGGCGAGGGCGCGCTCCCAGGTGTCGGCGTCGAAGGGCTGCGGGATCCCGGTGTGGCCCGAGGTGGCCCGCAGGCCGGCCGCGTCCAGGGCGGCCCGGAACTGGGCCGCCGTCCGGCCGACGAAGCCGGCGTGCTCGACCCGCCGGTATCCGAACCGCCGGAGCGCGGCAAGGGTGCCGGGCAGGTCGGCGGCGAGCTGGTCGCGCAGGGTGTAGAGCTGGATGCTGATCCGGTCCAGCGGCACCCGCCGCCGTCCGGTGCCGTGGCTCGTGCCGCCCGAGGCCGACGCGGACGTCTCGCCCAGCAGCCCGACAGTGCCGACGGCCGCGGCCGAGACGGTCGCGGCGCGGAGCAGACCGCGGCGGCTGAGCGCCTCCGGCGCCTCCGGCCGTCCTGTGCTCTCGTCCATGGTGGTGTTCCCTCCCTGCCGGATGGTGCCGGTCCGGCGGTTCCGGGTCGACCCGGCCGCCGTACCCGGGCACGCCGGACCGGCCGGAGGCGGGGCCTTCGGCGGGACGGTCATGGTCGGCGTACGGCTGCGGCACGGGCCCAGGGCGGGGCGCACCACTGGCGAGGGGTCGGGCAGCGGATCGACCGATGGGCAACTTTCTATCTGGCTCGTCAACTTACCCTTGGCGCCGGTCGAAGGCAAAGGTTCGGCGTGAAACGCAGAACTTTCGCTGGCTCCGACAAAAGTCGGGCCCGACGTTCCGCGGTGCGGCGGCCGTGGTGATCGCGACGGCCCGCGGCGGGCGACGCGCGCGGGCCAGGCCCCGTCCGTGACGAGGCGGCCGAAAAGGCACCGAGCCGTCCGAGATCGGTGCGGACCGGACGACGGCATCGTGCCGGGTCGCCGGCCGGCGCTACCGGTCGGCCCGCCCGATGCCGTCCGGCTCGCTCATTGCCCACTATTCGGCGCAGCTCGGCAAAATGCGCCCGTTAATTGCTGCGGGCTTTATTTGCGAATTGCGTGGGGAGACGTATCGGGCTGGAGAGAATGTGGCGGAGGGGAAGCGGAAAACGGGGGGACGCATCATGAAGTTGGGACGGCGTCTGACGCTGTTGGGGGTGACCGTCGCAGCCGCTCCACTGGTCCTGGTCGGCTGTACCGACGACCGCGATCACGAGGGACGGCACGGGAAGGCCGCACCACCCGAACTCACCGTGACACCCGGTGACCAGGCCCGGGACGTGCCGATCAGCGCCGAGGTCGGCACCCGGGTGGCCGGCGGTCGGATCACCGGGGTGCGGATCACGGACGACAAGGGCAAGGAGGTCAAGGCGGAGCCGCGCGAGGACGGGTCGTCCTGGGTGCCGAGCGCCCCGTTGCAGCCGAAGCGGACCTACACCGCCGAGGTGACCGCGACCGGCGACTCGGGCAAGACCACCACCCGCAAGACGACCTTCACCACCATGCCGAAATCCACCAAACCGGCAGTCACCAGCACACTCTATTTCGCCGGCAATCGGACGTACGGCACTGCCATGCCAGTAACCGTCGCCTTCGACCCGCCCATTCCGAAAGAGGCCAGGGCGGATGTGCAGCGCCGGTTGTTCGTGAAAACGAATCCGCCGCAGCCGGGGGCCTGGTCGTGGGTGGGCGACGGCAGTCAGGTCTATTACCGGGCGCCCGACTTCTGGAAACCGGGGACCTCGATCAGCGTCCGGGCCGGACTGGCCGGGCTGCCGATCGGCAAGGACCTCGTCGGCGACGACGAGCGGACCGCCACCTCGAAGATCGGCAAGCAGGTCTCCCTGGAGATCGACAACGCCACCAAGCAGATGTCGGTGCTGCGCGACGGCAAGCTGCTCCGCAAGATCCCGGTCAGCATGGGCAAGCCGAGCACCCCGACGTCCAGCGGCAAGATGGTGATCATGGAGAAGCATCAGTTCACGACGTTCGACACCCGGGGATCTGCCGACCCCTACGTGGTCGACGTCGAGGACGCGCAGCGGCTGACCTGGGGCGGTGAGTTCATCCACGCCGCGCCGTGGTCGGAGGGGGACCAGGGCAGCACCAACGTGTCACACGGCTGCACCAACGTCTCCAACGAGGCCGCGGACTGGCTGATGAACACCACCCAGGTCGGGGACCTGGTGACCATCAAGGGCACCGAGGTGCCGCTGACCGAGGGCAACGGCTGGACGGCCTGGAACGTCAGCTGGGACGAGTACGTGAAGGGCAGCGCCCTGCCGGTGCCGGCCGGGCTCGGCCCGGCGCCGACCAACCCGGCGCACCCGGGCGCGGTCGCCGGCGGCTCGCCGGCCCCGCACCCCTCGGTCACCGGCGGCTGACCACCGCACCGCACACCGGGCCGGCCCGCACCCGCGGGCCGGCCCGGGTGCGTCACCGCCCCCGGCGCCGTGGCCGTGCGCACTCCGCCTGCGAACAAAAACGGTCCAGGGCGAACCGGGCCCCAACCGCACCACCGGCAGCCCGGGAGCGGCAGGGCTCACGTCAGCGGCACCCGGGCCACTCCCGGACCCAGGAGGCTGCCAAGCCAGAGCTGGTCGCCGTGCTGGCGTACGCCGGTGATCATCCAATAGTCGCCCTGCGGGCCGTGCAGCGTCCGGCGGACCGCGCCGACCCCGTCGACCAGCGCGACCAGCCCGTACCGGCGTGGCTGCGGCTGCATCGCGTCGGGCAGCAGCGCGGCGAGCTGCCGCAACCGCGGGTGCGGCAGCAGCCGTTCGGCGACCGGCACCCGGGGGCTGGGCAGCGCGATCCAGTACGTGCCGTCGCCGACCGCCGAGAGGTTGTCCGGGTACGCGGGCAGGTCGGCCAGGACGCGCACCGTGCCGCCGGGCAGCTCGACCCGCAACAGCCGGTGCGTGGTCGTCTCCACCAGCATCAGCGCGGACTCGTCCGGAGTCAGCGCGACCCCGTTGGGAAAGTAGAGGCCCTCCGCGACCACCTCGGCGCCGCCAGCGCCCGGCCGGTACGCGAGCACCCGCCCGTTCGGGCGGTGCTCGAGCAGGTCGCGCTTCCAGTGCGACACCGGGAACCGGTCGGAGGAGTCGGTGAAGTAGATGGTGCCGTCCCGGGCCACCGCCGCATTGTTGGCCAGGTGCACCGGCGGCGCGGTGCCGGTCAGCTCGTGGACCGCACCGTCCGGGGTGACCCGCAGCAGCCCGCGGTACGCGTCGCACACCACCAGACCGCCGGCCGGGTCGAGTTCGATGCCGAGCGGCCGGCCGCCGGTCTCGGCCAGCAGTCGGGGTCGGGTGCCCGCCGGAGCATCGGTCGGCCACCACCAGAGCCGCCCGTCCTCGTCGCCGCTCACCACCCGCCCGGACGGGTCGACGACCACGTCCTCGGGACCGACCGCGCCGTCCGGCAGCGGGAGCAGGTCGACCCGGTCGAGCCGCCGGTCGTCGGGGGCCCACGGGCCGGTCAACGGGGGTGGCACGGTGGCCGCCTCGCGCACCGGCCGGATCAGCCGGGGCGGGCGGGGGCGGGGGACGACCATTCCCGCATTCTCACCCGCCGATGCCCAACGCGTGGGCCCGTGGGCCGCGCCGGCCGCCGTGTCGTCGACCGGACCGGGCCGGCGCCGGGCGCCCTGTCGTCGCCCCGACCCAGGCCGGGCCCGTCGTGCCGCCGCGCGACCCGGGCCGCGGCGGGCGGTCCGGTCGCCGCGCGACCCGTCCCCACCCGTCCCCCGACCTGCGTCCCGGGGCGGACTCGGGGTCTCTCGGGGTCCGACCCTGGACGTACCCGGAATCACTCTCCGGAGGGGCGGAAATGTCGGTGGTCACGGCTAAATTCATGGGCATGGGAGAAGGCAGCGACCGGTTCCACGTGCAGGTCAGCGTGGATGACCACGGCGTGGACGTGCGAGCCGTCGGCGAGATCGACATCGCCTCGGTCGGTGCGCTCCGCTCGGCGCTCTGGGCCGCGCCCGCCCGACCGGTGCTGCGGCTCGACCTCTCCGGCGTCCGGTTGCTCTCCGCCGCCGGGGTGCGCGCGATCGTCGCCGCGCACCTGCGGGTCCGGGCCTGCGGCGGGCAGCTGGTCGTGGTCGACCCGAATCCGGTGACGACGCGGGTGCTGCGGGTCTCCGGCCTGCACCGGGTCATCCCGATCGTCGAGTCGGCCGCTCTGCCACAGCCCGCGCAACCGCTGGTGCTCGCCGCCTGATCACCGCTTCGGTCCCGCGGCCCGCGCGGCGGGGCCGCCGACGCGGTCGACGGCCCCGCGCCCTGCTCAGCGCACCGCGAGCAGGTCCACCACGAAGACGAGAGTCTCGCCCGGCCGGATGACGCCGCCGGCACCCCGGTCGCCGTAGCCCAGGTGCGGCGGAATGACCAGCCGACGCCGTCCGCCGGCCCGCATCCCGACGACGCCCCGGTCCCAGCCGGCGATGACCTGACCGCCGCCGAGCGGGAACTCGAACGGCTCGCCACGGTCCCAGGACGAGTCGAACTCGCGCCCGGTGGAGTGCGAGACGCCCACGTAGTGCACCGTGGCCAGCTGCCCGGGCTGCGCCTCCGGGCCCTCGCCGACGGTGAGGTCCTCGATCACGAGGTCGGCGGGCGGCGCGCCCTCGATGGCGCCGACGTCGGGCTTGCCCGAGCGGGCACCTGCTGCCTGGTTCATCCGGGTATCTCCTGCCGTACTGGGTGATGTGTCCGGTCAGGGATGATCCTGCCGGATCGTGCCCCACCGATGTGCGGCAGCCCGGGAGCCGGGCCCGTACCGGTGCCGTCGGCGCCATCTCCCGGACACGTCGAGCCGGCGGGCGCCACCGGTGGTGGCGCCCGCCGTCGGGTGGTGGATCGATCGGTCAGCGCAGCCAGGGCAGCCGCCGCACCAGCGGCAGCCTCGCCCACGCCCGGCCGAGGCCCAGCGTGTCGCCGGCGTCGACCAGCGCCAGCACGGCCAACACGCCGGCGTAGATCAGGTGGTCGTCCATGAAGGGGTTGTTCTCCGGGGGCAGCACGGCGGTCCACATCATCACCAGGAGCAGCCCACCGGCCACCGCGGCGACCCGCACGCCCATGCCGAGCAGCAGGGCGGCCCCGATCGCGGCCAGCCCGATCATGAACAACCAGTCGGCCCAGGCCGCGCCGGCGATGCCGTGGTAGAAGCCCTCGAAGGGGCCGGCCGTCCCGAAGGCGAGAAAGCCCTTGGTGGGGCTGCCGCCGTTGACCCAGGCGTTCTTCTCCTCGGTGGCCAGGCCCCACCCGAACAACTTGTCCAGGAAGGCCCAGAGGAACACCCAGCCCAACGCGAGGCGCAGGCCGCCGAACAGGTACCGGGTCGCCCGCTCCCGGGGCGCGCCGCCCGCCGGAGCGGTGATCCTGCCGGTGGTCCGCTCAGTCGTCGCGGTCATGGTCTCCACGTCCCTTCTCGTCCCTCGCACCGCGCTTCCCGGTGGCATCTCCAGTGGACGCTCCGCAGCGGGTACGCCGGCAGGGCCGACCGGGCCCCACCGGACCGGGACCTTCGCCCCCTGTCCACCCGGGTCCAGCGGACCGGACGGACCCGGCCACGCGACCCTGCCCGACGGCCCGCCCCGTCCGTAACGTCGCAGGTGGACAGACAGCGGAGAGGAGGCGGCGATGAGGACCTGGCAGGTGGGCGACGTGATGACGCGGGACGTCGCGACGGTGCAGGAGGCGACGCCGTACCGGGAGATCGTCGACGTGCTGGTTCGGCGCGGCGTCAGCGGGGCGCCGGTGATCGACGGGTTCCGGCGGGTGCTCGGCGTGGTGTCCGAGGCGGATCTGCTGCACAAGATCGAGCACAGCGGTGAGCCGGAGCAGCGGCGGATCTTCGAGAGCCGGCGCCGGCGCGGCGCCCGCGGGAAGGCCGACGCGCTCCTCGCCCGGGACCTGATGACCGCGCCGGCGATCACCACGTACGCCGAGGCGTCGCTGCCGGAGGTGGCTCGGCAGCTGGACCGGGAGCGGGTGAAGCGGCTTCCGGTGCTCGACGACCTCGGCCGGCTCGTCGGCATCGTGACCCGCGGCGACCTGCTCCGGGTGCACCTGCGCACCGACGCCGAGATCCGCGAGGACGTGGTGCAGGAGGTGCTGCACCGGATCCTCGCCGTCCGGGACGGCCTGGTCACCGTGCAGGTCCGCGCCGGCGAGGTCACCCTGGCCGGGCGGGTGGACCGTCGATCCGCCGCGGATCTCGCGGGCCGGCTCGCCGCCCGGGTCAGCGGCGTGGTCCGGGTGTCGAACACGATCACGTTCGACGTGGACGACACCGCCCTGGTCGAGGCGGGCCGGGTCACCCCGCTGGCCTGAGCCCGCCCGGGGCCGGCGCGTCCCGCCGTGGTGCCGACTTCGCCGGAGCGGGCTCGCCGGCCCCGCGGCTCGCCTAGGCTCGGAAGTGACAGTGCCTCGGAGCCGTCGTCCCAGGACGACCGGCGGAAGCAGAGCCCGGTGGAGCGGTCGATGCGGAGGGCGCCGGGTGGGCGACACGACATTTCCGGTGCCGCTCTGGGCCTGGGCTGCGGTGGCCGCAGTCATCGCCGTGATGCTCGCGGTGGACGTGCTCTCCCACCGGGACAACCACGTCATCGAGCTGCGCGAGGCGCTGGTCTGGAGCGGGGTCTGGATCGGCGCCGGCGTTCTCTTCGGCGTGCTCATCTGGGTGTGGGGCGGCGGTGACCCCGCGGTCGCGTACTTCTCCGGCTACCTGTTGGAGAAGGCGTTGTCGGTGGACAACGTCTTCGTCTTCGCCCTGCTCTTCGGCTACTTCCGGGTGCCCGCCGGCTACCAGCACAAGGTGCTGTTCTGGGGTGTGGTCGGTGCGCTGGCGTTCCGGTTGGTCTTCATCTTCGTCGGCGCCGAGCTGCTGGAGCGACTGGCCTGGGCCGGCCTGGTGCTCGGCGGCTTCCTGATCTGGACCGGGTGGCGGCTGGCCGTACGCGGCGAACCGGACGTGGACCCGGAGCGCAACGTGGTGGTCCGGCTGTTCCGGCGGCTGGTGCCGACCGACCCGCGGTACCACGGCGACCGGTTCACCGTGCGATCGGCCGGGCGTCGGCGGGCCACCCTGCTGCTGGTCGCGCTGGTCGCGATCGAGGCCACCGACGTGGTCTTCGCGATCGACTCGGTGGCCGCGATCCTCGCCATCACCACCCACACCTTCCTGGTCTGGACCGCCAACGCCTTCGCCGTTCTGGGGCTGCGCAGCCTCTACTTCTGTCTGGCCGGGCTGCTGCGCCACTTCGGATACCTGCGGTACGGGCTGGCTCTCCTGCTGGCCTTCGCCGGGGTGAAGTTGATCCTGGCCGAGACGCCGGTGGGAAAGCTGCCGCTCTGGCTCACCCTGGCGGTGGTGGTGCTGACCCTGGCGGTGTCGATCGGCTGGAGCGTCCTGGCCCCCCGGCGGGAACGCGCCCGGGCCAGCGGCGGGCCGCCGCCCCGCCGGCCGGACGACGGTCGCGCCTGAGCCGGTCGGTCGCGGCGCGAGGCGTACGTGGCGCGGCCCGCCGGCCGTGGCCCGTGCCGACCGCGCGGTACGGCCGGGCGGCTCACTCGGGGCTGGGCGCCGTCACCGGCCGGGCCAGCTGCGCCGCCAGCACGGCCGGCGCCTCCGCGAGGGAGGGGCCGTACCAGGTCAGGTGTCGCCCGGAGAGCAGGGCGCACGGCGTGTGGGGGAACGCCTCCGGCCCGTCGCCGGCGGTGAAGCGGTACGGCTCGTCCGGGAGCACGACCAGGTCCGGCTGCTTCCCGCGCAGCTCGGCCAGGTCCGGCCGGGGGTAGCGCTCGGGGTGGCCGGCGTACCGGTTCTCCACCCCGAGCCGGCGCAGCACGTCACCGGCGAAGGTGTCCGAACCGAGCACCACCCAGGGCCGGCGCCAGACCGGCACCACGGCCCGGCGTATCGGGTCGCATCGCGGCGGGTCGGCCCACGCCCGGCGGGCGGCGTTCAGCCAGGCCGGTTCCTCGGTCGCGCCGAGCGCGGCGAGCAGCTCGGCCAGCTCGGTCAGCGCCTCGGTGACGGTGCGGGGGTAGGTCACCCGGACGGGCACCCCGGCCGCCACCAGCGCGTCGGCGTCCGCGCGGCGGTTCTCCTCGACGTTGAGCAGCAC
This sequence comes from Micromonospora sp. WMMD812, assembly GCF_027497215.1. Taxonomy (NCBI): domain Bacteria; kingdom Bacillati; phylum Actinomycetota; class Actinomycetes; order Micromonosporales; family Micromonosporaceae; genus Micromonospora; species Micromonospora sp. WMMD812. The sequence continues at coordinate 1,428,492 of NZ_CP114904.1, read as the reverse complement.
GAGGTCGGGCCGGAGCGCGAGCACCCGGTCGAGGTCCGGGTACTTGCTGCCGCCGACCCGCGGGACGTCCAGCCCGGCGGGGTGGGTGCACCAGTCGGTGGCCCCCACCAGCACGCCGGGCAGCGTCGCCGCGACCGCCTCGGTCAGCGACGGCACCAGCGACACCACCCGCACGTCCCACCTCGCAGTTCCCGCGATCGCGCCAGCGGCCGGCGTCCGTACGCCGCCGCTGCCGTCGATCATGCCTGGCCGGGATCGATCCGTGCGGTCACGTCGAGGTGCGCGGGGCGCTCGCCGGCGGTCTCGACGTACCGGCCGACCGCGGTGGCCACGTGGTCGCGCAGGCCGGAGGTCCGCGCGCCGGCCGCGATGTCGACCCGGATCCACAGGTCGGGCCGGGGCGGGTCGCCGCTCAGCACCACCCGCGCCCGCCGGATGCGCGGATCCCCGGTCAGGTCCCGCTCCAGCGCCCGGGCCAGCGCCGGCGCGGGCACCCTGGTCCGCCCGCGCCGACGCCCCGAATGGGCCAGCATGCGGCGCAGCGGGCCACGGGCGGCGCGGAGTTCTCGCCCGAGCAGCCACTGCCCGGCCAGGGCGGCCAGCACGCCGGCGACCACCGCGGCGAGGGCGCCCCAGGGCGCGCTGATCCGCCAGGCGCGGCGCATCCCGGGGCTGAGCAGGACCCCACCGGGGTCGCCGCCGGGAAGCCGGCCGAGGTTCAGCGCCAGCGTGACCCCGCCGACCGCGACCAGCAGCAGAGCCACAACGGTCCACAGCACGCGGTGCGCGGCGTTGGTCACGCCGCCCCCCGGCGGGGAAGCAGCCGTACGTCGATCCGGCCGGGGCGGGGCGCGGCCAGCCGATGCAGCTCCTGGTGCACGGCGAACTCGACCTCGGGGCGCGCCGCCGGGTCCCCGGTGGCCACCACCCGCGGCCGCCACTCGGCGCCCCGCCGCCGGATCCGCACCCGTGCCCGCCGTACGCCGGGAACCGACCGCACGGCGACGGCCAGCCGGCGCTCGACCGATCTCCGGTGCAGGTGCCACCCCTCGCCGGCGTCCAGCCGGCGGGGCGACCACCGGCGCAGTTCGGCGGCGAGGACGGCCAGACCGACGAGGATGAGCGCCACCGCACTGGCCCGCACCGCCGGGTCGTCCCATCGGGTGGCGCCGAGCGCCCTGGCCCAGCGGGCGCGGTCGACGAGCAGCGGGGCGCGCCCCGCCACGGCCAGCAGCCCCTCCACCACCACCAGCGCGCCGGCGCCGAGCAGGGCGGTTGCCAGCAGCAGCGTGGCCAGCCGGTTGGCGGTACGCACCTCAGGCCCGGCCCGTCATCGCGGCACCGGTACGTCCGGGCCGGGCACGACCAGGTCGTCCACCGTGACGGTCACCTCCCGCACGGCCAGGCCAGTCGACGCCCGCACCCGGTCGATCACCGCGTCGCGGACCGCGTCGGCGACCGCCAGCACACTCCGGCCGTACCAGGCGACCAGGTCGACGTCGACGCTCGCTACGTGGTCATCGAGGCGGACCGCCACCCCGTGCGGCCGGGCGGGTACGGGCACCAGCGCGTACACGCCGGGCACCTGCCGGGCGGCGTGTGCGGCGACCCGGGCGACCGCCTCCGGGTTGATCCGGGTGTGGCCGCGGTCGGTCCGATCGGTCATCGGGCGCTCCCGTCCCGGCGCTACCGGCGTCGGGCCGGGCGGACCCGGTCGCCGAGCCCGGTCACCGCGAGGTCCCCGTCCAGGACCCGGACGACGAGCCAGCCGAACAGGCCGGCCAGCACGGCGAGGGCGGCAACCCCGATACCGGCCGCCGCCCAGACCGCCACGACCAGGAAGCCGGCGAGGAAGCCGAACTGCTGTCGCGACATGACACCTCCCGGCGCCGATCCGCTACCGGCGCGTCGGTCTGGATACACCGCGCGGAGGACCTGGAACGTCCGAGCGGCTGTGATCCACGTCACAGCTCGACCCCGGGTTCCTCCTCGGCGTGGCGAGCGCCCGGCGCGGTGGCCACCATGATCCACCGCCTACACTCGGGCCCGTTCGACCGACCGGCGGATGGATCAGGCAGATGACGAGCACCAGTGACGACGGCGCCTGGCTGCGGGCGCTGCCCCCGGCGGGCGGGCGGACCGCCGTGCTCACCCGCGCCGGGCACCGGGTGCACGCCGGGCACCGCCTCGGCGAGCTGGTGCAGGGTCGTCCGCCGGGCATCACCGGCCACCAGTGGAGCACGGCCAGCCGGGAGGGATTCGACCTCGTGGTCTGCTCCGCCGACACCGGCCGTCCCCTCGTCGCGGTGGAGATCGGTCCGGCCGCGCCGGCCGGCTCGGCCGCGCAGCGCGCCGAACGGATGAAGAGCGCGGTGAGCGCGGCGGTCGGACTGCCGGTCCTGCGGGTCGAGTCGCCGACGCTGCGGGCCGCCGACCACGGTCGCCGGATCGTGGAGTACGTGCTCGACGCACGCGGGTACGCCGCGGCGGCCGGGGAGGCGTCCGAGCCCGGCGACCCGGAGGAGCCCGGGCCGGTCGCGTTCCGCGAGATCCTCGGCCGGCTTCCGGACGGTCGGACCGGGCACGTCAACGACCTGGGGGCGCTCGCCCGGGCCGCGGCGGTGGAGGCGTACGTCTCCCGGCGGCTCGTCGACCCGATCGTGCGCGGCCTGCACGTGCGCTGGGCCGGCGGGCCGGCGGAGGGTTGGAGCTGGGTGGAGGTCCGTCCCGGGCGCTGCCTGGTCGAGCGGGTGTCGGTGTGGGAGCACCGGTTCTCCTGCGGGATCGACCCGGCGCGGCTGGCCGAGGACCTGGCCGCCGTGGCGGTGGGTGAGCGGCTGCGCGATCCGGAGGCCGTCGAGCCGGAGCTGGTGCCCCGGGACGCGCTGCGCGCCGAGATCGTGGAGCTGAGCGCGCGCCGCGACGACCTGGTCGGCGGGTTCGCGTTCGACCACCTCTGCGCCGACTGACCTTCCGATCCGACCCGGCCCGCCCCGTCCGCCGCGTACCGTTCAGCTTTTTTCGCGACGGGGTTGAACCCTCGGCGAAGCCGTTCCGTACTCCAGCGGGAATGGACAGGATCTTCCCGTCCGGGGCACCGGACGCGGGAGGCGGTGCGGAAAAGGGCATCGTCGGTCATCGACATGCCACGGTGCGTCACGGCGGCCGCGGCAGTGGGCCGCCGATGCAATTTCCGACGGTCCGCCGAGGTCACGGATCCACGACCGGATCGCGAAGGAGAACAATTCGATGCGCAGGTCCACACGGGCGCGCCGGTCATCCGGTAACGCGCGGAGCAAGCGTCTGCTGGCCGTGGTCGGCACGCTCGTGGTCTTCGGCGGGATCGTCGCCGTGACCCAGATCTCGTCGGCGGAGGACCGGCGGTCCGGCAAGCCTCGACCGGCCGCGGGAGCCTGCGTGCAGCCCAGCCCCGGTGCGACCGCGCCGGGCGGGAGCGGCTCCACCACCCGCACCTGGCAGGACGGTCGGTGGGTCCGCAACCACTGGGGCGACGGGCAGCAGTCGGTCGCCGAGTGCGAGCAGGGCACCGGCGGCGGCAGCGGGTCCGGCGGCTCGGCGATCGCCTGCCCGGACGTGGCCGGCCAACTGCCGGACGTGCCGGGCCGCGCCCGGGCCGAGGTCGACCGCAACCTGAGCCAGCTGCAGACGCAGATCGCCGAGGCCGACCGCAGGCTCGCGGCCGAGGGCAGCCGGGGTGAGGCGTTCGTCCGGAGCGCGATCCTGCAGCCGCTGGCCAGCAAGCGGCAGGCCACCCTGGCTCGGATCACGACCGCGATCGACCGTTTCGGTCCGCGCCCGCAGAACCTGTCGCGGCTCGCCGAGTGCCAGGTCCAGCCGGTCGGCAACGGTGGAAACAACGGCGGCAACAACGGTGGCGGTAACAACGGCGGCGGCAACAACGGCGGCGGTAACAACGGCGGCGGTAACAACGGCGGACCGGGCGCCGGCCTGGGTGTGCTGGCGAACAACTGCGACAACAGCCAGCTGCAGCCGCACGACGGTTTCCAGAACGGCAACCGCTGCGTCAGCACCGAATTCGGCGAGGTGGGCGCCGCGGCGAACAACCCGTCGCTGCTGATCACCGACTTCCCGAACGAGGTCGGTCGCAGCCAGCCCTTCACGCTCCGGGTGAGCACCCGGAACCTCGTCCGGGACCGCTTCCTCGCCGCCGGCCAGGGCGGCTACTACGTGGAGAGCTCGCTGCTCAACGAGCAGGGGCTGGTGCGCGGCCACTTCCACACCGCCTGCCGGATGCTCGGCAGCCTGGACGCCCCGCCGGCGCCGCAGGAGGTGCCCGCCTTCTTCGTGGCCACCGAGGACGGCGGGGGCGGCGCGGAGCCGGACGAGGTGACCATCCAGGTCCCCGGCCTGCCGCAGTCCGGCACCGCGCAGTGCGCGGTGTGGGCCGGTGACGGGTCGCACCGGTTGCCGATGATGGAGCGGGCCAACCAGACGCCGGCCTTCGACGCGGTGCGCATCCAGGTCAACTGAGTGACGCCGGCGCGGCCGGGCCACCCGGGGCAGGAACCCCGGGTGGCCCGGCCGTCGTCGTGCCTGGCTGTCGTGCTGCGCGACCATCCGTTACCGGGGATTGCCGCGGAACGGGCGCGGCCGGCCCCGGAGGGCCGGCCGAATGGTGCCGGTGGCGCAATGCCGGGCCACGCCGATTCGACGGCGGGACGACCGACGCGTCGCGGTCAGCGGTTCTTGTAGGCCTCGACGACCTCGACCGGGATCCGACCCCGCTCGGAAATCTTGTAGCCGTTCTTGACGGCCCATTCCCGGATCGCGCGGTTCTGTTCCCGGTCCATTCCCGCCCCGCCGGCCCGGGCCGGCCGTCGCACACCGCGGGCACTCTCCACGGGACCGCGCCCGATCCGCCGCCCGGCGCTGATGTACGGGTCGAGCGCCTTGCGCAGCACGCCGGCGTTCTCGTCGGAGACGTCAATGGTGTAGGCGACGCCGTCGAGGCTGAACTCGACCGTCCGGTCGGCCTTTCCGCCATCGAGGTCGTCGGTCAGCACCGTGATTACTTTTCTGGCCATCGCCGATTACTCCCTGTCTACGGCGGGGTGTGGTCAAAGTTTGACCCACGATCGCGGTAAACCGCAAGAATATGGCGCTTTCCATTTCAGCGAGTCGCGTTATGCCGGTCCGCCAATAGCGGCCTGACCGCGGAATCGGCGGCGGGACGGCGGCCGCAATCGCCGAGGCGCCCGGCGTGTCCGGCGAAGCCGCCGCCTCCGCCGCGGTGGAGGCCCGCGGTTTCCGCGGCGGCGCGACAGCCATCCCGTTTCACCGTGCGCTCGGCGACTGCCTGCGATCTCGACGGTGTCCCGCGCTGCGCGGCCGCGCAGCGAAAACAGTGTTCCGGCCGCCCGCGGTCGCGCGGAGAAACCGGCGGTCCTCACGTCGAGGTCGCCCGGGCCCGCCGGGTGCCGCTGCCGGCCGTCGGGCCGCGCGGATCAGTGGTCTGGGTCACACCCAGGAAGAAAGGGAACGCTTTGTTACTTGAGCCTGACACGCTCAACTCAACGCGATAGCAGGTGTTCGATGGCAACTCTTCCGGTACTTCCCCTGACGGACGCCGTGCTGCTGCCCGGCATGGTGATCCCGGTGACCCTCGACCCGACCACCCAGGCCGCGGTCGACGCGGCCCGCGCGACCGGCGACCGACAGCTGCTGGCCGTGCCCCGCATCGACGGCGAGTACGGCCCGGTCGGCGCGATCGCCACCATCGAGAAGGTCGGCCGGCTGCCCAGTGGGGAGCCCGCCGCCGTGATCCGGGGCCTCGCCCGCGCCCGCATCGGCTCCGGCGTCCCTGGTCCGGGCGCCGCGCTCTGGGTCGAGGCGACCGAACTACGTGAACCCGCCCCGGCCGGCAAGGCCCGGGAACTCGCCCGCGAGTACCGCGCGCTGGTGACCTCGGTGCTTCAGCAGCGCGGCGCCTGGCAGGTCATCGACGCGATGGAGCGGATGACCGACCTCTCCGAGCTGGCCGACTCGGCCGGCTACGCGCCCTGGCTGACCCTGGAGCAGAAGACCGAGCTGCTCGCCGCGCCGGACGTCACCGCCCGGCTGGAGCTGCTGGTCGGCTGGGTGAAGGATCACCTGGCCGAGCAGGAGGTCACCGAGCAGATCAACACCGAGGTGCGGGAGGGGCTGGAGAAGTCGCAGCGGGAGTTCCTGCTGCGCCAGCAGCTCGCCGCGATCCGCAAGGAGCTCGGTGAGGACGAGCCCGACGGCTCGGCCGACTACCGGGCCCGGGTCGAGACCGCGGACCTTCCGGAGAAGGTCCGCGAGGCGGCGCTGCGCGAGGTCGGCAAACTCGAGCGGGCCAGTGACGCCTCCCCGGAGGCGGGCTGGATCCGGACCTGGCTGGACACGGTGCTGGAGATGCCGTGGAGCACGCGTACCCAGGACAACACCGACCTGGCCGCGGCCCGCGAGGTGCTCGACGCCGACCACGCCGGCCTGGCCGACGTGAAGGACCGCATCCTGGAGTACCTCGCGGTGCGCAACCGCCGCGCCGAGCGCAACCTCGGCGTCGTCGGCGGGCGTGGCTCCGGCGCGGTGCTCGCCCTCGCCGGCCCGCCCGGGGTCGGCAAGACCAGCCTCGGCGAGTCGGTCGCCCGGGCGCTCGGCCGCAACTTCGTCCGGGTCTCCCTGGGCGGCGTGCGGGACGAGGCGGAGATCCGCGGTCACCGGCGCACCTACGTCGGGGCGCTGCCCGGCCGGATCGTCCGCGCGCTGCGGGAGGCCGGCTCGATGAACCCGGTCGTGCTCCTCGACGAGGTGGACAAGCTGGCCGCCGGCTACGCCGGCGATCCGGCCGCCGCCCTGCTGGAGGTGCTCGACCCGGCGCAGAACCACACCTTCCGGGACCACTACCTGGAGGTCGACCTCGACCTGTCCGACGTGCTCTTCCTGGCCACCGCGAACGTGGTGGAGGCCATCCCCGGCCCGCTGCTGGACCGGATGGAGCTGGTCACCCTGGACGGCTACACCGAGGACGAGAAGGTGGCCATCGCGCGGGACCACCTGCTGCCCCGGCAGCGGGAGCGGGCCGGGCTGACCGCCGACGAGGTGACCGTGGCCGACGAGGCCCTCGCCCAGATCGCGGGGGAGTACACCCGGGAGGCCGGCGTCCGGCAGCTCGAGCGGGCCCTCGCCAAGATCCTGCGGAAGGTGACGGTCACCCTGGCCGACGACCCGACCCCGGTCCAGGTCGACACCGGGAACCTGGCCCGCTACCTGGGTCGGCCGAAGTTCACGCCGGAGTCGGCGGAGCGGACGGCCGTGCCCGGCGTGGCGACCGGCCTGGCGGTCACCGGGGCCGGCGGGGACGTGCTCTTCATCGAGGCGACCAGCATGGAGGGCGAGCCGGGGCTGACCCTGACCGGCCAGCTCGGCGACGTGATGAAGGAGTCCGCACACATCGCGCTGTCGTACCTGCGGTCGAACGGGCGACGCTTCGGCATCGACCCGAACGCCCTGGCCGGGCGGCGGATCCACGTGCACTTCCCGGCGGGCGCGGTGCCCAAGGACGGTCCGAGCGCCGGCATCACCATGGTGACCGCGCTGGCCTCCCTGGTGACCGGCCGGCCCGTCCGGCCCGAGTTCGGCATGACCGGTGAGGTGACCCTCTCCGGGCGGGTGCTGCCCATCGGCGGGGTGAAGCAGAAGCTGCTCGCCGCGCACCGGGCCGGCCTGACCGAGGTGATCATCCCGGCCCGCAACGAGCCGGACCTGGACGACCTGCCCACCGAGGTCCGCGAGGCGCTGACCATCCACACCCTCGCCGACGTGGCCGACGTGCTCGCCCTGGCGCTGCGCCCGGCCGAGCTCGACGCGGAGTCGCTGGACGGCTCGGCGCTCGCCGCCGCCTGACGGCTGCCCGACCGGGAGCCCCCTGCCACCGCCCCGAGCGGCGGCAGGGGGCTCCCGCCGTCTCAGCGCTCGCGCCGGTCCCGCCGGTCGCCGTCGTAGCGCCGGTCACCGCCCTCGCGCCGCCGGTCACCGCCGTCAGGGCGCCGGCCGCCGCCGTACGGGCGGTCGGTGGCCCGGGCCCGCCGGTCCCCGTCGTCGCCGTCGCGGTCCCGGCGTACGGTCGCCTTGCGACCCTTGATCGTGCTGCCCCGCAGCCCCGCGATCACCTCGTCGGCCACCGCGTACGGCACCTCGATCAGCGAGAACCGGTCGGCGATCTCGATCGAGCCGATGTCCCGGCCGCTGACCCTGGTCTCCCCGGTGATCGCCCCGACCAGGTCCTGCGGGCGCACCCCGGCCCGCCGGCCGAGCCCGACGAAGACCTGCGTGGTGCCGCCGGCGCGGGGCCGGGCGCCGCCGCGCCGTTCGCCGCGGACCTCCGGCCGTCCCTCCCGCGGGCCGCGCACCGGGATCTGCGGGATCTCCTCCTCGTCGTCCGCGCCCGGCGAGGTCGTCTCGTGCGCCAGCTTCACCGCGGCGAGGGCGACCTCCATCAGGTCGAACTCGTCGGTCAGCGACTCCACGATCACCCGGAACGACTCCAGGTCGTCCTCGAGCAGGCTCTCCCGCAGCGCCGCCTGGGTCAGCTCCAGCCGCCGGGTCCGCAGGTCCGCCACGGTGGGGATCTTGTCGATCGCGATCCGCTGCCCGGTCACCCGCTCGATGGTCTTGAGCATCCGGTGCTCGCGCGGCTCGGCGAGGGTGATCGCCACCCCCTCGCGCCCGGCCCGACCCACCCGGCCGATCCGGTGCACGTACGACTCCGGCGCCGAGGGCACGTCGTAGTTCACCACGTGGCTGAGCTGCTCGACATCGAGGCCGCGGGCGGCCACGTCGGTGGCGACCAGCAGGTCGGCGGTGCCGGCGCGCAACCGCCCCATCACCCGGTCGCGCTGCTCCTGGCTCATCCCGCCGTGCAGCGCCTCGGCCCGGTAGCCCCGGCCGTTCATCGTCTCGGTGAGCCGGTCCACCTCCTCCCGGCTGCGGCAGAACACGATCGCCGCGGTGGGCGACTCGACGTCCAGCACCCGGCCCAGCGCGGCCGGCTTGTGCGACCGGTTGACGATGTACGCGCTCTGCCGCACGCGGGGCGCCTCACCGGCGACCGGCTGCTCCCGCTCGATCTGGATCCGGACCGGGTCGCTGAGATGCTGCCGGGCCATCCCGTCGATCCGGGACGGCATGGTGGCCGAGAAGAGGACCGTCTGCCGCTGCTCGGGCGCGTGCTCCAGGATCGCCTCGATGTCCTCGGCGAAGCCCATGTCCAGCATCTCGTCGGCCTCGTCCAGCACCACCGTGGCCAGGCCACCCAGCCGCAGCGTGCCCCGCGCGATGTGGTCCAGCGCCCGGCCGGGCGTGGCGACCACCACGTCCACCCCGGCGTCGAGGGCGCGCAGCTGCCGGCCGATCGGCTGCCCGCCGTAGATCGGCAGCACCCGGGCGCCGAGCTCCCGGCCGTAGCGGTGGAACGCCTCCGAGACCTGCACCGCCAGCTCCCGGGTCGGCACCAGCACCAACGCCACCGGATCGGCCGCGTCGCCGTGCGCCGGCATCCGCTGCAGCAGCGGCAGCGCGAAGGCGGCGGTCTTGCCGGTGCCGGTGGCCGCCTGCCCGAGCAGGTCCTGCCCGGCCAACAGCGGAGGGATCGCCTCCCGCTGGATCGGAGTGGGCTCCTCGTAGCCGAGGGCGGACAGCGCGCCGAGCAGCTCCTCGCGGAGCCCGAGGTCCGCGAAGCCGGTCGCCTCGTCAGTGCCGGAATCGGTGGGGTGGGTCTCTTCAGGTGCCGAACTCATGTGACAAGCCTTTCATCACCGCTGTCGGCCCGCCGCGCCGACCGGCAACCCGACGGTCACCGGCCGCCCCGGGCGCCCGGCTCCGCGCCGGTCGGTCGCCCGCCACCCCGTGCCGGCGGGCGGTCCCGCCGGCCCGTCAGGCGGCCAAAATGGCCAGGACGATCGTGATGCCGAGAACCGCATCGAGCACCGCGCACCACTCGGCGTACCCGCGCGGCACCACCTCGCCGCGGCGGTGGTGCACCACGTCCCAGACCGCGTGGGCGAGCCACCCGGCCGCGACCAGCCAGGCGGCGGCCCGGCCGCCGACCACGACCGCGACCAGCACCAGACCCGACCAGGCGGCCAGACCGGCGAGCTGCCGGGCCAGCATGCCCGGTCCGTTCAGCTGACCCCGGTACGCGCCGATGACCAGGTAGCCGGCGGGCAGCACCAGCATGGTCCACGGGCTGAGCACAGACGGGGACACCCAGTGGTCGACGGTCATCAGCAGGGCCAGCCCGGCCGGCCAGCGGCGCAGCGCAGCCTCGACCATCGGGTGCCGCCGGCGCGCCGGCGCGGCGGCGTCGTGCCGGTGCCGCAGCGCCACGAGCAGCATCGCCGGCAGCATGAGCAGGTGCCCGCCGAGCATCAGCGCGTCGCCGGCGAGCCGTCCCGCCCAGTACGGCACGAGCAGCACCAGGAACGGGACGTACATGGCGGCGGCCATCTCCGCGCACGCCCCCCAGGAGTGGCGGCGGTGCCGCATCCACACGATCATGCCGACGGTCATGTCGGTCGCCATCACGAACGCGGCCACGTCCGGCCGGACGAGGACGGCGGTGAGTCCGAGCGGGGCGCCGGCGACCCGCCACAGCGGAGCGAGCAGCAGCATCCCGGCCACCATCGCGAGCGCCATCTCGCCGAGGTGCCGCAGCAGGTGACGGACGCCGCCGGCCGCGTGCGGAGCCGACGAGGGAGCGGGAGAAGCCGGGTGGTGCGTCAGCGTGTCTGTCATGCCCTCGACCCTGCCGGCGCCCGGCGTCGCGGAACAGCCGCGCCTGTCACCGGTTCTCGGTGCGGATCGCACGGTCCACCCGTGACATTCGGCAGGGGCGGACCGTGCGCCGCCGGCCCTAAGATCGGGTCCGTGACGCAGGAGGCCGCAGGGACCTGGGCTGATCGGCGGTTGCGCCGCGCCCGCGCGGCCACCCTGTTCTCCCTCGCCACCGGGATCTGGGCCAGCCTGCTCCTGCCGCTGGTCGGTATCGCCCGGGAACCGGATCCGGCGCGTGCCGCGCTCGGCGCCGTGGGCGTCGTCGCCTTCACCGCCAGCCAGGCCGCCGTGCTTTACGCGGCGGTGACGCCCTGGCTGGCGCAGCGGTGGCGCCGTCGCGCCCAGTGGTGCCTCGGCGTGGTCGCGCTGCTGACCGTCCCGCTGGTCGGCCCGGTCGCCGCAGGTGCGTGGCCCACCTGGGCGTGGCTCGGCGCCTCCCTGATCGGCATGGCACCGTTGCTGCTCCGGCTCCCGGCAGCGCTGGTGATCTCCGTGGTGACCCTCGTCGCCACGGTCGGCGTGGCCCTCTGGACCGGCGGCCAGGTCTGGCGCTTCCTCGCGGTGACCGGCGGTGTCGGCGCGGGCGTCGCCCTGGTCAACGGGTTGCAGGTGTGGTTCTGGGACCTGCTCGTCGAGGCGCGCGCCGGCCAGGCGGCGCAGGCCCGGCTGGCCACCGCGGAGGAGCGGCTGCGCTTCGCCCGCGACGTGCACGACGTGCTGGGGCACAGCCTCACCGTCATCGCGTTGAAGTCCGAACTCGCCGCCCGCCTCGTGGAAGTGGACGCCGAGCGGGCCGGCCGAGAGGCCACCGAGGTGCAGGGGTTGGCGATCTCGGCGCTGGCCGAGGTGCGGGAGGCCGTCCACGGCTACCGGGCCGTCGACCTGGGCGACCAGCTCGCCGCCGTCGCCGGGGTGCTGCGCTCGTGCGGCGTACGGTGCACCCTGGTGCCCCCGCCGGCGGACCTGCCGCCGACGGCCGCGAGCGACCTGGCCGCGGTGCTGCGGGAGGCCGGCACGAACGTGCTGCGGCACAGCCGAGCCGGCTGGTGCCGGATCGAGATCGTCCGGGAGGGCGACCTGGCCCGGATGACCGTGACCAACGACGGCGCCGAGGAGCGCGTCCCGGACGCGCGCAGCAGCGGCCTGCGCGGCCTCGCCGACCGGCTCGGCGCGGCCGGTGGCCGGCTGCACGTCCGGCGCGACGAGGACGTGTTCACCCTCGAAGCCACCGTGCCGGTCCCGGCATGATCCGCGTCCTGCTCGCCGACGACGAGGACCTGGTCCGGATGGCGGTGGGCGCCCTGCTCGGGCTCGAACCCGACCTGGATGTGGTGGCCCAGGCGGCCGACGGGCCGGCGGCGGTCACCGCGGCGTTGGCCCACCGACCGGACGTGGCCGTGGTGGACCTGGAGATGCCGGGCCGGACCGGCATCCAGGTCGCCGGCGAGCTGGCGCGCGCCCTGCCCGAATGCGCGGTGGTGCTGCTCACCGGGCACGGCCGCCCGGCCCACCTGCGGCAGGCGCTGACCGCCGGGGCCCGAGGGTTCCTGCCCAAGGGCGCGCCCGGCGGCGCGCTCGCCGACGTGATCCGCCGGGTGCACGCGGGCGGCCGGTACGTGGACCCGGCCCTGGCCGCCGACGCGCTCACCCTCCCGGCCTGCCCGCTGACGCCCCGGGAGCTGGAGACGCTGCGGCTGGCCGAACTCGGCGCCCCGGTCGCCGTGATCGCCCGCCGGGCGCACCTGTCCGCGGGCACGGTGCGCAACTACCTCGCCGCGGCGGTGCAGAAGCTCGGCGCGGCCAACCGGGCAGAGGCGATCCGCACCGCCCGCGAGAACGGCTGGCTCTGACCGTCCATGGCCCCGCCGGTCCGGGAAGCTAACGTGAGCGGGTGCGTACGGTCGAACTGCTCTGTTCGGCGGAGCTGGACGCGGCGGTCCGGACGGCCTGGGAGCGGCTGGCCGCGACCGGCCTGCCGAGCCTGGCCCGCAACACCCATCCCACCAACCGGCCGCACCTGACCCTCGCCGCGGTGGACGAGTTTCCGCCCGGCGCCGAGGATCGACTCGCCGCCCTCTTCGACTCGGCGCTGCCCCTGCCCGCCCGCGTCGACCGGGTGGCGGTGCTCGACGGCAGCGCTCCGCTGGTCTGGCTGGTGCGGCCCACCCCCGGGTTGCTCGCCCTGCACGGCGCGGTCTGGGACGTGCTCGCCGACGCGCCCGGGCCGCGCCCGTGGCACCTGCCGGGGCGCTGGGTCCCGCATCTGAGCCTGGCGCTGCGGTTTCGGGACGCCGATCGTCGCCGGGCCCGGGCGGTGGTCGGTGGCGAGCGCCCGTCCGGCGACTTCGTCGCGGCGCGCAGCTACGACGGCGACACCCGCAGCGTCGGGCCGTTCACACCCGCCGCGCGTTGACCGGGGTCCCTCCACTGTCGAGTCCGGCAGGGAGGGACCCCGGCTGTCCGGTCAGCGGTAGAAGCGCAGGTAGTCGAACTCGGCGGTGACCGCCGGCTGAGCGCCGCCGTGGGCGATCAGGCCGATCCGGGGTGTGGTGTCCGCCGGGAGGGTCCACACCGCACCCCACGTCCAGGTACGCCCGTCCCGGCTCGACCCGGCCCGGAACTCGTGCTCGCCGCTGACCGGGTCGACGTGGTGCGCCAACCGCAGCCAGGTGGTGGTGGCGGGCGTGCCGACGATGCTGCCGCCGTACACCGGCTGGCCGGCGAACGGCAGCTCGTAGCCGTACTCGACCTGCCGGGTGTTCCAGATCGCCACCTGGGCCAGCCGCGCGAAGCGGTCGTCGTCGACGTACGCGACCAGGCCGGCCTGCTGGTAGTTGCGGACCGAGTCCTCGCCCAGGTCGAGGGTCACCTTCGTCTCGACGACGTAGTCACCGGCCGGCGCGTCGCGCAGCAGCACGCCGGCGGTGTTGCCGGTGCCGGCCAGGTCGCCGCCCTGCACCGGCCAGCGCAGCGCGCCGCCGGCCACCGCCGCCGCCGGGTCCGGGCGGACCCAGCTCCAGGCCGGCCCGAGGCCGTCGCGGAACTCGTCGGACCACGCCGGCAGCGGCGCGCCGACCCGCGGCCCGGGGGAGGCGGCCCGCGCCGGTCGGTACAGCCGGGCCGCGCTGACGTTGTCGAACTCGGCGGCTCCGCCCGTCGCGCGCAGGCTCACCCGACCCGCGACCGGGCGGTCCAGTCGCAGCGTCACCACGGCGAGCTGGTCGCCGAGCCGGGCCGGGCTCAGTTCGGCGACGAGTTGGCGGCCACGTACCTCGACGGCCAGGTTGTGCCGGTCGGCGGCGGCGAATCCGGCGGGCAGCGGGGCGGTGGCCGTCCGGCCCCCGTCGCGGGCAACGAGCCGGCCGCCCGCCGCGTCGACGCGGACCTCGACCCGGTTGGCCAGGGCGATGCCGGCGGCGTCCGCGCCGGTCAGCCGCAGGTCGGCCTCCGCCCGCACGTCGCCGCCGACGGTCGTACGGCTGGTCAGCTCGCCGCGTCCGGTGAGCCGGCCGTCGGCCACCCGCCAGTCGCCGGTGCCCCGCCGCCACCCGGCCAGGCCGCCGTCGAAACGCTCGTCCAGCGTGCCGGTGGCGACCGGCGCCGGCCGGTTCCCCTCCGACGGGCCGGTCCCGGCGTTCACCGTCGGCCAACCGTCGATCCAGTCCAGCCGGTCCAGCAGCATCGGCCGCTCGTTGATGCCGAACGGCTCGTCCAGGTACGGGTCCGCCCGGTCGATGGCGTGGTACACGATCCAGTCCTGTCCGGACAGATCGGTCAGGAAGCCGTTGTGCCCGGTGCCGATCCACCGGTTGCCATTCTGGGTGAGCACCGGCGTGCCGCCGGCGCGGGACGCGACCAGCGGGGTCCCGTCGCGGTCCAGGAACGGCCCGCGTGGGCCGGTCGCCCGCCCGACCTGGACGGAGTAGCCGGTGGCCGGGCCGGCGCAGCAGTTCGCCGTGGACGCGAAGAGGTAGTAGAAGCCGTCGTGGCGCAGCACGTAGGCGCCCTCGAACTTGTTGTCGATCGCGACCAGCGTCGGGGCGCCCACCGTGCGCAGCCCGTCGGGGGAGAGTTCGGTGACCGAGATGCCGCCGTAGTAGCTGCCGTAGTAGAGGTAGCTGGTCCCGTCGACGTCGGTGAACTGGCTCGGGTCGATGGTGGTGAGGAAACCGCCGCCCCCGCCGGCGCGTGGGGCGACGACCGGCTGGTCGGCGAAGGTCCACGGGCCGGTCGGGGTGGGCGCGGTGGCCGCGCCGATGGCGTAGTCACTGCCGTCGGTCGAGACGGTGGTGTCGGTGACGGTCACGTACATGACGTACCGGTCGCCGATCCGGCGGACGTCCGGGGCCCAGAAGGCCGCGCCGGGCGCGGCGTAGGGCGGGCGCTGGTCGGGCCCGAAGGCGTCGCCGACGTACGTCCAGTCGACCAGGTCGGCGGAGCGCGCGGTGGGCACCCGGTGGAACTGTCGCTCGCCCTCGCGCAGCGGGTCGGTGGTGCCGTAGGCGTACCAGTAGCCGTCGTCGCCCCGGACGATCACCGGGTCGGCGAAGGTGTCGCCGACGCCCGCGGAGATCGGGTTGTGGTACCGGGCGGCGGACGGTCGATCGGCGGCGGCCGGCGCCGGGGCGGCGGCCAGCAGCAGACCGAGTACGGCGGCGAGCGCGCCGCCGCGGCGGAGGTGTCCCATCAGTCCTGCCTCGGGTCGGGTGGATGGTGGTGGGGTGGTACGGCGTGCGTGTCCGTTCCTACAACGATGGATACAACGTTGTAAAGAGCCGGCTGAGGTCGTCGACGTGTCCCGTGCCGCGTCGGCGGGGACCGAACCGTCGCCGTGCCAGCATGGGCGGATGCACCCCACGACCACCGACGCGCCGGCCCTGGCCCAGCTCGCCGCCCTGCTGGCCGACACCACCCGGGCCCGGTTCTGCCTGGCCCTGCTCGACGGGCGGGCCTGGACGGCAGGGGAGCTGGCCCGGGCCGCCGGCGTCGCGGCGTCCACCGCGAGCGACCACCTCAGCCAGCTGGTCCGGGGCGGGCTGCTGGTGCAGGAACGGCAGGGGCGGCACCGTTACGTGCGGCTGGCCGACCCGTCCGTGGCCCAGCTCATCGAAGACCTGGCCGGGCGGGTGGGAGCCGCGCCGCCGCCGGCCCGCTCGTTGCGCGCCGCCCGCGCCACCGCCGCCCAGGCGTACGCCCGGACCTGCTACGACCACCTCGCCGGCCGGCTCGGCGTGCTGGTGCACGACGCGCTGCTCGACCGGGGCCTGCTGGACCGGGCCGGCGGGCTCACCCTCACGCCGGCCGGGCTGGACTGGTGCGCCGACCTCGGGCTGACGGTGGCGCCGCTGCGCGCCACCCGCCGGCCGCTGCTGCGCGACTGTCTCGACTGGACAGAACGCCGCCCGCACCTCTCCGGCGCGCTCGCCGCGGCCCTCTGCGCGCGCCTGCTCGACCTGGGCTGGCTGGCCCGGGGCGACGGCCGCGCCGTCCGGCTCACCCCCGACGGCGCCCCGGCGCTGGCCGCCGCCCTCGGCGTGCCCGCGGCCACCCTGGCGCCGCCCGCGACCACCGACACCGGCGGCGGGCGCGCCTGACGCCGATGACCGACACCGTCTCCCCGACGTGCCGATGTCCCGGTCCACGGGACACCGCCAGTGGGCGACACGGAGTCGATCAAGGCGTCGGGGCGGGGTGACACTTCGGCGGGGGCCGTAGGGTCGCGCGCCTAGCGTCGACGCGTGACCGCGACCTGGCCCGTCCTCGCCCCTGCCTCCGACACCCCGCCGTGCGGCCCGCCCCGCCCGCACCCGGACACCGGCTGGACGCTCACCCGGTACGCCGACGTGCGCGCCGCCCTCGTCGAACCCTCCTGCCGGGTGCCGGTCGCCGAGCCCGGCCCGCCGGGCACGCTGGCCGGGTTGCGCGGCGCGGTGAGCCGGTTCAGTGCCCCGGCGGAGCACCCGAGAAGGCGGGACGTAGGCGTCGCGGCGCTGGCGACGCTCGACCCGGACGCGCTGCGCGAGCACGCGAGCCGGCTGTCCGGCGCGGCGCTGGATTCGGCCGGCGGCCGCCTGGACGTGGCGGGCGCGCTCGCCCGGTGCGTACCGGTGCGGGTGCTGGCCGCGCGACTCGGCTTCGCCGACCCGGACGCGGCCGTGCCGGCGGTGGCCGCCGTCGCCGCCGCGTACCACCCCGGGGCCGAACCGGCGGTGGTGCGGCGGGCGGACCGGGCGGTGGCCGCCCTGGTGGCGCTGGCCCCGCCGGACCCGTTCGAGGCGCTGGCCAACCGGATCGGGCTGCTGGTCCAGGCGTGCGACGCGACGGCCGGGCTGATCTGCGCCGGCGCCCGCCACCTGCTGCCTCCGGCCGAGGCTCCCGCCACCCCGCGCGCCCACCCCGCCCTCGGTCGCCACCTGCTGCCTCCGCCCGGGGCGCCGGCCACGCCGCGCGCCCACCCCGGGGGCGACGCGGCGCGAGCGGGCGGCGGCACCGCGCCGACCGGGCCCGACGCCGACGCCGTACCGGCCGCCTCCGGCGGGGACCTGGTGGACCTGCTCGCCGAGGTGCTGCGGCTGGATCCGCCGGTCCGGGGCAGCCGGCGGATCACCGCCGGCGACGTGCGGATCGGCGGCGTCGAGCTGCCGGCCGGCACGCCGCTGGTGCTGCGCTTCGACGCGGCCAACCGGGATCCGGCGGTCTTCGCCGAGCCGGACGTGTTCCGGCCCGGCCGGGCCGCGGCGGCGCTGACCTTCGGCGTCGGACCCCGCGGCTGCCCCGGCAGCGGGCACGCCCTGGCGCTGGCCGCCGGGGTGCTGGACGTGCTGCGCGAGCGGTGCCGTCGCGTCCCGGGGCCGGTGCGGTACGAACCGCACCCGCTGCTGCGGGTGCCGACCCGGCTCGAGGTGGTAGCGCGATGAGCGACCGGCACGCCGCGTTCCACGCCCTGCACCACGCCGGCACGCCGCTGCTGCTGCCCAACGCCTGGGACCACGCCTCGGCCGCCGCGCTCGCCACCCGCGGATATCCGGCGGTCGGCACCACGAGCCTCGGCGTCGCCGCCGCGGCCGGCCTGCCCGACGGTGCCGCGGCCACCCGGGCGGAGACCCTGCGGCTGGCCCGACTGCTGCGCGGGGTGTCCACGCTCCTCACCGTCGACCTGGAGGCGGGATTCAGCGACGACCCGGCCGAGGTCGCGGCGCTCGCCGTCGAACTGGCCGGGCTCGGCGTGGTCGGGATCAACCTGGAGGACGGCCGGTCGGACGGGACACTCGACCCGCCTGCGCTGACCGCGGACAAGGTGGCGGCGGTCAAGGTCGCGGCCCCGGACCTCTTCGTCAACGCCCGCACCGACGCCTGGTGGCTCGGTGTCCCCGACCCGTTGCCGCAGGCGCTGGAGCGGGCCGGGGCGTACCGGGCGGCCGGGGCGGACGGCATCTTCACGCCCGGCGTGCCGGACGCCGCCACGGTCGGCGTCCTGGTCGCGGAACTCGACGCCCCGCTGAACGTGCTGTACCGGCCGGGCGGTCCGACCGTCGCCGAGCTGGGCCGGCTCGGGGTGGCTCGGATCAGCACCGGTTCGCTGCTGTTCCGCGCGGCGCTCGGGGCCGCGTTGGCGACCGTGGACGCCCTGCGGTCCGCGGATCCGGGCCCGGCCGCGGGTCCGGATCCTCGCGTGGGGCCGGCCGTCCCGCCGGAGCCACCGTCGTACGCCGAGGTCCAGCGGCTGAGCGGAGCCGTCGAGGAGTGACCGGTTCGTCCCCGTCCCGACCCCGGCTCGCCGGGCCCTCCCACAACGTCGTCAATCGGGGTGCTTAGCAGGGATTATTCGGGCTCCTCCCGATCCGGCCGATTACGGTGTGTGCAGGGCCAGCAACCCCGCGTCGTGACCGGAGAGGACCGATCATGCGAGTGCCCAGCCGACGCCCCGGACCGCAGTCCGGCCCGCCCGTCACCTCGACCGCCGCGCCTCGCCGCCTCCCCACCGCCTCGCCCGGCCGGCCGGCGGCCGCCGGGGCCGACCTCGCCGCGTACCGGGCAGCCGTCGCCGATCTGCTGGTCGAGGTCGGCGCCCTCGCCGACGCGCCCAGCACCGCCGCCCGGCAGGTGCTGATCGACGACCGGTTACGCGAGCCCGCCCTCGCCGCGGTGCTCGACGCCACCCCGCAGGGCTTCCTCGGCGCGCGCGAGACGCTGCTGCTGGAGATGGCCCGTTACCAGCCGAACGAGCGCAGTGCGGCCCGGGACCTCACCGCCCTGGTCCGGATCTACCTGCTCTCCCGCATCGACGTGATGTGGTGGCGGGACGCCCACGCCTTCCTCACCGACGCCCAGGTCGAGGGGAGCGCCGAGCTGGTCGACCTGGAGTGGCTGCGCCGCCGTGATCTGCTGCGCTTCCGCTACCGCGAACAGCCGGCGACCCTGCTCGGCCGGGGGTTCCAGGCGGCCCGGCGACGGCTGCGGCCCGACGCCAGCCCGCGTACCGCCGGACTGCTGGCCCGGCGCGCCCGCCGGGAGGTGGTGGCGCTGCTCAACGACCTCGGCCGGGAGTTCGCCCGGGCCACCCCGGCGGGCACCCCGCCACTGTGGGTCACCAGCCTGACCCGCAGCGCCGAGCACCAGTACCGGCTGCGCCGCCTCGGCTACTCGGCCATGCTGCCCAGCGGGCACTGCCTCGGGTACGCGGCGGACATCGAGATGGACTGGTTCGACCGCTTCGGCGCACGGGGCGCCCTGGCCGAGGTGCTCCTCGCCCGGCAGGAGGCCGGCGAGATCAACGTGATCGACGAGGGCCAGGCCTGGCATATCTGTCTCGCCCCGGGCGCCCGTCGGCGGCTGCGGCGGGCGTACGAGGCCGAGATGGGAGTGTGAGCGATGGGCGGCGTGGCGCTGAGCATCGGCCCCGAGGCCGACCCGACGATCTTCCGCCGGATGCTCGCCATCCTCGCCCCACGCGGCGAGGTCACCGAGACCCGGTACGAGACCGGGCTGCTCGCCGGCGCCCGCCGTCTGCGCGTGGTGGACCGCGACCGGGCGGTGCAACCGTGGGTTTCCGCCGACGAGCGGTGGCTGCTCTGCTTCAACGGCGAGGTCTTCAACCACCGAGAACTGCGCGCCGAGCTGACCTGGCTCGGCCACGCCTTCCGCAGCGACGGCGACACCGAGGTGGTGCTCGCCGCGTTCGAACGCTGGGGCGAGGACGCGGTCACCCGGCTGCGTGGCGAGTACGCGTTCGTGGTGGTCGAGCGGGCCACCGGCCGCGCCTACCTGGCCCGTGACCCGCTCGGCGTGAAGCCGCTGTACTGGACCCGCAAGCCGGGCTGCCTGCATCTCGCCTCGGAGGTCAAGGCGCTGGTCGGGCATGGCGCGCCGATCGGAGAAGTGCCGCCCGGGCACCACGGCTGGGCGGACGAGGGCGGTCACCTCCGGCTGCGCCCGCACGTCGACCTGCTCACCCTCGGCGACGGGCTGCCCGTGATCGACGACCTGGACGAGGCCGCCCTGCTCGTCCGCGCCGCGCTGAAGGAGAGCATCCGGTTGCGGGTGGACACCGACCTCACCGTCGGCGTGATGCTCTCCGGCGGCCTGGACAGCTCGCTGACCCTGCTGCACGTACGGGAGATGCACCCGGACTGCGTCGCGGTGACGGTCGGTGTGCCGGACAGTCCCGACGTGGCCTACGCCCGTCGTCTCGCCGCCGACCTCGGCGTGCCGCACGAGGTGGTGGAGCTGCGCCCGCGCGACATCCGCCTGGCCGACATCCGGGAGGCGATCCGGATGTCGGAGCTCACCGAGTACGGCGACATCATCAACGCGGTCGTCTCCGTGCCGCTGTTCCGGCGGCTGCGGCAGCTGGGTGTGAAGGTCGCGCTCACCGGCGACGGATCGGACGAGCTGTTCGGCGGCTACCCGATGTACCACGAGGTCGGGCCGGCCGCGTCCCGCCGGCTCCTGCTGCACAAGATCAGCAACCTGGGTCGGACCGAGCTGCAGCGGGTGGACCGGACCAGCATGGACCACGGGGTGGAGGCGCGGGTGCCGTTCCTCGACCTCAGCGTCGTCGAGTTGGCCATGCGGCTGCCGCTGGAGCTGAAGATGCGCGACGGCCAGGAGAAGTGGATCGTCCGGCGGGCGTTCGCCGACGTCCTCCCCGGCTACGTCCGCCGGCGGCCGAAGCACCCGATGTCGTACTCCTCGGGGCTGCACGAACGGGCGCGGCTCTACAAGCCGTTCTTCGCCCGGCTGCACCGCTCGTTCCGGTACGACCTGCTGGAGCCGGTCCGGCGCGACTTCGACAGCGTGCTCACCCGGTGCGGGAACGACCTGGACCGGGCCCTCGCGCACGGCCTGGCCCGGCCGGACTACACCGTCCTCGAACACGCCCGGGATCTGGTGGGCGCCGCGAAGTGGAACGCCGCGCCGATGGTCCGCCGGTTGGTCGGCCCGCGCCGTAGCCGTGGTGACGAGGCCCCGCTGCCCGGCTGAGCCGGGTCCGCCCCGCCGGCTTCGCCCGCGAGGCCTACCTCGACTACTGTCCGAATGAGCCGGAGAAGGGCGTCACCGAGCTCCGACTCGTCGTGCATCGGGACTGACCCGTCGCCCTTCGCGAAATTCTCCGGCCGTCATGTCGAAACCGGCCGGCGCCCGTTCGACCTCCTGGTGACGGCGCCGGCCGGACGGCCGGCACACGAGTGAGGAGGACATCGTGAAGGTGATGGTGCTGGTGAAGGCCGCCGCGGCGGACGAGGACCGGCTCGCCCCGAGCCAGGAGCTGATCGAGGCGATGGGCGAGTACAACGAGCGGCTGGTCAAGGCCGGGATCATGCTGGACGGCGGCGGTCTGCGGCCCACCAGCGAGGCCGTCGAGGTGGTGTTCGAGGGCGGCACCACCTCGGTGGTGGACGGGCCGTTCACCGAGGCCAAGGAGATCATCGCCGGGTACTGGATCTGGCAGGTCGGCTCGGTCGAGGAGGCCGTGGAGTGGGCCCGGCAGTGCCCCGACGACCCGAACAGCGGGATCCGGTCGAGTCTGGAGATCCGCCCGTTCTTCGAGGCGGAGGACTTCGGCGAGGAGTACACCCCGGAGCGACGCGAGCGGGACGCGCGACTCGCCGCCGAGGTCACGGCACAGCACGGGCAGGGCTGACGCCGGGCGACGGGTGGGGAGGCCACGATGGACGCGCGACGGACGGTCGAGGCGGTCTGGCGGATGCACTCCGCGCGTCTGGTCGCCTCCCTCACCCGGCTCGTGCACGACGTCGGGCTCGCCGAGGACGTCGCCCAGGAGGCGTTCCTGTCCGCGCTGGCGCAGTGGCCGCGCGACGGCGTGCCGGACGAGCCGGCCGCGTGGTTGGCGACCGTCGCCCGGCGCCGGGCGATCGACCTGATCCGGCGGGAACGGCTGCGCGACGACCGGTACGCGCTGCTCGCCGCGGCTCCGCGCGACGAGCCGCACGACGCGGGCCTGGGCACGGCCACCGACGAGGACCTGCTGGCCCTGGTCTTCGTCGCCTGCCACCCCGTGCTGTCCCAGCAGGCGCGGGCCGCGCTCACCCTGCGCATGGTCGGCGGGCTCACCACCGAGGAGATCGCCCGGGCGTTCCTGGTGCCGAGCGCCACCATCGGGCAGCGCATCTCCCGGGCCAAGCGGACCCTCGCCGAGGCCGAGGTGCCGTTCGCGTTGCCCGACGCCGACGCCCTGCCGGCCCGGCTCTCCGCCGTCCTGGAGGTGGTCTACCTGATCTTCAACGAGGGTTACGCGGCGACCTCCGGCGACCGGTGGATGCGCCGGGACCTCGCCGAGCAGGCCGTCCGGCTGGGCCGGATCCTCGCCGGGCTGATGCCCGGCGAACCCGAGGTGCACGGCCTGGTGGCCCTCATGGAACTCCAGGCGTCCCGGTTCGCCGCCCGCACCGGGCCGGACGGCCAGCCGGTGCTGCTGCCGGACCAGGACCGGACGCGCTGGGACCGCACCCTCATCACGCACGGCCTGGCCGCGCTGGGCCGGGCCCGGACGCTGCGTAAGCCCCTGGGCCCGTACACCGTGCAGGCCGCCATCGCCGCCTGCCACGCCCGCGCCCGCCGGTTCGAGGACACCGACTGGGACGGCGTCCTCGCGCTCTACGACGCGCTCACCCAGCTCGCCCCGTCACCGGTGACCCACCTCAACCGCGCGGTCGCGGTGCTCCACGTCGACGGGCCGGGGGCGGCCCTCGACGCGGTCGACGTCCTGCGCGGCGATCCCCGGATGGCCCGCTACCACCTGCTCGGCGCGGTGCGTGGCGACCTTCTGCTACGCCTCGGCCGGCACGCCGAGGCGGCCGAGGAGCTGGAGCGGGCCGCCGGCCTGGCGCCGACCCGGCACGAGCGGATGCTGCTGATGACCCGCGCCGCCGCCGCGACCGTCCCGCCCACCTGACCTCGCGGCCCGGATCGCCCGGTCCGCGTGGCGTCGCGGCCCGCTGCGCCGGCCCGCCCGACCGCGCGGCCCGCCCGACCGCGCGGCCCGCCCGACCGCGCGGCCCGCCCGACCGCGCGGCGGGCGGCGGTAGCGCCAGGTCCGATCGCCGCCAGCGTTCCCGGACGGGCCGGACCAGGCTGGACCCATGAGAACAGCCACCTCCTTCCTCGTCCGCCCGCTGCCACCGGCGGCGCTCGACGCCGTCCGCCGTACCGGTCGGGACGCCGCCGGCCGGCCCGCCGAAGCGCTCCGAGCCGGCGGCGGGGAGCCGCTGCGGTGCTGCCTGCGCGACGCCGGCGCGGGCGAGGACCTGCTGCTCTTCGGATACGCGCCGCCGGTCGCCGCCGGCCCGTACCGGGAGATCGGCCCGGTCTTCGCGCACGCCGGGTCCTGCCCCGGGCCGGACCAGACCGGCGGCTATCCGGCGGCCTGGCGGGACCGGCCGCAGGTGCTGCGGGCGTACGACCGGCGCGGCCGGATCCACGGCGGCCGGCGCCACGACGGCACCGACCCGGAAGGGGTGATCGCCGAGCTGTTCGCCGACCCGGAGGTCCACCAACTGCACAGCCGCAACGTGGTGTACGGCTGCTTCATGTTCACCGTCGACCGGCCGGGGGAGTGACGTCGGGCGGCTCAGCCGGTGAGCAGCAGCGCGCCGACGGCGGCGGCGGTGCCGGCCACCGCGAGCAGGGCGCCGGTCAGCAGGAACCGGCGCAACGGCACGCTCACCCCGGCACTGCGGCACCGCTCGAACCACAGCAGGGTGGCCAGCGACGCCCACGGCACGGCGAGCGGACCGGCGTTCGTGCCGATGAGCAGGGCCAGCAGTCGCGGCGCGTCCCCGGTCGGCAGCACCGACTCGCCCGCCAGGTACGCCGGCAGGTTGTTCACCGCGTTGGCCAGCAGGACGCCCGTGCCCCCCGCCCGCAGCAGCCCGGCCGCGCCGTCGCCGTCGCCGAGCAGGCCGGCCACCAGATCGTCCAGCCCGAGCCGGCCGAGGGTCTGCACCACCAGGAAGAGCCCGATGACGAACACCAGCAGCCGCCACGGCAGCAGCCGGAGACGCAGCATGCGGGGCGCGCGGACGGCGAAGCCGACCAGCACCAGCGCGGCGGACACGCTCGACACGATCCCGATCTCCACCTCCGCCAGCACGCCGACGACGAAGATCAGGCAGCCGGCGAGCGCGGTCCGGTACAGCACCGAGTCGGCCGGTGGTCGCGTGGACGGCGGTCGGAATCGCCCGTCCGGCGGCCGGTGCCGGCGCCACCAACTGAACCAGAGCACCAACCCCGTCACCACGAGAGCGGCCAGCTGCGGCAGCCACATCCGCGCGGCGAAGCCGACCGGATCCAGACCGATCCGATCGGCGGCCAGAAGGTTCGTCAGGTTGGACACGGGCAGCAGGAGGCTCGCCGTGTTGGCCAGCCAGACGGTGGTCACGGCCAGCGGGGCCGCCGCGACCCGCAGGTTTCCGGCCAGGGCCAGCATCACCGGCGTGAGCAGCACCGCCGTCGTGTCCAGGTTGAGGGTGACGGTGGTCAGCGCCGCGAATCCCACGCAGAGCAGGAACAGGGCCGCCCAACTGCCCCGGGCCGCGATGGCCAGCCGGGTGCCGAGCACGTCGAACACCCCGGCGACCGCCGTCAGCTCGGCCAGCACCACCACCGTGCCCAGGAAGACCAGCAGTGGCAGGATCCGGTGCATCGTCGCGCCGGCCTCGGCGCGGGGGAGCAGCCCACCCAGCACGCAGCCGACCCCGGTCAGGGCGAGGACGACCGCCACCACGTCCAGCGGGTGCGGACGCCGCCGCCGACCGGCCGGGCCGGACGGGACAGGCGGTGCGCTGGCAGCGAGGGTCACGGCGCAGGATCCTCGCACGGCGGCCCGGCGCGCCAGCCGCGACTCCGGCAGCTGTGACCCGGCCGACCGGGCGAATCCGGTCGCCGGACGGAGTCGCCCGGTCGCTGCGGGTGGACAACCGGACGGGCCCCGCATAGCGTCCCATGGATATGCGTAGGACTCTGCCGGCCGCCACCGTGGCCCTGCTGCTCGCCCTCACCGCCTGCTCCGCGTCCCGGTCGACCGCGCCCGAGCCGGTGGGAACCCCGGCCGGCACCCCCACCGCCTCCCGGCAGGACGCGGCCCAGGTCGACCAGACCCTGGGCAGCCTGCGTCGGGTCGACGACCTTCCGCTGTACGAGATGACCTACGTGGGGCGCTACGACCCGACGACCGGAACGGACGCCAGCCCGGCCACGCCGTTCGGCTGCTCGCTCTTCGTCGCGGCCGGGGACCGGAGCCGGCCGCTGTTCGCCCGCAACTTCGACTGGGACGCCAACCCGGCGATGGTGCTGCGCACCGACCCGCCGGACGGATACGCGTCGATCTCGCTGGTGGACATGTCGTACCTCGGGGTCGGCGCCGACCCGGCCGGCGACCGCCGGCTGCTCAACGCGCCGCTGCTGCCCTTCGACGGGATGAACGAGCGCGGCCTCGCGGTGGGTCTGGCCGCCGACGACGGCGCGCGCGCCGAGCGGGACCCCGGCAAGCCCACCGTCGGCTCGGTGCGGATCCTGCGCCTGGTGCTCGACCGGGCGGCGACCGTGGACCAGGCGGTGGCCGTCTTCAGCGCGCACAACCTGGACTTCGACGGCGGGCCGCCACTGCACTACCTGCTGGCCGACGCCACCGGCGCGTCCGCGGTGGTCGAGTTCGTCGACGGGAAGATGCGCGTCGAGCGGGGCCAGGGCACCTGGCAGGCGCTGACGAACGTGCCGGTCGCCGGGGTTCCGGAGCTGCAGCGCCGCGAGGACCGCCGGTACGGACAGATCGCAAGCGCAATGACCGATTCCGGCGGGGTGGCGGACGCGGCGGCGGCGCACCGGGTCCTCACCACCGTCCGCCAGGCGCACACCCGCTGGTCCGTCACCTACGGCCTGCGCAGCGGCGAGGTGACGCTGGTGACCGCGACCGGCGGGGGCGAGCGGCGCTACCGGCTGCCGATGAGCTGATCCACCCGCGGACACGAGCGGGCCCGGCCCCCACAGGGAGCCGGGCCCGTGTCGCGCGCGAAGTGCCTACCAGCCCGGGTAGTGGCCCTGGGTCTGCACGTTCAGGTCCTTGAACCGGACCAGCTCCGCCGTCCAGGTCCGCCAGTCCGTCAGCTTCAGGACGTCCAGGCCCTTGACCATGTCGTTGGAGTAGATGTGGCCGTTGTAGTAGTACGCGGACCACGTGCCACCGCCGACGAACCGGTCGATCGCGAGCGGGCCGCGCTCCCAGAAGGCGATCTCCTTCGGGTTGGCCGAGTCGGTGAAGTCCCAGACCGAGATGCCGCCCTGGTACCACGCCTGGACCATGATGTCGCGCCCGAACACCGGGATCAGCGAGCCGTTGTGCGCCACGCAGTTCTCGGTGTCCGCGTTGGCCCGCGGGATCTTGTAGTAGCTCTTGAAGACCATCTTCCGGTGGTCGCCGCGGCCGGTGATGTCGTAGATGGCGTCCGCGCCCCGGTTCGGCCCGATCGCCTCGTTGCAGGTGGCCGCGCCGCCGCCGCCCAGCTCGTCGGTGAAGATCACCTTGGTGCCGGCGTTGTTGAACGTGGCCGAGTGCCAGAAGGCGAAGTTCACCGTGTCCCGGACCCGGTTGATCACCCGCGGCGCCTCACGGTTGCGGATGTCCAGCAGGATGCCGTCGCCCATGCAGGCGCCGGCGGCCAGGTCCTTGCTCGGGTAGACGGTGATGTCGTGGCAGCCGGTGGTCGCCGAGCCGGTGTCGCTGCCCGGGAAGCCGCCGTCCGGGAAGAGGTTCGGCGTGGCGATGACAGCCGCGTCGGTCGGCTTCTTCAGCGGGACCTTGACGATGGAGATGGAGTCGTGCGGCGGCTGGCAGTCCGGGAACTCGGCCCGCGGGCTGTACGACGAGATGTACAGGTAGACGTTCCTGCGGTCCTTGCCCGGCACCAGCGTGTGGGTGTGCGAGCCGCAGGCGGTCTCCACCGACTTGATGTAGCGCGGGTTGGCCTTGTTCGAGATGTCGAAGATCTTCATGCCCTCCCACGACCCCTTGACGTCCGCCCCCTGCGCGGTGCTGTTGCAGGAGTCGTCGCTGCGGGACGAGTCGGTGGAGAGGAAGAGCAGGTCGCCCTCGACGGAGATGTCGTTCTGCGACCCCGGGCAGAGCACCCGGGACACGACCTGGGGAGCGCTGGGCCGCGAGATGTCGTAGATGACGAAGCCGTTGTAGTTGCCGGCGAACGCGTACTTGCCCTGGAAGGCGATGTCGCTGTTCGTCGCGTCCAGCGGCGCCACCTTCGGCACGTTGGCGATCTGGCGCAGGTTGGGGCTGCTGACGATCTCGTCAACGCCCGGGATGGTGTTGGTGGTGTCCACAGTGGTCGACGGCGCCGCCTGCGGTGCGGTCTGTGCGCTGCTCGGCGGCGCGACCATGACGCTGGCGACGAGGAGGCCGGCCGCGACGAGGCTCACGACGCGGAGCTGTCGTAACCGTGGCATGGAGGGTCGGATCATCGGCGAGGCCCTTCGCAAGGGGTTGACGATTGTCGACACCTTACCGTTCGATGCAGGTGATTGTCGTGACCCAGGTCACATCGACGAATGTTCCTGAGTCGATAGCATCGCGGTGACCTCGACCTCAGGGAGTGGCCCATGACCAGCCGGCGCGCCCGCACCCTGGCGATCGTCACACTGGCGATCGTCCTTCCACTGGGGATCGTGGCCCTGGTCCGAGCCGGCGGCGACGACGGGGGCGACCGCGCCCGTCCGGTCGCCGCGCCCACCGCCACCGCGAGCCCCGCGCCGACCGACCTGACCGTCATCGTGCCCGGCCGACCCGGCGAGTCGGCGACCACCCGCGCCGCCGCGGAGATCCGCGACACCGGATCGAGCCCGCACAACTCCATGGACGTCTGGTTCGTGCGGATGATGATCCCGCACCACGCGCAGGCCCTGACGATGGCCGAGCTCGCCCCCGAGCGCGCGGCCGACCCGGACGTCCGCGCCATCGCCGACCGGATCCGGGCCAGCCAGGGCCCGGAGATGGGCTTCATGCGCGGGTGGCTGCAGAACCGCGACCTGCCGGTCGAGGTCGAGGGACACGACCACGGCACCATGCGGGGCATGCAGTCGCCGGAGGCGATGAACCAGCTCGCGGCGGCCCGCGGCGCGGACTTCGACCGGCTCTTCGTACGGATGATGACCGCACACCATGAGGGGGCCATCGAGTTGGCCACCAACCTGCTCACGGTCGGCGCCGACCAGACGCTCAACGAGTTCGCCAATTCGGTCGCGACCGAGCAGACCGTGGAGATCGGCCGGATGCACGAACTCCTCGCCCGCTGACCGGTCGCGGCGGCCGGTCGCCCGGCCTGCCACGAGCGCGGCCGCCGATTGCGCAGCCCGCCACGTACGCTGGGTGACCGTGAACCGCACCCTCTTCGGCCGCCCGCTGCGCAGCGTCGCGTTCGACGCCGTCGTCTCCGGCATGGTGGTGTTCTTCGGCCTCGTCGGCGTGGTGGCCCAGCCGGGGGGCTGGCTGGCGACCCTGGTCGGGGTGGGGATGGCGGTGGCGCTGCTGTTCCGCCGGTCCCACCCCGCGGCCGTCGCCGCCGTCGTCGGGGCGCTCGCCCTGGTCCAGGTGATCGCCGGCTGGGGGCCGCTCGCCTTCGACGTCGGCGTCCTCGTCGCGATCTACAGCGTGGTCAAGTACGCCGACCGGCTCCGCGACGGGGTGCTCGCCGGGATCGCCGCCGCGGTCGGGGTGGTGCTCGCCTCGCTCCAGGTCCCGGGTCCCGGCCCGTGGTGGGGCAGCGCCATCTACTTCGGGCTGGTCACCGGGGCCGTCTGGCTGGTCGGGCTGAACGTGCGCACCCGGCGGCTCTACGTGCTCAGCCTCGAGGAGCGGGCCGCCACGCTGGAGCGGGAACGGGAGGCCGAGGCGCGGGCCGCCGTCGCGAGCGAGCGCACCCGGATCGCCCGGGAGCTGCACGACGTAGTGGCCCACAGCATGGCCGTCATGATCGTTCAGGCCGACGGCGCCCGGTTCACGCTGGACCGGGACCCGGAGACCGCCCGAGCGGCGGTGAAGGTGGTCGCCGACACCGGACGGCAGGCACTGGAGGAGATGCGCCGGCTGGTCGGCGTCCTACGGGAGACGAGCCAACCCGAGCCGGCCGCGCCGGCCGAGGCGGGTGGGACCGACGGTGCCGGGGTGAGCGCCGACCCGGAGCATCGCCGGCTGGCGCTCGCCGAGCTGCCGACCCTGCTCGACCGGTTCCGCGCCGCCGGCCTGCGGGTCCGGCACACGGTCACCGGCGAACCGCCGGCGCTGCCCCCGGGCCTGGAGCTGACCGTCTACCGGGTGGCGCAGGAGGCGCTGACCAACGCGCTCAAGCACGGCGGCGTCGGCGCCGGCGTCGAGCTGACCCTGGAGCACACCGCCGACGCCGTGGTGGTCCGGGTGGTCGACGACGGGCGCGGCCGGCCCGTGGTCAGCCCCGCGCCGTCCGGCGGGCACGGCCTGGTCGGCATGCGCGAGCGGGTCGGGGTGTACGACGGCACGCTCACCGCCGGCGCCCGGCTCGCCGGGGGCTGGCAGGTCGAGGCGCGCCTGCCGCTACCGTCGACCGCCGGGACGACGGAGGTGATCGCGGCATGACGGTCCGGGTGGTGATCGTCGACGACCAGGCGCTGGTGCGCGCCGGGTTCCGGATGGTGCTGGACTCCCAGCCCGACCTCGAGGTGGTCGGCGAGGCGATCGACGGCGCGGACGCGCTGCGGGTGCTCGCCCGGGTCGAGGCCGACGTGGTGGTGATGGACATCCGGATGCCGACCATGGACGGGGTGGAGGCGACCCGCCGGCTCTGCGCCGACCGGCCCGCCGGGCCACCCCGGGTCCTGGTGCTCACGACCTTCGACACCGAGGCGGACGCCTTCGCCGCGCTCCAGGCCGGTGCGAGCGGCTTCCTGCTCAAGAACGTGCCCCCGGAGGAGCTGCTCGCGGCGATCCGGGTGGTCGCCGAGGGCGACTCGGTGGTGGCCCCGTCGATCACCCGGCGGCTGCTCGACCGGTTCGCCGGCCAGCTCGGTCCCGGCCCGGCCGAGGACCCGCGGCTCGGCCAGCTCACCGAGCGGGAGCGGGAGATCCTGCTGCTGGTGGCGCAGGGCCTCTCCAACGCCGAGATCGCCGCACGGGTGCACGTCGCGGAGGCGACGGTGAAGACGCACGTCGGCCGGATCCTGGCCAAGCTGCGGCTCCGGGACCGGGTGCAGGCGGTGGTCCTGGCGTACGAGAGCGGGCTGGTCGTCCCCGGCGGCTGACCCCGGGTACGACCTGGGTCGTACGGGTCGACCCGCTCGGGACGACCCGGGGCGTACGCAGGTCGAGCGCACAGGTGGAGATCAACAACCCGCTCCCGCGCATAGCGTCGGAGAGGTCGGATCGTCCATCTCCACGGGGAGCAGCACGTGCGCGTTCCACCCTCCGTCACCACCACCGACGGCGCCGGCGTCGCGGTCGCCGCCCGCGGCCTGACCAAGCGCTACGGCGACGGCCCGGCCGCGGTCGTCGCCCTCGACGGTGTCGACCTCGACTTCGCCGCCGCCCGGTTCACCGCGATCATGGGACCGTCCGGCTCGGGCAAGTCCACGCTGCTGCACTGCCTGGCCGGCCTGGACCGGCCGAGTGTCGGCACGGTCCGGATCGGTGCCGCCGACATCGGCCGGCTCGACGATCGGCGGCTCACCCTGCTGCGCCGCGACCGCGTCGGGTTCGTCTTCCAGAAGTTCAACCTGCTGCCCGCGCTGACCGCGGAGGAGAACATCGTGCTGCCGCTGGCCATCGCCGGCCGGCGGCCCGACCCGGCCTGGCTGCGCCAGGTCGTGGCCGCGGTGGGACTCGCCGACCGGCTGCGCCACCGGCCCGCCGAACTCTCCGGCGGCCAGCAGCAGCGGGTCGCCGTGGCGCGCGCCCTGATCACCCGACCCTGGGTGATCTTCGCCGACGAGCCGACCGGCAACCTCGACTCCCGCTCCGGCGCCGAGGTGCTGCGCCTGCTCCGGGAGGCCGTGGACACCCTCGACCAGACCGTGGTCATGGTGACCCACGACCCGGTGGCCGCCGGACACGCCGACCGGGTCGTCATGCTCGCCGACGGCCGGCTGGTCCACGACCTCACCGCGCCCACCGCCGAGCGGGTGCTCGACGCGCTCGCCGGCCTCGATCCGGCGACCGCCGACGGCCGCCCCCGGGCCGGCGCGGCGGCGGGGCGGTGAGCGGGATGCTGCGGCTCACCCTGCGCTCGCTGCGCGCCGAGGCGACGCGGATGCTGCTCTCGTCGCTCGCGATCGTGCTCGGCGTCGCGTTCGTCGCCGGCACGCTGATCTTCGTCGACGGCATGCGCGCCGGCGCCTACGAACGGGCCGGCACCTTCGACCGGCACACCGACCTCGGCGTCTACGCCGAGAAGGAGCCGCTGCCGGCGGCGCTGGTCGACCGGGTGCGCGCGGTCGACGGTGTGGCCGCCGCGGCCGGGGAGCTGACCGGCACCGGCGGGGTGGTCGGCGCCGACGGCCGCCCGGTGCTGGGCTTCGTCGTCGTCGCCGCGATCCCCACCGACCCGGCCCTACGCTCGTACGACGTGGTCGCCGGCCGGTTGCCGGACCGACCCGGCGAGGTGGTCCTCGACGCGCCGACCGCGGCCGAGGAGGGCTTCACCCTCGGCGCGCCGGTGCGCGTCGGCGGCGCCGACGGGCCCGCGCGGCCGTACACCCTGGTCGGCACGGTCGACGTGGCCGGCAGCCCGCGGGACGTGGGCGGTCCGTTCGTCGGCCTGGTCGGCCCGGACGCGCTCGCGGTCAGCGGGATGACCGGGTACGGCCGGATCATGGTGGCCGCCCGGCCCGGCGTCGACGAGCGGGCGCTGGCGGACCGGGTCGCCGCGGCGGTCGGCGCCGGGCCGACCGTGAAGAGCCGCCAGCAGATCCTCGACGACGCGGTCGAGGACGCGGTACGGGATCTGCGGCAGTTCACCATGGTGCTGCTCACCTTCGCCGCGGTGGCCGTGGTGGTGGCCGGGTTCGTCATCGCCAACACCTTCGCGATCGTGCTGGCGCAGCGCACCCGCCGGACCGCGCTGCTGCGGCTGGTCGGCGCCACCCGGGGGCAGGTCTTCCGGGCCGCGCTGCTGGAGTCGGCGCTGGTCGGCCTGGCGGCCTCCGCGGTCGGGGTGCTGCTCGGCGCCGCCCTGGCCGGCGGGATGGGTGCGCTGATGTCCCGGCTGGACGCGCCGGTCCACGGCGGGCTCACCGTCACCGCGCGGACCGTGCTGGCCGGCCTGGTACTGGGCACGGTGCTCACCGTGGGCTCGGCGCTGCTGCCGGCGTGGCGGGGCACCCGGGTCGCCCCGGTCGCCGCGCTGACCGACGCCGCCGTGCAGCCGGCGCGGCGCGCCGGTCGGCTGCGGCTGGTCGCCGGTGCGCTGGTCCTGGCCGCCGGGATCGCCGCGCTGGTCGGCGCGGTCGCGGCGGTGCAGTTCGTCCTGGTCGCCGCGGGCGGGGTGCTCATCTTCTTCGGCATCGTGCTGTTCGGGCCGGTGCTCGTCCCCGCGCTGGTCCGGGTCCTCGGCTGGCCGATCCGGCAGGTGGCCGGGATGACCGCCGGGCTCGCCGTGGCGAACGCGGTGCGCAACCCGCGCCGGGTGGCCGCCACTACCACCGCGCTGGTGATCGGTATCGGTCTGGTGTCGGCGTTCGTGGTCGGCGCGCGGAGCACCAAGGACGGCATCGAACGCAGCGTGGACGCCGAGGTCGGGGTCGACTTCGTGGTCACCGGCATCGGCGGTGACCTGCCCGCGCCGCTCGCCGCCGAGCTGCGCGCCCGTCCGGAGCTCGGTGTCGTGCACGAGCAGCGCGCCGCGGTCACCGGCGGCGTCGAGGTACGCGCCGCCCACCCGGCGCTCGTCGGCCGGACCCTCACCGGCGTGGCCGCCGGCGACCTGCATCGGTTCGGGCCGGGCACGGCGCTGGTGCACCGGGAGTTGGCCACCGCGCGCGGGTGGACCGTCGGCGACCCGGTCACCGTCAGGGGCCGACCGTTCCGGATCGCCGCCGTCGTCGAGGACGACGCCCCGGTGGCGGCGGGCAGCGGGGTCCCGACGGGGCACGTGGTCGACGTGGTGGACGACGACTTCACCGCGCTCTTTCCCGACGAGCGGGGCTACCTGGCCGAGATCGAGCCGGCCGAGGGCGTCGACGACGGCACGGCCCGCGCCGCCATCGAGTCGGTGGTCGGCCGGTACCCGACGGTGAACCTGATGGATCAGGGCGCGTACAAGAAGATGCTCACCGGCACGGTGGACATGCTGCTCGCGTTCGTCACCGCCCTGCTCGGCCTGGCGGTGGTGATCGCGTTGGTCGGGGTGGCGAACACGCTGAGCCTGTCGGTGGTGGAGCGCACCCGGGAGAACGCCGTGTTGCGGGCCGTCGGGCTGACCCGGGGCCGGCTGCGGGCGATGCTCGCCGTCGAGGCGGTGCTGATGGCACTGGTCGGCGCGGTCCTCGGGGTGGGCCTCGGCACCGGGGTCAGCGCGGCCGCGATGGCCCTGCTGGCCCGCATCGGCGGGGACTTCCACGTGGTGCTGCCGGTCGGTCAGCTCGGCCTGATCATCGGGGTCGCGGCGCTGGCCGCGCTGCTCGCCTCGGTCCTGCCGGCCCGGCGGGCGCTGGCCCGACCGGTGGTGGAGGCACTGGCCGACCAGTGAGCGGGTCGCCGGCCGGTCCCTCGTCCGCTCTCGGGCGGGGACCGGCCGGCGGCGCCGGGTCTAGAGCCGCTCCACCACCGGGCCGGCGCAGCGGTTGCGGGCGTCGAAGACGTAGCGGGCGTGCCGCGTGACGAGGTCGTAGTCGAAGACGTCGTGGTCGGTCACCACGACGACCCCGTCCGCCGCCCGGATTTCCCGTTCGGTCAGGTCCACCACGGTCACGCCGGCGGGAACGTGATGCGGTTCGGCGTGCGGCTCCACCGCGCGCACGTCCGCGCCGAGCCGCTGCAGCCGCTGCGCCACGTCGACGGCGGGGGAGTCGCGCATGTCGCCGGTGTTCTTCTTGTACGCGAGCCCGAGCAGCAGCAGCCGGGCCCCGGTGACCGCCCGGCCGGTCCGGTTCAGCCCGGCCATCACCCGCTGCGTCACGTGCTCGGGCATCTCGTGGTTGACGTCGTTGGCCAGTTCGATGAACCGGAACTGCCGGCCCAACCGCCGCTTGACCTGCCAGGACAGGTAGCACGGGTCGATCGGGAGGCAGTGCCCCCCGACGCCGGGGCCGGGCCGGAACGGCAGGAAACCGAACGGCTTGCTCTCCGCCGCGTCGATCGCCTGCCAGACGTCGATGTCCAGGTGGTGGGAGAGCATGGTCAGCTCGTTGATCAGCGCGATGTTGACCTGGCGGAAGGTGTTCTCGATGAGCTTGGTCAGCTCGGCCACCCGGGTCGAGTCCACCGGCACCGTGCGCTCCACGAGGCGCCGGTAGAACGCGTCGACCCGGGCCAGCGACGCGGCGTCCACACCGGAGACCACCTTCGGGGTGTTCTCCAGCCGCCAGGTCGGGTTGCCCGGGTCGATCCGTTCCGGGCTGTAGCCCAGGTGGAAGTCGCCCGGGCTGCTCAGCCCGCTCGCCGCCTCCAGCAGCGGCCGCAGCAGCTCCTCGGTCGTCCCCGGATAGGTGGTGGACTCGAGGATGACCGCGCAGCCCGGCCGCACGTACGGGCCGATGGCGTGGCCGGCCTGCTCCACGAAGCTCAGATCGGGTGTGCCGTCGCGCAGTGGCGTGGGCACGGTGATCACGCAGATGTCGAAGCCCGCGGCGTCGGTGTACTCCGTGGTGGGCAGGTACCGCCCGCTGCCCAACGCCCGGCCCAGCCGGTCGGCGGGGATGTCCTCCACGAAGGACTCGCCCGAGGCGAGCCGCTTCACCCGGTCGGCGTCGACGTCCAGGCCCACCACGTCGAGCCCGGCCTCCACGGCGCGCATGGCCAGTGGCAGTCCGACGTATCCCTGGCCGATCACGACCAACTTCTCAGCGCTCACCCGGGCTCCCGCGACAGACGGTGGAATCGACCTGGTTGGAGCCTAGAGCGCCGTCTGGGGCCGTACGTCCGTTTTGGGGATATCGGGGCTGGTGAGGTCTGTCGGCGATCCGGCAGGCCGCCAGCCGTCACCTTTCCGGGGTTGGAACGTCACCCGCCGGTGGCCGGTGGCCGGTGGCCGGTGGCCGGTGGCCGGTGGCCGGTGGCCCCGGGGATCAGTTGG
This sequence comes from Micromonospora sp. WMMD812, assembly GCF_027497215.1. Taxonomy (NCBI): domain Bacteria; kingdom Bacillati; phylum Actinomycetota; class Actinomycetes; order Micromonosporales; family Micromonosporaceae; genus Micromonospora; species Micromonospora sp. WMMD812. The sequence continues at coordinate 1,392,871 of NZ_CP114904.1, read as the reverse complement.
CCGTCGTGCCGCCGCCCTGGCTCTCCGTGGGAGTCGGCGGCGCCGGCGGATCGGTGGTCGGGGTCGCCGAGGTCGGGGCGGGGTCGGTCGGCGACGGCTCGGTGGTCGTCGGGGCCGGCGACTCCGGGCTCGCCGAGTCGCTCGGCTGGGCGCTCGGGGTGACGCTGGCCGAGGTCGACGCGCTCGGTCGCGACGAGGTCGGCCGGTTCGGCCGCCCCGGGTCGGTGGTGATCTCCTCGTTGGCGGCCGGCAGGTCCACGTCGGCGGTCGGGGTCGCGGCCGGGGGAGTGGTGTTGAGGTTCACCGCCGGCGCGTCCGCGTTCTTGGCCGCGCCGAGCGCGGCCACCAGCCCGGTCAGCGCCACCAGCACGGCCGCGCCAGCACCCAGCAGGGCACGCCGACCGCGCCGCCGGCCCGACTGCTGACTGGCGGCGAGCACGGCGTCGGGCCGGAGGTCGGTCTGGGTGTCCGGACCGGCGCCGCGCAGCGGGGTCGCCGGGACCATCGCTGTCGGCGGGGCGCCGCCGGTCACCGCGGTACGGGCCGCCTCGGCCATGGCGGCGCCGCTGCTGAACCGCTCGGCCGGGTCCTTGGCCAGGGCGCGCGACACCAGGGCGCGGACCGCCTCGGGAATGTCGTGCGGCAGCTCCGGCGGCTCGTCGTCGAGGTGGCGGACGGCGACCTGGAGCGGATTGTCCCCGGTGAACGGGGGCCCGCCAGTCAGGCAGCAGTACGCGACCGCACCGAGGGCGTAGATGTCGGTGGCCCCGCTGACGGGACGCCCGGCCGCCTGCTCGGGAGCCATGTAGAGCGCGGTTCCGGGCACCGCGTTGGTGCTGGTGATGCTGGTCACGTTGGTCGACCGGGCCACCCCGAAGTCGACCAGGACGACGGAGCCGTCCTCCTGGACCAGCAGGTTGCTCGGCTTGACGTCGCGGTGCACGATGCCGCCGCGGTGCGCGGCGTGCAGCGCCTGCGCGGCCTGCGCGACGATCGACATCGTCTCGGCGACCTCGAGCCGTCCGGCGGCTTCGATCCGCTTCGACAGCGGCTCGCCGTCGACGAACTCCATGACCAGGTAGTCGGCCCGGTCGCCGTCGGGAAGGTCGTCCTCGCCGCAGTCGAAGACCTGCACGATGCCCGGGTGCCGCAGGGCGGCCATGATCCGAGCCTCGGCCCGGAATCGGGCGATGAAGTCGGGGTCGGAGACCAGCGCGGGCAGCAGGACCTTGACCGCGACCTGCCGGCCGAGGACCAGGTCGGTGCCCCGCCAGACGTCTCCCATGCCGCCGGTGGCGACACGGTCGTCCAGGCGGTAGCGCCCGCTGAGTACGACCTCCGATGACAACACGGGATTACCGTACCCAGAGCGGTGGCGGAGCACGCGTCGCGCTACGCCGGACCCGTGTCGCCGCCCCCGCCGTCCGTAGCCGGGCGCCGCGCCGTGCCCGCCGCCGTCGATGACGGAGTGGCAGCACGAGATGACGCATCGTGACGGCCGCTCTCGTAGGCTGGCCCGGTCGTCGCTCGTCACGTCGCCCGTGGTCACCCAGCGTCCGCGGGCCCGTTCGCGTTACAGCGACGCGCCGAAGATCCGGCTTGGTAATTGTCACTCTTTCGCGATGCGCCGCCGACTTGTCGGTGCCGGGGTCCGCCCCTAGCGTTAGCCCGACTCGGGCCCGCTCCACGGCGCCGGCACGGCGTCCCCGCCGCACGTCGTGGCGAGTGTCCAGTGCCGCCCGGGCCACCGCGGCCGCGGGCGCGACCAGGTCAGCGGGGGGCTGAGGGAGTGCGGAAACAGGTCCGGCCGACGGACCGGACTTGCATCGCGCGCGCCGCCGACGGCGTGCGCTGCCCCAGTCTGACCGGGAAACGGGAACGGCATGGCCGCTGAGCTGGGCGAGGCGGTCGACGCGGCCCGGGCCGGTGACGAGGACGCGTTCCGCCTCCTCTACCGGACTTTCCACCCGGGCCTGCTGCGATACCTGACCGCACTGGTCGGCGCCGACGCCGAGGACGTGGCCTCGGAGACCTGGCTCCAGATCTCGCGGGACCTGCCCCGCTTCACCGGCGGCGAGTTCCGCGCCTGGACGGTCACCATCGCCCGCAACCGGGCCATGGACCACCTGCGGCGGCAACGGCGCCGCCCGTCGCTGCCGGTGCCGGTGCAGGCGCTCAGCGAACTGGCCGGCGACGCCGACACCGCCGAGCGGGCCGGGGAGACGATCGGCACCGAGGCGGCGCTCGCGCTGATCGCCACGCTGCCGCCCCGGGAGGCGGAGGCGGTGCTGCTCCGGGCGGTCGTCGGCCTCGACGCGGAAACCGCGGGACGGGTGCTGGGCCGTCGGGCGGGCGCGGTGCGTACCGCCGCCCACCGAGGGCTGCGGCGGCTCGCCGCGCTGATGGAGCGATCCGAGCCGGGGCAATCGCCGGCCGTGCCCGAGAGCACCGTGGCGCCGCATCCCCGTGGTGGGGAACGCCGGCAGTCGCCGCGTGCGGAACCGGCAGATGGTTGACGTGAGGGGATTCAGGATGAGTGCCGGTCGCCCCGAGCGGCCCGTGGACCGCGCGGAGTCGGATCGACTCCTCGACGCGGCACGCGGGGCCGCGCCCGCGGACCCCGCGCCGACCAACCCGCTCGCGGCCCAGGACACCCCGCCGGCCGACCCACCCGCCGACCCGGACCCCGCGCCGACCAGCCCAGCCGCGGCCCGGGACACCCGGTCGGTCGACCCGCTCGCGAGACTGCTCGCCGCCGCGGCCGCGCCGGCGCGCCCTCACGAACTCGCCGGGGAGGACGCCGCGGTGGCGGCCTTCCGGGCGGCCCGCGCCGCCCCGGCCCTGGCCCCGGCCCGCGCCCCACGCCGCCGCCGCGTCACCGTCGGTGTGCTCGCCTGGGTGGCCGGCGTCGCGGCCACCGCGACCGCCGGCGTCGCGTTCGCCGCGGTCACCCTCGACGTCCCGTGGGACCCGACCCCGCCGCACGGCCCGCCGACGTCCGCTCCGGCCACCGGGGTTCCGGACGGCTCCTCAACGGGCACCGGCCCGCGCACGGATGGACCGGGCGGATCGCCGACGGCGCCCGGCCCGGGCAGCGCCAGCCCCAGCAGGACCCTGGAGCAGAACGGTCCGCTGACCGGGCACTGCCGGGCGTACCTGGCCAAGAAGCCGGCGCAACGGGCGAAGGCGTTGGAGACGTCCGGGTTCCAACCGCTGGTCGTCGCGGCGGGCGGCGCCGGGCAGGTCGAGGCGTACTGCCGGCAGTTGCTCCCCGACGACCCGTCCGGCGATGAGGACGACACCGACAGCGGTAAGGACAAGGACGAGGACAAGGACAAGGCCGACAAGGAGAACGACAAGGCCGACAAGGAGAAGGACAAAGACAAGGACAAGGACGAGGCGAACGGGGCCGACGGCGGGAACGTCGCAGGTAACAGGTAACCGGACGGCCGCCCGGCGCGAATCCCCGCCGGCGGTAAGACCGTCGCGGGAGCCGCGACAGACACCCTGGCCAGGTTCGGCGCGGAGAGGGCGCCAGCGACCGGACGGCCGGAAACCCGAGCCGAACTCGTCGGTGAAGTCCAGGTCCGGCCCGGCCGCTGCCAGCCGGTCCACCCCATCCAACGGCTGACCGCCACCCGCGCCGATCCTCTGCGCCGACGAGTCTGCGCCGACGAGGCCCTGCCGACGAGCCCGCGCCGACGAGGCCGTGCCGACGAGCCCCGCGCCGTCGAGCCCCGCGCCGTCGAGCCCCGCGCCGTCGAGCCCCGTGCCGACGAGCCCGTGCCGGCGGTCCGCGCCCGCGGGTCCGCGCCGAGCAGCCCACGCCGACGGCAGGCGGCGCCCGTCCGCGTTGCCCGGTCGCGGCGCCTTGATCCACTCCGTGTCGCCGATCTGGCGGTGTCCCGGCCTGGCGGATACCGCCAGATCGGCGACACGGTGTCGATCGTGACGGGAACCTCGAGTTGATCACCCTGCGCGGGCTGCCGCTCATGGTCGCGAAGGCTCGACCGCCGGGCGCCGTGGCGCAGGACTGGCCGCGACCACCGGCGACCTGCGTGCCGACCGGCCGCCGCGGATCCGTGGCCGCGTAAGTGGTCGCCGAGCCCGGCCCGGGTGCGGGTCGGAAGAGCCGCGGCCGGGTGGAGGCGTCGGATCGGGCGCGGCCGTTCCGCCCGGGCGCGCGAAATTCGTCTGCTAGACAGAGGATGGAGGGGCCCCGGACGCCGGCCGGGACTGTCGGTGGGCGGCGTTACGGTGGCACAGTGTCCGGAAACCGGGCACGGGGAGGGGGCCATCCGGTGGTGACGTCACCCGAGCTGGAGCACGGCGCGATCCTGCGCGAGTCCGCGACCGCGGCCGGCCACCTCGCCCGGATCTGCTTCAAGACCGGCCCTCCGACATACACCGGCGTCGAACTGGAATGGACCGTGCACGACGCCGCCGATCCCGCCCGACCGGTCGATCCCGGGCGGCTCCGGGCGGCGCTGGGGCGGCACAGCCCCGCCACCCTGACCGACACGAGCCCCGCCGATCCACTGCGGCACGGCGGCGCGGTGACCCTCGAACCGGGCGGTCAGGTCGAGATCTCCACCCCGCCACGGCCCTCGGTCGCCGCGCTCATCCGCGCCACCGAGGCCGACATCGCCGAGCTCACCGGCCTGCTGCGCGCCGCCGGGCTGACGCTCGGCGGCACCGGCATCGATCCCCACCGCGAGCCGCGGCCGATACTGCAGACGCCGCGCTACCGCGCCATGCGCCGGGTCTTCGACCGGCGCAACCCCGCCGGGCGGACAATGATGTACTCCACCGCCGGGTTGCAGGTCTGCCTCGACGCGGGCGAGCCGTCGCAGCTTCCGCTGCGCTGGGCGGTCGCGCACACCGTCGGGCCCCCGCTGCTCGCCGCGTTCGCCACCGCGGACCGGCACGCCGGGCGGGCCACCGGCTGGGCGTCCGCGCGGATGGCGGCCTGGTTGGCCATTGACCCGGCCCGGACCGGCCCGGTCTGGTCGCCGCAGCGGCCCGACGACGACCCGGCCGCCTCCTGGATCCGGTACGTGCTCGCCGCGCCGCTGCTCTGCCTGCGCGGCCAGGGGCCGGACTGGACGCCCCCGACCGGGGTCACCTTCGCCGACTGGCTGGCGGGGGCGCTGCCCCGACCCCCGACCACCGAGGACCTCGACTACCACGTCAGCACCCTCTTTCCGCCGGTGCGGCCGCGTGGCTACCTGGAGCTGCGCTACCTGGACGCGCAGCCCGGCCGAGGTTGGCTCATCCCGCTGGCGGTGCTCGCCGCCCTGTTCGCCGAGCCGGCGACCCTGCACGCCGCGTACGTCGTCAGCGCACCGGTGGCGCACCGCTGGCACGCCGCGGCCCGGCGGGGGCTCGCCGACCCGACGCTCGCCGCCGCCGCGGCGCAGCTGTTCGACCTGGCGCTCGCGGCCCTGCCGCGGCTCGACCTGCCACCCGACCTGTACGAAGAGATTCACCGAGGCGTACGGCGGCGACGCACCGCCGCGGAGAGGGGAGACCGGTGACCGACACGACCGAGGGGCTCGGCGCGGAGCGGCTGCGCGACCGGATCGCCGCCGAGCTGGACCGGACCCGGGCCCGCACCGCCCTGCTGACCGACGTGGTCGACGAGGCCGAACTGGTGCGGCAGCACTCGCCGCTGATGTCGCCGCTGGTCTGGGATCTGGCCCATGTCGGCAACCAGGAGGAGCTCTGGCTGGTGCGGGACGTGGGCGGCCGGGACCCGGTCCGGCGGGACATCGACGACCTGTACGACGCCTTCAAGCAACCGCGCAAGGATCGCCCGGCCCTTCCGCTGCTGCCGCCCGGCGAGGCCCGCGCCTACGTGAGCACCGTCCGCGCCAAGGTGTACGACCTGCTGGACGTCATCCGGTTCACCGACCGGCCGCTGGTCACCGACGGGTTCGCCTTCGGGATGGTCGTGCAGCACGAGCAGCAGCACGACGAGACGATGCTGGCCACCCACCAACTGCGCTCCGGGCCGGCCGTGCTGCACGCCCCGCCGCCACCCGAGCCGCGGGCCACGGTCGGCGGGGAGGTGCTGGTCCCGGCCGGCCCGTTCACCATGGGCACCGACACCGACCCGTGGGCGCTGGACAACGAGCGGCCGGCGCACCGCGTCGACCTGCCCGCGTACGTCATCGACGCGGCGCCGGTGACCAACGGGCAGTTCCGGCGGTTCATCGCGGACGGCGGCTACGACGATCCGCGCTGGTGGAGCACGGCCGGCTGGGCCCACCGGATCGAGGCGGACCTGACCGCGCCGATGCACTGGCGGCGCGACGGCGACGGCTGGGCCTACCGGCGGTTCGGCCGGTGGTCCGCGGTCCGCGACGACGAGCCGGTGGTGCACGTCGGCTGGTACGAGGCGCAGGCGTACGCGACCTGGGCCGGCAAGCGGCTGCCGACCGAGGCGGAGTGGGAGAAGGCCGCCCGGTGGGACCCGGCGACCGGGCGGTCCCGCCGCTACCCGTGGGGCGACGACGACCCGACCGCCGCGCACGCCAACCTCGACCAGCGCCACCTGTGGCCCGCGCCGGTCGGCGCGTACCCGGACGGGGCGTCCCCGCTCGGGGTGCACCAGCTGATGGGTGACGTCTGGGAGTGGACGTCCACCGCTTTCCGCGGCCATCCGGGCTTCACCGCGTTCCCCTACCGGGAGTACTCCGAGGTGTTCTTCGGCGACGACTACCGGGTGCTGCGCGGCGGGTCGTTCGGCACCGACCGGGCCGCCTGCCGGGGCACGTTCCGCAACTGGGACTATCCGATCCGCCGGCAGATCTTCAGCGGCTTCCGCTGCGCCCGCGACGCCCGGCCCGAGGAGTCCCAGCCGTGACGGTGGTCCGCCGCGGCCGGTCGGCGGCCCGCGGCGGTGCCGGCTGATGTGCCGCCACCTGGCCTACCTGGGGCCTCCGGTCACCCTGTCGGAGCTGCTTTTCGATCCGCCCTACTCGCTGGTCCGGCAGTCCTGGGCGCCGCGCGACATGCGCGGCGGCGGCACCATCAACGCCGACGGCTTCGGGATCGGCTGGTATCCCGGCGACGGGGAACCGGTGCGCTACCGGCGGGCCCAGCCGATCTGGAGCGATCCGACCATCGCCCAGCTGGCCGCCGTCACGTCGGCGGGTGCGGTGCTCGCCGCCGTCCGCTCCGCCACGGTCGGCATGTCGGTGCTCGACAACGCCGCGGCGCCGTTCGCGGAGGGGCGTTGGCTGTTCAGCCACAACGGCGTGATCCGTGGCTGGCCGGACGCGGTGGTGCCGCTCGCCGCCGAGCTGCCGGTGCGTGACCTGCTGACGCTCGACGCGGCCACCGATTCGGCGCTGCTCTGGGCGCTGGTCCGGCACCGGCTGCGGGCCGGCGCCGGACCCGTCGAGGCGGTGGCCGCGACGGTGGCCGCGGTGGCCGCGGCTGCGCCCGGATCTCGGCTCAACGTGCTGCTCACCGACGGCCGCACCGCGGTCGCGAGCGTGCTCGGGCACGCGTTGTCGGTCCGGGAGACCCCCGGCGCGGTGCTGCTCGCCTCCGAGCCGCACGACGACGACCCCGGCTGGCAGGCGGTGCCGGACGGGCAGCTGGTGACCGCCACGGCCGGCCAGGTGCGGCTGCGCCCGCTCGGGCGGGAGTGAGCACCGCGCCGCGGTGCCGAGCACGGTCCATCCGACGAGAAGGGAAGTACCTGATGAGCGCCGAGCCACTGGAGATCCACCTCGAGGAGCAGGACCTGGCCCGCGGGTTGCGCGACGACGTCCGGGCCGGGCTGACGGCCGAGCCGAAGTGGTTGCCTCCCAAGTGGTTCTACGACGCCCGCGGCAGCGAGCTGTTCGAGGAGATCACCCGGCTGCCCGAGTACTACCCGACCCGGGCCGAGCGCGCCGTGCTGGCCGAGCGGGCGCCGGCCGTCGCCGAGCTGACCCGTGCCAAGACCCTCATCGAGCTGGGCTCGGGCTCCTCGGAGAAGACCCGGCTGCTGCTGGACGCGTTCACCCGCCGCGGCGGGCTCGGCACCTTCGTCCCGCTCGACGTGTCGGCCAGTGCGCTGCGCGCGTCCACCGCGGAGATCGCCGCCGACTATCCCGGGCTGCGGGTCCGAGGGATCGTCGGCGACTTCACCCGGCACCTCGACCGGCTGCCCACCGGCGGGCGGCGACTGGTGCTGTTCCTCGGCGGCACCATCGGCAACCTGCTGCCCGGCGAGCGGGCGGAGTTCCTGGCCGGGATGCGGGCCGCGCTGGAGTCCGGCGACTGGCTGTTGATCGGCACCGACCTCGTCAAGGATCCGTCGGTGATCGTGCCCGCGTACGACGACGCGGCCGGCGTGACCGCCGAGTTCAACCGCAACATGCTCCGGGTGGTCAACCGGGAGCTCGGGGCGGACTTCGACCCGGCGGGGTTCACGCACGTGGCGTGGTGGGACGCGGAGCGCGAGTGGATCGAGATGCGGCTGCGGGCCGATCGGCCGATGCCGGTGCGGGTGCCCGACATCGAACTCGACGTGTTCTTCGCGGAGGGAGAGGAGCTACGCACCGAGGTGTCGGCCAAGTTCCGCCCGGAGGGCATCGCCGCCGAGCTGGCGGCCGCCGGCTTCACCGTGTCGGACTTCTGGACCGATCCCGACGGGCTGTTCGGCGTCACACTGGCCCGCGCCGCCTGACGCCCGCCGGGCCGGCGCGGCCGCGTCCGCCGCGCCGTCCCGGCGGACGCGCGGCCGCCTGCGGGTGAACCTCTTCACCCGCGCGGACCCGAGCCCGCGATGATCGGATAGGCTCTCCCACGCGAAGGGGAGTAGCCCCCAATGTCGTGGTCGACACACTGGCGCGTCAAGCGCCCGGCCACGCGGCCCCGGTCACCGGGGCGGGCGAGACCTTCGACTCAGGCTGTCACAGCCGGGTCGAGGGCGCCCCTGTACCTCCTCCCGGCATGATCGGGAAGGGTGTCATGGAGGGATTTCTCGTCGCGCTGGTGATCAGCTTCGGCGTCATCTTCGTCGCCGAGCTGGGTGACAAGAGCCAGCTGATGGCGCTGGCCTTCGCCACGCGATACAGACCGGTGCCGGTCCTGATCGGCATCACCGTCGCCACCGCCGTGGTGCACCTCGCGTCGGTGGCCATCGGTGCCGGTCTGGGCGCGGTGCTGCCGACCGAGTGGATCTCGCTGGCCGCCGGGCTCGCGTTCCTCGGCTTCGCCGCCTGGACCCTGCGCGGCGACACCCTCACCGAGGAGGAGCGGCGCAAGGCCGAGAAGGCCAGCAAGTCGGCGATCTTCACCGTCGGCATCGCGTTCTTCCTCGCCGAGCTGGGCGACAAGACGATGCTCGCCACCATCACCCTGGCCACCCAGTACGGCTGGTTCGGCACCTGGCTCGGTTCGACCGTTGGCATGGTCGCCGCCGACGCGCTCGCCATCCTGGTCGGCCGGCTGCTCGGTCGCCGGCTGCCGGAGAAGTTCATCAAGTACGGTGCCGCGGTCCTCTTCGCGATCTCCGGCCTCTGGCTGATCCTCGAGGCTGTCGTCGAGCTGACCTGAGCGTCGACTACCGCACCCAGGGCCGGGTAACGGCCCTGGGTGGACGTCGACGAGGTCCTGCGCCAGGGCGACCAGGTGCTGGTCGCCGTGGTCGAGGTGGCCGGCGCGCTGATCATCTTCGCCGGCGCGGTCTGGGCGGCGGTGCGGTTCCTGGTCGAGGGGCTGCGACACCGCACCGCCGCCGTCTTCACGCCGATCCGGCTCAGCCTGGGCCGGTTCCTCACCCTCGGCCTGGAGTTCCAGCTCGCGGCGGACATCCTGCGTACCGCGGTGTCCCCGACGTTCGACCAGATCGGGCAGCTGGCCGCGATCGCCACCATCCGGACGGCGCTGAACTACTTCCTCGGTCGCGAGATCGGACAGGAGCAGCGGCAGGTCGGCGAGGAGGCGCGCCGGTCATGATCGGTGCTCTGGTCTCCACGGTTACCGCGCTGGCCCTGCTCGTCGGCGTGGCGGTGCTCGTCACCACCGGCCGCGGGCGGCTCGCCGTCCGGGTGCTGCTCGACCTGCTGATCGCCGCCGGCCTGCTCCGGCTGGCCGCCCACCGGGGCTGGACGGACCTGCTGGGCGCCGGCGCGATCGTCGCCCTGCGCCAGCTGATCTGGGCCTCCCTGGCCCGGCGTCCCGGTTCGCCGCGACAATCCGCGCGACGCTGCGGAGAAGAGGATCACCACCTACCGTTGGCGGTAGGCGAAGCGGGAGAAAACGGGAGGATGTCCACATGAGCAAGCACGACGAGCCCAACGAGTACGGCTTCGCCGGTGACCCGACCGCGCCCGAGCCGCCGCCGAAGGGGCAGGTCGACGAGCAGGACCGGGTCGAGGAGGTCGCGGTGCCGGGCGACGACATCACCGAGTCGGTCAGCGAGGCGCTCTACGAGGAGACCGACGACGAGCACGCGGCGGACCGCCGCCACTGACCGTGCCGGCGACGCGGCGCGCGGCGTCTCCCGGGAGCGTGCGGCGGCGCGGTGGGCGTTTCTCGGGAGCGTGCCGGCGGCGCGGTGGGCGTCTCTCGGGAGCGTGTGCCGGCGACGCGGTGCGCGGAGTCTCGCGTGTGCGGGCCGGCGCGTGCGGGTGTTCCGCAAGCGTCCCGGCGACCGGCGACCGGCGTGTGGCGTCTCCGGCCTCGGCCGGCCGCTGGTAGATGTCCGGGACGCCGCCGCGATCGGATCGCGCAGATCCCCGGCGAGGAACCCACGCTTGAGCTCCAGCCCCACCACGAAGAAGGGGACGGCCGGCAACCCGTCGGCGGCCCGGGCGGCGCGGTCGACGTCGCGGTGCCACCGCGCGCCGCCGGGCTACGGCACCCACCCGCTCAGCCGCACGTAGGACTCCGTCCACGGCGAGTTCGCGTGGGCCAGCGCGACCACGGCGCCGACCAGGAGCAGCGCGCCTCCGACGGCCTCGGTGCGGAGGACATTGGCCCGGAACCGGGCCTCGGGCCAGGACGTACGCGCGAAGATCCCGGGCGAACCGGCCTGGCGACCCCGGCGGTCGGCGCGGTCCCACAGGCCGACCGGAACGTCGCAGTTTTCCCGCCGGTACGCCCGATGCCGAATGGCTCTTTGCCGGGTTGGTAATTCGAGCGCATCGTTCACCGTCGAAAACGCATAACTCCGGACATAAGTCCTATGAACCGCTTTAATGGTTTCACGAGTTAAAGACGACCTTGGGGGTTTTTCGTGAAGTTCTTTGGGGTTTCCGGCCTGGCACGGAGGCGCGGCTGATGGACCTGCTCCGCCAACTCCGCCACGTGCGCCGGCACTGGTGGGTCGTGCTGGTCACCGTCATGGTGGCCCTCGGTGTCAGCGCGCTCCTCACCGTCCGGGCCCAACCCCGGTACGTCGCCTCGGTCACCTTCTTCGTCACCACACCGAACCAGGGCGTCAGCGACGCGTACCAGGGCGGCCTCTTCCTCCAGCAGCGCGTGAAGTCGTACGCCGACCTGCTGACCAGCGACCGCCTCGCGCAGAGCGTGGTCGCCGAGAACCCGGTCGGACTGACCGCCGACGAGGTGCAGCGCCGGGTCAGCACGTCCACCGAGGCGGGCACCGTCCTGCTGCGCGCGTCGGTGACGGACACGGACCAGAACCGGGCGCTGAAGGTGACCGAGACGCTGTCCGCGAAGTTCGTCGAACTCGTGCAGAAGATCGAGACGCCGCCGGAGGGGAAGGCGCCGCTCAAGATCGAGGTGGTGAGCGGGCCACGGGTCAGCTCCCAGCCGGTGTCACCCCAGCCGGTGCGCAACCTCGCGCTCGGCGGGCTGCTCGGCCTCGTGATCGGCGCCGGGCTGGCCATCCTGCGTGGTGTGGCCGATGTGCGGCTGCGTGACGCGGCCGGCCTCCAACGCGCCACCGGGAGCCCACTGCTCGGCGAGATCCCGTTCGAGGGCAGCGCGAAGTCCGCGCCGCTGATCGTCGGTGACGCGGCAACCTCGTCCCGCGCGGAGGCGGTTCGAAAGCTGCGTACCAACCTGCGCTTCGTCGACGTGCACGAACCCGCCCGGGTCATCGCGGTGACGAGCGCGCTGCAGGGGGAGGGCAAGACCACGCTCTCCTGCAACCTCGCCATCGCACTGGCGGAGGCGGGCTGGCGGGTTCTGCTGGTCGACGCCGACCTGCGCCGGCCCAAGGTCGACGACTACCTGGGCATCGACGCCGGTGTCGGCCTGACCGACGTGCTGGTCGGCGACGTGCAGGTCGGCGACGTGGTGCAGCGCTGGGGCGACAAGTCGCTGCTGGTGCTGCCCAGCGGTTCGGCCCCGCCCAATCCGAGCGAGTTGCTGGGCTCGAAGGCGATGGCGGATCTGCTGCTGGCCCTGCGGGAGTCCGCGGACATCGTGATCATCGACACCGCGCCGCTGCTCGCGGTGACCGACGGTGTCGTGGTGGCGGTCCAGGCGGACGGCGCGCTGCTCGTCAGCCAGCAGGGCCGCACCTCGCGGACCCAGGTCGCCGCGGCCGCCCGCTCGCTGCACGCGGTGTCGGTGCGCCTGCTCGGCTGTGTGCTGAACATGGCCAAGATGCCCAAGGCCGAGGCCTACCAGTACGAGGCCTACCGGGTGGTCGCTCCGGTGGAGAGCCCCGCCGCGCAGACCGAGCGGGAGCCCACCGCCCGGCACGCCGAGGGCACCGGGGTGAACGGCGTCAGCGACCGTACGCAGGAACTCACCCGGCTGCCCCGATGAGCGCCGCGAGGGGTCGTATGGACCGTTCGATCTCCTCGGCGCAGCGTCGGAAGTCGGCGGTCGTGCCGCCGATCGGGTCCCGCAGGTCGTCCGCGCCGGGGGTGGCGGGTTGCAGCCGCCCCCGGGCGCGGGCGGCGGCCTCGACCGCGGCGCGCAGCGGATCGCCGGCCAGGTCCTCCGGCGGCTCCGCCGCGGCGGCCAGCCGGCCGAACTGGCGCAGGGTGAACGTCCGGTGCAGCACGGCCGGCGCCAGCGCGGTGCACACCGACCGCTGGCGTCGGGTCGCGGTCAGCACCAGCGTGGCCCCGGCCAGATGCTCCGGTCGCAGCCGACGGCTGCGGAAGTCGGTCGGGTCGTCGCCGGCCTCCGCCGCGAGGTCCGCCGCATACGGATGCATCGGCAGCCCTTCGACCGCGTCGGTCCCCACGCTCGCCACGGCCACCGTTCCTCCGGCCAGCAGCCGGCGGGCCAGGTACTCGGCCATCGGTGACCGGCACAGGTTGGCGTGGCAGACGAACAGCACCCGGTCGGCCATCTGGATCCCTCTCGTCGGTGCGGTCGCGGGCAGGCTCGCCGCGACGGCGGGGCGCCGGCGGTCGCGGCCGGACGCGGAGGGGTTGTCCGCATCGTACGCGGGCCCGCCGTCCGCGGGTCCTCCTGCCGCGCCGGTGCCGGCGATCCGGACGGTGGTGAGCACCGGATGAAGATCGGCATTCTGTCGTACCACTTCCCGCCGGAGCCGGCGTTCATCCCCGGCAGCCTGGCCGAGGAACTGGCGGCCCGGGGACACGAGGTCCGGGTGCTCACCGGCTTCCCGGACTATCCGGGCGGGCAGGTCTACCCGGGCTGGCGGCAGCGCTGGCGCTACGAGACGCGCAGCGAGCGGCTGACCGTCCGACGGGTGCCCCGGTACTCCGGTGGCGACGGCTCCACCGGCGCGCGGATGGCCAGTTACCTGTCGTTCGCCGGAAGCGCGGCGGTGGTCGCCCGGCGGTTCCTCGCGGGCGTCGACGCGCTCTACGTCTTCCAGTTGCCGGCGACCACCTTCGCCGCCGCCGCCGTGTTGCGGCTGCTCGGCCGGGTGCCCACCGTCCTGCACGTGCAGGACGTCTGGCCGGAGGACGCGACCGGCGGAGACGGGCGCTGGACCGCCCGCATCACCGCCGCGACGACCCGCACCTACCGGGCCGCCGAGCGGATCGCCGTCGTCGCGCCGTCGATGCGGGACCTGGTGGTGGCCGCGGGTGCGGATCCGGCTCGCGTGTCGGTCGTTCTGAACTGGACCGACGAGCGGATCTTCCACCCGGCGCAGCCGAGCCCGGCCGCGCGTCAACTGGTCCGCCGGGACGGCCGCTGCGTGGTGATGCACGCCGGGACCATGGGGGCCCGGAACGGCCTGGAGACCGCGGTACGCGCGGCGGCAGCGCTCGACCGCACCATGGACCTGGTCCTGGTGGGATCGGGCGCGGACGAGCGGCGGGTGCGGGGGCTCGCCGCCGAGCTGCGGGCCGACAACGTCCGGTTCATCGAGCGGCGCTCGCCGGTGGACATGCCGGACCTCTACGCCGCCGCCGACTACCAGTTGGTGATGCTGCGGGACCTGCCCGAACTGCGCGGGACCGTGCCGGGCAAGCTCCAGGCGGCGCTCTCCTGCGCGGCGCCGGTCGTCGCCTCGGCCGGTGGCGACACCGCCGAGCTGGTGGAGCGTGCGCGGGCCGGGCTCTCCTGCCCGCCCGAGGACTGGGCCAGCCTCGCCGACCGCTTCTGGCTGGCCGCCACCATCCCGCCTCCCGCCCGCACCGACATGGGACGGCGGGGGCGGGAGGCGTACCTGCGCGAGATGTCGCTGCCGGCCGGTGTGGACCGCATCGAGCGGATGCTCTACGACGCCGCGGAGAGCGTCCGGGTCACCCGCTGACCGACCAGCTCCGCCGCTGCCGCCCCGGTGCGGTGGCCGAACGAGCGTGCCCAACCGTGTGAGCGGCCGGGGCAGCTGCCCAGCAGCTGCGCCGGCCGCTCAGTCGTGCGAGAAAAACTCCCGTAACTGCCCAGATCCGCCGTAACGTCACGCTTTTCGGTTTTGGGTGTTAGGAACTAGCGAAGGTATGTGTCCTTCTGTCCGGTTCCACGAACGGGAGTGTGGTGTGACGGAGAGCGTACGACCGGGTCGGCGACGGAGCCGGTCCCGCCGGCGGAGGCGGGCCCGCCTGCGGCGCGCGCTGCTCGCCAGCCTCGTGGTCGGCTCGCTGCTGCTGCTCACCGGCGGCTGGGTCGGATTCCGCGGCTGGCAGGCGCGCGCCCATCTGCTCAACGCCGCCGGCCTGGCCCGGGAGCTCAGCGCTCAGGTGGTCGGTGGCGACACCGATCGGGCCCAGCGCACCCTCGCCGCACTCCAGGAGCAGTCCGGGGCCGCCCGGGCCGCGACGGCCGACCCGGGCTGGTGGGTCGGACGCCGTACCCCCTTCGCCGGCGACAACCTCGGCGCGGTGCGGCAGATCGCGGTGGCCGTCGACGACCTGGCCCGCCGGGCCTTTCCGATCCTGCTCCGCGCCGACCTGGCCAGCCTGGTGCCGACCGGGGGTCAGCTGGACGTGGGCCGGCTCCGCACCGTCTCCGCCGACTTGTCCGCCGTGGACGACGCGGTCCAGCAGACCCGCCGCGACCTCGCCACGGTGTCCGGCGACGGCCTGGTCGGCCAGGTCCGGCAGGCGCTGTCCGACCTGCGCGGCGAGATCGACCGGCTGTCCGCCCTGACCGCGGCGGCCGACCAGGGCGCCCGGCTGCTGCCGCCGCTGCTCGGGGCCGACGGCAAGCGTCGCTATCTGCTGGTCTCGCAGAACCCCGCGGAACTGCGGGCGACCGGCGGCATGTTCGGCGCGTACGCGCTGATCGAGGCCGAGAACGGCCGCGTGCGGATGGGACGGCAGGGGAGCAGCGCCTCGCTCGGCCAGTTCAACCCGCCGTTGCCGTTGACGAAGGAGGTCCGGGCGCTCTGGACCGACCTGCCCGGGATCTACCCGGCCGACGTGAACCTGACCCCGCACTTCCCGACCGCCGCGGCGCTGTACCGAGAGATGTTCCGCCGCAAGACCGGCACGAAGGTCGACGGGGTGCTGGCCGTCGACCCGGTGGTGCTGTCGTACCTGCTCAAGGCCACCGGCCCGGTGCTGGTGCCGGGCGGCGTGCCGCTCGCCAGTGACACGGCGGTGCGGACCCTGCTCAACGAGACCTACCAGCGCCTGGACAACCGGGAGCAGGACACCTTCTTCGCGGCGTCGGCTGCCGCGGTCTTCAACACCCTGTTTACGAAGAATGTGGACTCG
This sequence comes from Micromonospora sp. WMMD812, assembly GCF_027497215.1. Taxonomy (NCBI): domain Bacteria; kingdom Bacillati; phylum Actinomycetota; class Actinomycetes; order Micromonosporales; family Micromonosporaceae; genus Micromonospora; species Micromonospora sp. WMMD812. The sequence goes on along the minus strand of NZ_CP114904.1, from coordinate 1,376,801 downwards.
AAGGTGTTGTTGTCCGTATTCGACCGTGCTGTCACCGAACGCCGGATATTGTTCTGGAGTGCCCGACCGGAGGAACAACGGATGCTCGGCGACAGCCGGATGTCCGGTGCCCTTCCGGAACAGGACACCGTGCCGACAGTCGGCGTGTTCCTCAACGACGGCAGCGGCGCGAAGCTCGGTTACTACCTGCGGCCGGCGGCGACGCTGACGGTCGGCGAGTGCCGGCCGGACGGCCGCCGCGAGCTCCGGCTGCAGGTGACCCTGCGTTCGACGGCGCCGAAGTCCGGGCTCAGTCAGTCGATCCTCGGCCTCGCCAGGGCGGGCGACCCGTACACCATCCGCACGTTGGTGTCGGTCTTCAGCCCGGCCGGCGGAGCGGTGGTCGACGCCCGGATCGACGGCACCGAGACGGCACTGGGCAGCGGCACCGAACGCCGCCGCCAGGTCGCCACGGCGAACGTCGAGGTCGGCCCCGGCGCCAGCCGGACGTTGGAGATCACCGTCCTGACCGGAAAGAAGACCGGCACAGGACAGGCCGAGCTGTGGCTCACCCCCACGGCCACGCCATGGACCACCCAAGTTGATACCGCACCAAGCTGTGACCAGTAGGAGGGAACCAATCATGCGGCTATCCCGCATCATCATGGCGCTCACGGTCGGCCTGGCCGTGGTGGCCGTGCCGACGGCAGCGGGGGCGGCACAGCCGCAGCCGGCGCCAACCGTCACGGACACGCCACAGCCACCGCCGTACACGCCCGTACTTCCGGTGCTGACCGTCAACCGGCCGACCATCAACCTCGGCGAGACGGTGATTCTCCGTGGCCGGGGCTTCGGGCCCAACGAGACGGTCGACATCGTCGTCTCGGTGGGACCGCTGGCCGCCCCGGCGGCCGGCACCGCCCGCCGCAGCGACGGCAGCACCGTCGCGATGGCGCCGGTGGCCTTCCAGGCAGCCGCGCCGCTGCGCTTCACGGCGCGCACCAACGGCGCCGGCGAGTTCAGCCGCAGCTACAAGCCGTCCGTCACCGGTCTGCTGACCTTCACCGCCACCGGCCGTGAGTCCGGCCGGAGCGCGGAGACCGAACTGCGGGTGCTCGACCGGGCCCAGCCCCCGCCGCTGCCCGTCACGGGTGACAGCCTGGGCACGCCGATGAAGCTCGGTGGCGGCCTGGTCGGTGCGGGCGCGGTGCTGCTGCTCCTGACCCTGGCCTGGCGTCGCCGTCAGCGCCTCGGGATGGGATCCGCGCACTGACGCGGTACCGCTCCGGGCAGTGCCCGGAAGTCCACGGACGGCGCCCGTCGGAGTCACCTCCGACGGGCGCCGTCCTGCGTGTGCGATGGGCGTTTTGGCGGGTGTTCCGGTCCGCTGCCCTGCGCGCTCGATCCCTGCGCTCGGTCCCTGCGCGCTTGGTCCGTGCGCGCTCGGTCCGTGCGCGCTTGGTCCCTGCGCTTGGTCCGTGCGCGCTCGGTCGCTGCGCGCTTGGTCCCTGGGCGCTTGGTCCCTGGGCGCTTGGTCCCTGCACCCTCCGTCCGCCGTCTCACGGACCCGAGGATTGCCGGCGCCCTGACCGTCGGGCTGCCCGCCGCGGCAGCCCCGCGGTTGAGCCACTCCCTCCGATCGTTGATCGACACCATTCAGCCGATATGGCGGTATCCGACTGAGTCGGATACCGCCATATCGGCGAACCTGTGTTGATCACGGCCGGTTCAGAGGTTGATCGACTCGGGTTCCTGATATCGGGCTGTCCCAGCCAAATGGACACCCGATTTCACGGAGCTCGAGTCGATCTGTCCGCATCCGAGAACAGGAGCCGGCCAAGTCGGCGGCGACTGTGGTGGCGCGACGACCTGACGGCGGCGTCCCGGCGCCCTGTCGGGCCGGCGGGGTGATGGGGTTGGTGGGCCGGGTGGCTGGCGGGCGGGCGGGCGAGTCGTTTGTGCTGTCAGCTCTAAAGGACGCGGTCTGGTCTGCCCCGCGTCGGGCCTGCGGCCTCGCGGTTGCCCGTTGAGGTTCGCGGTCTTCTGACGGTGCGGGGGATGAGCGGGGGGTCTGGTGGGCGGATGAGCGGGTGGGGTGCCCGGAGCCGGGTTTGTGCCGTGCCGGGTGGCCCGGCTGTCGGACGCCCAGGCGGGGTGGGTGGGGCGTGCGGTTCGGGCCGGGGCCGTGTGGGGTTGGTGTCCGGTTCCGGCGAGACACGGGGCGGTGGTTTCCGGCCGGCTGGGCCGGTGTGGGTGCTTTGGCGTGTGACCGGGGGCATCCCCGGGCCGGAATCGTGGGCGGCGCCGGGTCGTTGAACATGGGCGACGGCCGAGGTAGCGCGCCGGTCGCCGGCTGACCTGGCCGGGTGACGCGGATGGCCTGGCCCCCGGAATGACGGCGGGCGGCCGGTCGTTGCACAACGGACCCGGCGCGATGGCCGGCCCCGGAATGATGGCGGGTCGCCGGTCGTTGCACACGGACCCGGCGATCGGCCGGCCCCGGAATGATGGTGGGCTGTCGGTCGTTGGATATGGACCCGGCGCGGTGCGGCACCCCCGCCCACCACCCGCCGGCCCCCGGTCACGGTGAGCATCGCTCCCGACCGGAACCCCCGGGCCGCGGACCGTCCCCCGCGTTCGTCGATCCCGGTTTACAGACTTCCCCCTTGCGGACGCCGTGGGCGTGCCGCGTCCCGCATCACCGTCCCCCGTCTGGTGTGCGGGTGTCTCACCCCCGAAGGAGCCTTTGTGATGAACACGATCATGCGCAAGAGTGTTCTGGGTATCGCTGGTGTGGCTTTCGCTGGTGGGATCTTCGCCGGTCCGGTGGCCGCGCACGCCGCCACCCCCACCGTCGATGCCAAGCCCGTCGCGGTCGTGCACGTGGACAAGCCGGGTGTGGACGCGGGCAAGCTGATCCCGCACGGTGTGCAGGGCGCGCAGTCGCGCATCGACCTGAACGACGAGCAGACCGCCAACGTCAAGGCGATCATCGCCGCGACGAAGAAGTCCGGTCTGGACGAGCGGGCCGCGGTGATCTCGATCGCTACCAGCCTGCAGGAGTCGAAGCTGGAGAACCTGGGCCACCTCGGCGACAAGAATGATCATGACTCGCTGGGCCTGTTCCAGCAGCGCCCGAGCTCGGGTTGGGGTAGCCCGGAGCAGATCACCGACCCGATCTACTCCACCCAGGCGTTCCTCAAGGGCCTCAAGCAGGTCGACGGGTGGCACGACATGCCGCTGACCGACGCCGCCCAGACCGTGCAGGTCTCGGCCTACCCCGACGCGTACGCGCAGTGGGAGCAGCAGGCCGCCGACCTCGTCGCCCAGCACTGGAACAGCTGACCCCAGCAGAACAGCAACTACGCCGCTGGCCGGCACCCCTCACCGAGGGGTGCCGGCCAGCAGCATGTCCGGTGACTGCCCGGATCGGGCGTCACACCAGGGGCGTGGTCTCCCGGCGGAGCTTCGCCGACCCGGTGCCGACGGACCAGCCGGCCACCCAGCGGCTGCTGGTCGTGGCCCGGGTGCGGTCGGCCAGGTGGTACCAGTCCATCCGGCAGCGGTCCCGGGTCACCTCGAGGACGCCGTACCCGTGTCCGTCCAACTCGGTCCAGCGAACGTGCGGGTTGGTCGAGCGGACGAGCCCGGCACCCAGCGCGCTGAGCGGGTTGCCGGCGGGCAGGCCGAGGAAGTCGTTCACGTTGTCACTGGTCACCGACGGCACCACGAACTCGGCGGCGGCCGGGTTGTTCTGCCCCGTCGCGCGGGTGGTCACCTCGTTCGCCCAAGACGTGTGGATGTCCCCGGTCAGGAAGACCACGTCCCGCGTGCCGGTCGCCCGGAGGTGGTCGACCAGCTCGTTGCGGTCGGCGTTGTAACCGTCCCACTGGTCGCCGTTGAGCACCACGCCGTTCTGCGGGACGCCGAGCAGCGTGCCGAGCGGGCCGAGCAGCCAGGCCGGCAGCGCCCCGACGTCGATCCGGGCGATCATGACCGGGTTGCCCACCAGCTTCCACTTGGCGGTGGACGCGGCCAGGCCGGCCTTGAGCCAGCCCATCTGCCCGTCACCGGTGATCGTCCGCCCCGGGTCGTCGACGGCGTTGCCGGAGGCCTGCTGCGAGCGGTACGTGCGCAGGTCCAGCATGGACAGCTCGGCGAGCCGGCCGAAGCGCAGCCGCCGGTAGATCGCCCCGTCCTCGCCGGTGCGCACCGGCATCCACTCGAAGTACGCCTGCCGCGCCGCCGCGAGCCGGTCCGCGAAGGGGCCCTCGGTGCCCGGCGTGTGGTTCTCCGCCCCGCCGGACCACTGGTCGTTGGCCACCTCGTGGTCGTCCCAGGTGATCACCCACGGCAGCGCGGCGTGCAGCGCCTGCAGATCGGGATCGGTCTTGTAGAGCGCGTGCCGAATCCGGTAGTCGGCGAGGCTCAGCACCTCGTGCCCGGGCTGCACCGCGCGGACCACCGTGCCGCCGGCGTCGAACTCGCCGCTGCCGTACTCGTAGAGGTAGTCGCCGAGGTGCACCACCAGGTTGAGGTCGCCGCGCTCGGCCAGGTGCCGGTACGCCGCGAAGTATCCCGCCTCCCAGTTGGAGCAGGAGACGACGCCGAGCCGCAGCCGGTCGATGTCGGCCTCCGCCGGGGGAGCGGTCATCGTCCGGCCGGTCGGCGACCAGACGCCCGCGTAGCCGAAGCGGTACCAGTAGGTGGTGGCGCCGGTCAGGCCGGTCGCCGCGACCTTCACGGTGTGGTCCCGGGCCGGACCGGTGCGCAGCGACCCGGACGCCACGACGGCGGCGAAGTCCGGGTCCGTGGACACCTGCCAGGTCACATCCACGTCGGGGCCGGCTCCCGAGCCGGGCTGCGCCTCCTCGGTCGGGGTGAGTCGGGTCCAGAGCAGGATGCCGTCGGGCAGCGGGTCACCGGAGGCGACGCCGTGCCGGAACGCGCCGTCGGCCGCGTGGGCCGGGCCGGCCGCCGCGAGGGTGGCGCCGGCGAGCACCGCGGTGCCGGCGGACGCGCCGGCCACGCGCAGGAGGGTACGACGGTCGAGGGTGTTCGTCATGGCTTCTGTGTCTACCGTCATCGATGCCTCGTGCGCTGCCCCGCACGGCGAGTGTTCGCCGACGCTTCCGCCGCGGTTTCCGGACCGTCAGCAAGAGGGGTAGAGGCGCCGGGTGCCGGCACCGGCGGCGTACGCGGCGCGGTCGCTGAACCGGCAGCCGTAGTCGGGACGGGCGACGGTCGCCCGGTCGGTCACGGTGTCGCCGGCCGGCCGCTTCCCGGTGCGTACCCAGGAGACCAGGTCGTCCCAGGCGGCGCCGGCCTCGGCCGCCGTGAACTCGCAGTGGTCCGCGGCCCGGATCGCCCGCTGTACCAGCAGCCGGTTCCGGCCGTGCCGCGCCACGTCGTCGGCGTACGCCTGCTCCATCGAGAACGGTACGAAGAGGTCGCCGAGGCCGTGCAGGCTGAGCACCGGGGCGGTGGGCCGCCCGGCGACCCGGGGCACTTCGGTCAGCGTCGGGAGCAGCCGTTGCCGCAGGTTCTCCGGCGCGACCCGCGGCACGGTGGCGTTCACGTTGACCGGGCTGTTCGGCGTGTACCGGGTGAACAGGTTGGTGGCGAGCTGGCCCGGCCGCTCGGCGGGGGAGACGCCGCCGGTGCTGGCGCTGATCGCGAAGAGGAAGTCCTTCCAGACCGCGAACGCCGCCGTCGCGCCGGGACGCGGCCCGCCCGAGCGGTTGACGGTGATGTCCCGCAGCTGCTTCCCGCGCTCGTTGGTGGTGTCCGGTCCGGTCGGGGTGAGGCCGGCCAGGCCTAGCGCCACCTGGATCCGCGGGACCGCGTTGGTCAGGTAGTCCGGCGGCGTCGGGTACGCGGGCACCCCGGCGAGCGTCTGGGCGACCAGGTTGTAGTCGAGGAAGAAGTCCAGCAGCGTCTGGTCGCCGAGGACCCCGCACATCGGGAGCGCGCCGTCGTAGTAGCCCGGGTACTGCTCGAGCGAGCGGGCGATGATGTACCCGCCCATCGACACTCCGGTCAGGTACGTCCGGTGGGGACGCTTGACGGTCCGCGCGAAGTGGTCGGCCAGGTCCTTCGTGCCCAGCACACCGGACCGGATGTCGAACCCGTTGCGGTCGTACGACGAGGCGGCCCAGGCGTACCCCTGCTCCAGCAGGCGCTGCCGCAGGCCGTAACCGGGTGTCTCGGTGCGGAGCACCTTCTCCTGACCCCGGTAGCCGTGCGCCCACATCACCAGGTCGCCGTTCCACCGCGCGGGCACCTCGATGAGGTAGCCGGCGTGGCGGTGCACGCCCTGGCGTACCGTCGTGGGCTTACCGCCGATCACGAGCGGGGCCAGCGGCGGGTTCTCGATCGTGTAGCCGGGCAGTGGCCGCGTACCGTCGTGGTCGCGGCCGGCGGTGGCTGGCGCGGAGCCGGCAAGCCCGACCGCGACGGTCAGGGTCGTGGCGACGGCGAGCAGGCGGCGGAGGCTGCGGGCGGACGAGGACAGCATCGTTCTCCCCCTCGGACGGTGTCGCCCACCAGGCGACCAGGCGGGACGGATGCCTACCGGCCGGTAGCGCCCTGAACCTAGGACCGACGTCGAGCGCTGTCAATGGCCTGCTGACCAGCCGACCAGCCATCCGGCCGACCGACCACTCAGACCAACCCGTGCGCCAGCATCGCCTCGGCCACCCGGCGGAACCCGTTGATGTTGGCCCCGGCCACGTAGTCGCCCGGCAGGCCGTACTCCTCGGCGGTGGCCCAGCAGCGACCGTGGATGTCGCGCATGGTCTCCCGCAGCCGCTGCTCCGACTCGGCGAACGACCACGAGTCCCGGCTGGCGTTCTGCTGCATCTCCAGGGCGCTCACCGCCACCCCGCCCGCGTTGGCCGCCTTGCCCGGCGCGAACCGCACCCCGGCCCGCCCGAGGATGCGCACCGCCTCCGGCGTGGTCGGCATGTTCGCCCCCTCCACCACCGCGCCGCAGCCGCCGGCGACCAGCGCCGCGGCCTCCGCGCCGCCGATCTCGTTCTGCGTCGCGCACGGCAGGGCCAGGTCGCAGGGCACCTCCCAGACGGTACGACCGGAGACCGCGACCGCGTGCGGCACGTGCCGCGCGTAGTCGTCGAGCCGGGCCCGCCGCTCCTCCTTCAGCTCGCGCAGCAGCGCGAGGTCGACGCCCTTCTCGTCCAGCACGTAGCCGGACGAGTCCGAGCACGCCACCACCGTGCCCCCGAGCTGGTGCACCTTCTCGATCGCGTAGATCGCCACGTTGCCCGATCCCGACACCACCACCCGCTTGCCGTCCAGGCTGTCGCCGGTCTGCCGGAGCATCTCCTCGGCGAAGAAGACCGCCCCGTATCCGGTCGCCTCCCGCCGCACCTGCGCACCCCCGTACGCCAGCCCCTTGCCGGTCAGCACACCCGCCTCGTACCGGTTGGTGATCCGCTTGTATTGGCCGAACAGGTAGCCGATCTCCCGCCCACCGACGCCGATGTCACCCGCCGGCACGTCGGTCTGCGCGCCGATGTGCCGGTGCAGCTCGGTCATGAAGCTCTGGCAGAAGCGCATGACCTCCCGGTCCGAGCGACCCTTCGGGTCGAAGTCGGCACCGCCCTTGCCCGCTCCGATGGGCAGGCCGGTCAGCGCGTTCTTGAAGATTTGCTCGAAGCCGAGGAACTTCACGATGCCCAGGTAGACCGAGGGGTGGAAACGCAACCCGCCCTTGAACGGACCCAGGGCGCTGTTGAACTCCACCCGGAATCCCCGGTTCACCCGCACCTGCCCGCGGTCGTCCTCCCAGGGCACCCGGAAGATGACCTGCCGCTCCGGCTCGCAGATCCGCTCGATGATCCGCGCGTGCGCGTACTCCGGGTGCCGGGCCAGCGCCGGGCCGATACTCTCCAGCACCTCCCGCACCGCCTGGTGGAACTCGGGCTCACCCGGGTTCCGGGCGACCACGCTCGTGAACACCGACTCCACGGTTTCCGGCACCACCGCCACGTCCCTTCGCCGTACGGGCGGCCTCGTCGCCGCTCACGCCAACCGTCCCCGAGTACGGACCGTCGGGACCGTCCGGTTCACTGGGCCCGTGGACGACAACTCAACTCGGGTGAGCGACGACCCGGTCCGCACGGGCGACGACGGGGTCCGGACCTGCGACGATCCGGTCCGGAGGGGCGACGCCGGGGTGTGGGCCGCGGCACGCGCCTCCCGCGCCTGGCTGGACGCCGCCAACGGCAGCGGGCAGCAGGAGCTGACCTGCCGGATCCTCAAGCTCACCGAGGAGGCGGGGGAGGCGGCGGGCGCCTGGATCGGCCTGCTCGGGCAGAACCCGCGCAAGGGCGTCACCCACACGCGAGAGGACGTGGCCGCGGAGCTGGCCGACGTCGCCTTCACCGCGCTGGTCGCCGTCGAGAGCCTCGGGCTCGACGCGCGCACGGTGCTCGACCGGTGCGCCGCCAAGGTCACCAACCGGATCAGCGCCGCCCCCGAGCCGACCGAGCGCGCCCGTCCGTCATGATCCACTCCGTGTCGCCCGGATGGCGGTATCCCTGGCTGTCGGACACCGCCATGTGGGCGAACTGGTGATGATCAGGCCAGTCATGGCCGCCCACCCACGCCCGCCGGTTGCCGGGCACCCTGCAGCCGAGCCGCTCCTCCGACTGTTGGTCGACTCCGGTTGGCCGATATGGCGGTAGCCGAGGCTGCCGGATACCGCCTTATCAGCGACCTGGTGTTGATCGAGGTGGACTAGGAGGTTGATCCCTCACGAGCCGGCGTGCCAGCGGACCGGCCGGCCGGCGGGCGGCTGGGCTGGCCGGTGAGTCGTTTGTGCTGTCAGCTCTAAAGGAGGCGGATCTGGGTCTACCCGTCGGCATCGAAGGGCGCCCGCTGAGGTCCGGTCTCGTGCCGGTGCGGCGGATGACCGGGTGGGGTGCCGGGGGGCGAATTCATGAGGTTCCGGGTTGACCGGCTGTCGGACGCCCAGGTCGGTTGGCTGGGGCCTGCGGTTCGGGCCGGGGCCGTCTGGGGTTGGTGTCCGGTTCCGGCGAGACGCGGGGCGGTGGTTTCGGGCCGGCTGGGCCGGTGTGGGTGGTTTGGCGTGTGACCGGGGGCATCCCCGGGCTGGAATCGTGGGCGGCCCGGGGTCGTTGAACATGGGCGACGGCCGAGGTAGCGCGCCGCTCGGCGGCTGACCTGGCCGGGTGACGCGGATGGCCTGGCCCCCGGAATGATGGTGGGCTGTCGGTCGTTGGATATGGACCCGGCGCGGTGCGGCACCCCCGCCCACCACCCGCCGGCCCTCCGGTCACGGTGAGCATCGCTCCCGACCGGAACCCCCGGGTCGCGGACCGTCCCCCGAGTTCGTCGATCCCGGTTTACAGACTTTCCCCTTGCGGACGCCGTGGGCGTGCCGCGTCCCGCATCACCGTCCCCCGTCTGGTGTGCGGGTGCACCCCCGAAGGAGCCTTTGTGATGAACACGATCATGCGCAAGAGTGTTCTGGGTATCGCTGGTGTGGCTTTCGCTGGTGGGATCTTCGCCGGTCCGGTGGCCGCGCACGCCGCCACCCCCACCGTCGATGCCAAGCCCGTCGCGGTTGTGCACGTGGACAAGCCGGGTGTGGACGCGGGCAAGCTGATCCCGCACGGTGTGCAGGGCGCGCAGTCGCGCATCGACCTGAACGACGAGCAGACCGCTAACGTCAAGGCGATCATCGCCGCGACGAAGAAGTCCGGTCTGGACGAGCGGGCCGCGGTGATCTCGATCGCTACCAGCCTGCAGGAGTCGAAGCTGGAGAACCTGGGCCACCTCGGCGACAAGAATGATCATGACTCGCTGGGCCTGTTCCAGCAGCGCCCGAGCTCGGGTTGGGGTAGCCCGGAGCAGATCACCGACCCGATCTACTCCACCCAGGCGTTCCTCAAGGGCCTCAAGCAGGTCGACGGGTGGCACGACATGCCGCTGACCGACGCCGCCCAGACCGTGCAGGTCTCGGCCTACCCCGACGCGTACGCGCAGTGGGAGCAGCAGGCCGCCGACCTCGTCGCCCAGCACTGGAACAGCTGACCCCAGCGAACACGAGCAACAACCGAACACGAACAACAACGCCGCTGGCCGGCACCCCCAATCGAAGGGGTGCCGGCCAGCGGCGTATCCGCTGGTCCGCCCTGGCCGAGCGCGGGAGAGGGCGGGCAGGGGAACGCCGTCGGGGCGGGCGGGGCGGAGCGTACAGTCGGGCGGTGGAGCGTACCGAATCAATGCCGGCGCAGACCCGACCACCTGGCGTGGCCGCCGTCGATCCCGGCAGCGTGTTGCTGCTCGGCCACGACGTGCCGCTCGGGCGGTACACGACGGTGCGGCGGCTGCTGCCGCAGCGCGAGCGCCGAATGGTGGGCGCCTGGTGCTTCGTCGACCACTTCGGGCCGGACGACGTGGCCGAGCGCCCCGGCATGGAGGTGCCGCCGCATCCGCACACGGGTCTGCAGACGGTGACCTGGCTGCTGGAGGGGGAGATCCTCCACCGGGACAGCCTCGGCAACGTCCAGCCGATCCGCCCCGGCCAGCTCAACGTCATGACGTCGGGGCACGGCATCGCGCACTCCGAGCGGTCGCCCGACGCGCACCCGCCGGTGATGCACGGCGTGCAGCTCTGGGTGGCGCTGCCGGACCCGGCGCGGGCCGGCGCCGCCGACTTCGCCCACCACGCCAAGCTACCCCGGTGGCGGGACGGCGACGTGGAGGTCACGCTGCTGGTCGGCGACCTCGGCGGAGAGCGGTCGCCGGCGGTGGTGCACACCCCGCTGGTCGGCGCGCAGCTCGAGCTGGCAGGACCGGCGCCGGTCGACCTGCCGTTGCGTCCCGACTTCGAGTACGCGCTGCTGGCCATGTCCGGCGAGGCCGAGGTCGACGGTGTGTCCTTCGCGCCGGGCGCGCTGCTGTACCTCGGCTCCGGACGCGACCGGCTCACCCTGCGCGGCGTGCCGGGCAGTCAACTGCTGCTGCTCGGTGGCACGCCCTTCGAGGAGCCGCTGGTCATGTGGTGGAACTTCGTGGGCCGGTCGCACGAGGAGGTCGCGGCCGCGCGGGAGGAGTGGATGGCCGGGCGACGGTTCGGCGTCGTCGCCGACGACCCCGCGCCGCCACTGCCCGCCCCGGCGCTGCCCACCACCCGGTTGAAGGCCCGTGACCGCAGCGGTGGCCTGCACGGCTGAGCGGGGAGTGTGACCGGCGGCGGCGCGGGTAGTCGCCGGCATGCCGAGCACTGCGATCTCCAGCATCGAGGACAAGAAGCGCCTGGTACGCCGGCTCGCGGACAGTGGGCGCGGCTTCGCCGAACAGTACGGCTTCCAGGTCACCAACAATCCGTCCAGCCTCTTCCAGCTGCTCTACCTGTCGGTCCTGCTCTCCCGACGGGGCGACTTCCGGCGCGCGGTGGAGAGCGCGCAGGCGCTGCGCGAGCGGGGCTGGGACAGTGCGGCCCGGCTGGCCCGCTCGCTGCACGAGTCGCGGGTGCAGGTGCTGCGCGACGCCGGCCAACGCGGCGACGTCGACGCGCTCGCCAACACGCTGGGCGACCTCGCCCAGACCGTGGTCGACCGGTACCGGGGTGATCTGCGGCGGCTGCGGGTGAAGGCGCGCTACGACCCGCGTCTGGAACGGGAGTTGCTCGCCGCGCTGCCCGGGGTGGACGGTCAGGTGGTCGAGTTGTTCCTCCGTGAGGCGCAGGCGCTCTGGCGTGAGGTGGCGCCCGTGGCGGACCGACGGGCACTCGTGGCGGCCCGTCGGCTCGGGCTCGGCCGATCCGCCGGTGACCTGGCCGGACTGGCCGGCAGCGGCGAGTCGGAGCGGCTCGCCTGGCTGGTGGGCGCGCTCGCGCGGGTGGACCTGGAGCAGCGGTACGCCGAGGTGATGAGGTGACCACGCCCAGGTGAAGAGCTGATCGGTGGGAGTGCCTTGGCCCACAGTCCGGCTTTTAATGACCGTTCGGACGATGCCGGCATGTATGCTGATCGCGGCAGTCAAGCCCGCCCGGTTCGGGCGTACAACCGCCTGGTGGTCGCGGCCCGGTTCGGGCCGCGACCGACCACCAGGGACAGGTGTCGGTGCGGCGCCCCGGTCGCGGTTCGCGAGCCGGGGCGCCCGCCCGTTTCCGGGCCGTGGTGCCGCCCGCCGTCAGGTCAGGCCGGCCACCAGGTTCACCGTGGCCGCGATGACGAACGCTCCGAACAGGTACGACACCATCGAGTGGGTCAGGACCGTCCGGCGCATCTCCATGCTGGTCAGATCGGTGTCGGAGACCTGGAAGGTGGCCCCGACGGTGAACGCCAGGTAGGCGAAGTCCACGTAGCACGGCGGGTCCGGCTGGTGGAAGTCCACGCCGCCGTCGGGCCCCGTGTAGTAGACCCGGGCGTACCGGGCGGCGAACACGGTGTGCACCACGGTCCAGGCGAGCAGCACGCTCAGCACGCCCCACCCGCCGAACAGGTCGCGGAGGAGGCCGGGCCGCACGGTGTCGGCGGTGCCGATCACCAGGAGGACCGCGACCAGGCTGGTCAGGCACGCGCCGAGTAGCACGGCGTCGCGGATCGCCCGGTTCGGGTCCTCGTGGGCGGCCAGCCGGGCGGTCTGGATCGGGTCCAGCGGCCAGATCTTGCGCCACACGATGACCAACCAGGTCGCGGCGGCCACGTCCCACCCCACCAGCGGGGCGTGCATGGGCGACACCAGGAGCCCGAAGGCGGTCCCGACGACGACGCCCACCACCGCCACGATCGCGATCTGGACCGCGGCCGGTGTGTGCCCGTCCGGTGGTCGGCTCGCGGCCTCCCGGGCCGCCGCCCGCCGCTGCTGGTGCTCGTCGGGCGGCCCCCGGTCCGCTTGCCGCGGCTCGTGCTCGTCGGCGGGTCCGGGCACCGCCGGATCAGATGCCGCGCAGGTGCTGGGACACCCGGGGTCGCCGGTCGCGGGCCTGCGCCGCGCGCTGCGACGGGCTCAGCTCGGGCGCGGCCTCGATGCCGGCGGAACGGGCCACCTCGTTGCCGTTGGCGTAGTCCACCGGTGGCAGCGCACGCAATGCGCGCAGCACGTCCGGCGGAGCGCCTTCCCGTTCGGCCTCGCGGATCACGTCGTCCTTGCCGGCCGGGTAGTCCAGGCTCGACAGGTACTGCAGGACGTCGGCGTAGCTCGCCATGGCGTCGGCTCCTCGCGGCATCGAATCCGGTCACGACCGGCGGCGGTTACCCGACTCCCGGCCGGTCACGCCCCGCCGGCCGGGGGAAATCCGGCGCCGGCCCGGAGATCCCGCGCCGTTTCCGCCGGTACGCCACGGGTACCCGCAGGGCTCGACGCAGCCCGAGGAGAACGTGATGAACTACGACACCTTCATCGACCAGGTGGCCCAGCGGACGAAGATGCCCTCGGAGCGCGCGGTCACCATGACCCGGGCGACCCTCGAGACCCTCGCCGAGCGGCTGACCGGCGGGGAGGTGCTGGACCTGGCCGCGCAGCTGCCGAAGCCGCTGCAGGTCGTGGTGAAGCCGAGCCCGAGTTCCGAGTCGGCGGACCGGTTCGGCGCCGCCGAGTTCGTGGCCCGGGTGAGCCAACGCGCCGGAGTCGACGAACCGGTCGCGCGGGACGCCGTCCGCGCGGTCTTCACCACGCTGCGCGAGGCCATCACCGGCGGCGAGTTCGACGACGTGGTGACCCAGCTGCCGCGCGACTACCGGGAGATGGTCGAGCCGGCGATGGCCCCCGGGGCCACGCTGCGCCGCAGCTGACCACGTTGACCTGGGCAACCATCGCCGCGCCGCCGGGGTGCCCCACTTGGCGCACCGATTGAGCCTGACCTAACCTTGTCGCTGCGAGGGGAGTACTTCCCACGAACCATTCCGGTCAGTACGGCGTGCCCGGCACGCCTCGGGTGGTTGCCCACGAAAGTGGGTGAAGGAGACCTCGAACATGACACGGTGTTCGAGGAGGCTCCATGACCGAGTTGTCGTACCTGTCCGCCGCCGAGCTGACGACGGTCGGCACCCCCACTCTGTGGGTGGTGACCATCGCCGGCGTGATCGCGCTGCTGGTGCTCGACTTCCTCGTCACCCGCCGCCCGCACGAGGTCTCGCTCCGCGAGGCGATCGGCTGGTCCGCGTTCTACATAGCCCTTCCGCTGGCCTTCGGCGCCTGGGTCTGGAACCGCTACGGATCCGAGCTGGGCGTGCAGTACCTCACCGGCTACCTGGTGGAGAAGTCCCTCTCCGTCGACAACCTCTTCGTCTTCATGCTGCTGCTGGCCGCGTTCGCGGTGCCGGCGGTGCTCGCCCAGCGGGTGCTGCTCTACGGCATCGCCGGCGCGCTCGTGCTGCGCGCCGTGTTCATCGCCCTCGGCGCCGCCGCCCTGGAGACCCTGGACTTCGCGTTCCTGCTCTTCGCGGTCATCCTCATCGCCACCGCGGTGAAGCTGCTGCGTGACGCCCTCTCGGGTCACCAGCAGGAGGTGGACATCAACAACATGCGCTCGGTCCGCCTGCTGCGCCGGTTCATGCCCGTCACCGACGACTACCACGGCACCCGGATGACCATCCGGGAGGCCGGGCGGCGCACGCTCACCCCGTTCGCCCTCGTGGTGGTCGCCGTGCTCGCCACCGACGTGGTCTTCGCGGTCGACTCGGTGCCGGCCGTCTACGGCATCACCGAGGACCCGTACCTGGTCTTCGCCACGAACGCCTTCGCCCTGCTCGGCCTGCGCGCGCTCTACTTCGTCCTGCACGCCGCGCTCAGCCGCCTGGTCCACCTCAGCTACGGCCTGGCGATCATCCTGGCCTTCATCGGCGTGAAGCTCGGCCTGCACTGGGCGCACGGCATCTGGAAGGGCGTGCCGGAGATCCCGACCCTGGCCTCGCTGGCCGTCATCATCGGCATCCTCGTGGTCGTCACCCTGACCAGCCTGCGGGCCACCCGCGACGGGACGCCGAGCGAGCGCGAGGTGGTCGCCGAACGGCGGTGACGGCGCCGCGCGATCGATGCCGCGCGGCGTCCGCGCCGCGCGGCGTCGGTCTGCCCGCCGCCGCCCGCACCGCGGGCGATCTCCGTACGCCACGCCGACACACCAGGCGGTACGGCGGAACCGTCCCGCCCGTGCCGGCCGGGTGGTACGACTGACGGGTGGGAATCGTGTCACCAGGCTTCCAGGGCCGCCCCCGCTCGTCGGAGCCGGCGCTGCCGCCGGGGCAGTACCTGACCCAGGACTTCCCGGTGCTCTCCGCCGGCCCGACGCCCAAGGTGCCGCTGGACACCTGGGAGTTCGTGATCACCACGGAGACCGGCGCCGAGTACCGGTGGTCCTGGTCGGAGCTGATGTCGCTGCCCCAGGAGACGCCGCACGTCGACATCCACTGCGTCACCCGCTGGTCCAAGCTGGGCACCAACTGGCAGGGCGTCTCGCTGGACACGCTGCTCGACGGCATCGAGACCGATGCGCACTACGCGCTCGCCCACTCGTACGGCGGCTACACCACGAACCTTCCCCTGGACGACCTACGCGGCGGGCGGGCCTGGGTGGCGCACACCTTCGACGGTGGCGACCTGCCGGCCGAACACGGCGGCCCGGCCCGGCTGCTGGTGCCCCACCTCTACTTCTGGAAATCGGCGAAGTGGGTGCGCGGCATCCGGCTGATGACCTCGGACCGGCAGGGCTTCTGGGAGACCGCGGGTTACCACGACTACGGCGACCCGTGGCGCGAGCAGCGGTACCAGGGTGACTGAGCGCGTCGCGGTCGGTGCCCCGGGCCGGGCCCCGCTGAGCTGGCGGGTGGCCCGGCTGGTCGAACGCCGGGTCGAGACCCCCACCGCGCACACACTGGTGCTGGAGGTGCCCGGCTGGCCCGGGCACCTGCCCGGGCAGCATCTCGACGTCCGGCTCACCGCCCCCGACGGCTACCAGGCCGCCCGGTCGTACTCGCTGGCCGGGCCGGTCGTCGACGGCCCGGGCGGGCCACGGATCGAGCTGACCGTGCAACGGGTGCCCGACGGCGAGGTGTCGCCGTACCTGATCGACACCTACGCCGAGGGCGACCCGGTGGAGGTACGCGGCCCGGTCGGCGGCTGGTTCGTCTGGCGCGCCGAGGAGACCGCACCGGTCCTGCTGGTCGGCGGCGGCTCGGGCATCGTGCCGCTGATGGCGATCCTGCGGGCCCGCCGGGAGGCCGGCAGCCGCGCCCCGTTCCGGCTGCTCTACTCGGTACGCACCCCCGACGACGTGTTCTACGCCGACGAACTGCTCCGGCGCGGCCGCGACGACCTCGGGCTGGACGTGGCGTACCTCTACACCCGCCAGGCACCGGAGGGCTGGCGGGGGGAGCCGCACCGGATCGGGCTGGCCGACGTCAACAACCACGGCTGGCCGTCCGACCTGGAACCGCTCAACTACGTCTGTGGCCCCACCGGCTTCGTGGAGGCCGTGGCCGACCTGCTCGTCGGGCTGGGCCACCAGCCCCGGCGGGTGAAGACCGAACGGTTCGGCCCGACCGGCTGACCGCCGAGGAGACACCATGACTGACATGTCCTACCTGGACGGCAACATGCTCGACGGCCCGCTGCGGGAGTTGTTCGCCGTCGACCTCAGCGGGGCCACCGGTCGATGCGAGCACTGCGGGGCGACCGGCCCGATGGCGGCCCTGCACGTCTACTCGCACGCGCCGGGTCTCATCGGGCGCTGCCCCAACTGCGAACAGGTCATGCTGCGGCTGGTCCGCTCGCCCAGCTGGGCCCGGCTCGACCTGCGTGGCACCACCTACCTGCAGGTGCCCATGCCGCTCGACCAGCCACATCCCGGCCCGCTGTGACCGTGCCCGGAACCGCTCCGGGCGCCGCCCGCGGGTCCACGGCGTCCCGCCGAATCGCTGGTTACGGCCTGGCGGCGGCGGATTCCTGACTAGCGTTGACGCCGTGGACGGACTCGGCGCGAAGATCTCGTACCTGGCCCTGGCCGACCGGATGCCGGTCTACCACGACGACGGCACGCAGGTCGGCGCGGTCGAGCGGGTGGTCGCCGACGAGGGGCAGGACATCTTCCACGGCGTCGTCGTGCGTACGCCGCCGCCGGACCGCCGTGAGCTGTTCGCCAGCCGCGACGACATCCGGGAACTCCGCGAGCGGGGGGTGGTGCTCGCGGTGCCCAGCGCCGACCTGCCCGACGCGGCCGCGGACGCGCCGGCCCGCACCACGGCCGCCGAGGAGGGCACCGGTCCCGGCGGGAGCCTTCGCCGTGTCGGACGGTGGCTGGGCCGAGGGTGACGGCCGGCACGCTGCGGCAATCGGCTGGACAACGGCCGAACCGGCGGTGAGAGTTGTCCGCCGTGAGATACCTGCGCAGCGGCGGACCGGCCGCCATCCGCCGACCCCGGGCGACCGACGAGAAGGAGTTCCTCGCCGCCGTCGAACGCAGCCGGGACCTGCACCACCCGTGGCTGGCCGCCCCGGACACCCCGGATCAGTTCGCCGCGTACCTGAGCAAGATCCGCCGCCGGGACCACTCCGGCTACCTGATCTGCGACCGGGCCACCGGCGCGATCGCCGGCTACGCGACCATCAGCGGCATCGTGCTGGGCGCGCTGCGCGGCGGCTACCTCGGTTACGCCGCGTTCCTGCCGTACGCCGGGACCGGGCACGCGTCCGACGGGATCCGGCTCGCGATCGAGCACGCCTTCACCGCGCTCGGCCTGCACCGGCTGGAGGCGAACATCCAGCCCGGCAACGAGCCGTCCAAGCGGGTGGCCCGCAAGCTCGGCTTCCGGCTGGAAGGATTCTCGCCGGACTACCTGTTCATCAACGGCGCCTGGCGCGACCACGAACGCTGGGCGATCACCGCCACAACCTGACCCCCCGGCCGCCCCGCCCACCCGGGGCGGGGCGCCGGGGAGGGCGGGGCAGGGGGTTAGCTGCCGGGGCGGGGGAAGGCCACGGGGCTGCGGAGGTTGTCGCGGTTCACCGCGCGGACGCCGAAGAAGACGTTGTCCTTGGACAGGTCGATGGTCACCTGGGTGACGTCGCCGACGGGGATCACCTTCTGCCACTCCGCCGCGGTGGTCTCCCGCCACACCACCTCGTAACCGGCCAGGTCCGGCTCGGCGCCGCGCTGCCAGCGCAGGGTCGTGTTGTTGGTCAGGTCGGTGGTGACGATGATCGCGCCCTTCGGCGTGCCGGGCGCCTGGGCCAGCGACCAGAGCGCCGCGCCGTTCACCCGGGCCACCCGGGTGATGTACCCGAAGTCGCAGAACTCGGGCAGGTCGCCGAACTGCTGCCCGTCGACGACCCGCACGTCCTGGTGCTGGTGCGCGAAGTCCTCGTTCGGCTCGGTGAACCGCCCCGCCGGCCAGCCCTCGCGCAGGAACGAGATGTGGTCGCTGCCGCGCAGGTACCGGTCCCGGCGGTAGATCACCCGCACCCGCATGTCGGTCGCCCCGTTCTCGGCCACGTCCTTGACGAACCGGGCGAGCTGCCGCGACGGCGAGTCGTTCTCGCCGCCGACGGACTGCCGGGTGCTCGCCTCGGCCGGGGTCTCCGCGGTCGGCACACCCTCGGCGAAGAGCCGGACGGCGTGCGGGTCGCGAGTGCCGTCGTCGGCGGTGCTACTCCCGATGATGTCGTCGCTGAACATCCCCTGGACGTCCGTGCCGGCCGCCTTGAGCTGCTGGGCCAGGTACGCGGAGCCGTAGAGCCCCTGCTCCTCGCCAGCCACGGCAGCGAAGACGATGGTCGCCCCGGTGGGCCGGGTGGTCATCAACCGGGCCAGCTCCATCACCACGGCCACGCCGGACGCGTCGTCGTCCGCGCCCGGCGCGTCGCTGACCGCGTCCATCACGTCGGTGCACCGGGAGTCGTAGTGGCCGGTCACCACGTACGTCCGGTTCGGCGACGTCTCCCCGCGCAGGGTCGCCACCACGTTGGTGATCCGGGTCGGCACCGGGATCCGGGACGCCGGCTGCTGGATGTACGACTGCAGCTCGACGGTCATCCGCCCGCCGGAGGCTGCGGCGTACTCGCGCATACGGTCGTAGATCCAGTCCCGGGCGGCGCCGATGCCCCGCGCGGGGTCGTCCTGGGTCGAGAGGGTGTGCCGGGTGCCGAACTCGGCCAGCCGGCGCACGATCGCCTCGATGCGGCGCTGGTCGACCGCGCGGAGCAGGTCGCGCAGCTCGCGGCCCGGCGGCTGGGGGCGGACCGGGTGGCCGGGGCCGGACGGGCCGCCGCCGGAGGCCGCGGCGGCGGGGTCGGCGAGCACGGGTACGGCCACCGTCGCGGCGGTGGCGGCAGTGGCGGCGGACAGGAAGGTGCGGCGGGTGGACCTCGTGGGCCGGGCGCCGCTGTCGTCAGTTCCCATGACCGCATCCTCGCCATCGACGGTGGTGTCTGTCCATATCGGCGGGCGTGGATGGCGTGGTTCTTTCACCCGGTGTGGGTGATGACGAGCGAGGGGGACGGTTCCTACGGTGGGGGCATGGCTGTCGCGCGTCCGACGCCCGCGAATCCCAT
Organism: Micromonospora sp. WMMD812; assembly: GCF_027497215.1. Taxonomy (NCBI): domain Bacteria; kingdom Bacillati; phylum Actinomycetota; class Actinomycetes; order Micromonosporales; family Micromonosporaceae; genus Micromonospora; species Micromonospora sp. WMMD812. The sequence continues at coordinate 1,357,280 of NZ_CP114904.1, read as the reverse complement.
GCCCGGGCAGGTCGCTACGGCCGGCGAGGGCGACCAGCGGGCGATGCCGCTCGAACTGGGACCGAACGCGATGGCCGTGCTCAGCGGCCCGACCTTCATGTACTCCGACCCGTGCGGCGACGTGCCCCCGGGCAGCATCGGCGGGCTGGTGCACCTCGACACCCGGCTGCTCAGCACGTGGGTGCTGTCGGTCAACGGCGGCCGGCTGCTCGACCTGCGCTCCGACCTGATCGACCACTACACGGCCCAGTACATGCTGACCAACCCCGGCGTGCCCGGTCTGCCCCCCAACAGTCTCGGCATCCGACGGCTGCGCTACGTCGGCGACGGCTTCCACGAGCGGTGCACGGTCGTGTCGTTCCGGCCGGACCCGGTCCGGGTCGAGCTGCGCCTCTCCGTCGGCGCCGACTTCGCCGACCTGTTCGAGGTCAAGTCGGGGGTGCGCGACCGGTCCGCGCACATCACCCGCGGCCACGCCGCCGACGGGTCCGAGCTCTGCTTCTCCTACGAGCGCGACGGGTTCGCCGCGCAGACCCGGGTGTGCTGTTCCGCGCCGGCGAACCAGGTCGAGGGCGACGAGCTGGTCTGGGTCTTCACCCTGCAACCGCAGCAGGAGTGGGAGCTGGACCTGCACGTGCCGTTGCCACCGGGCATGGGGGTGGTGGAGCCGGTGCGGGGCGACATCGCCGACGCGGTCCATCGGCGTGCGGACCACCCGTTGCGGCGCTGGGTCGAGGACCGGGCGATGCTGCGCAGCGACCACGACGCACTCGAGCGGACGGTACGGAGGGTCGCGGAACGACCTGGCGGCGCTCCGGCTCGACCTGGAGGTCAAGGGACAGCGGATCATGCTTCCCGGCGCCGGGCTGCCGTGGTTCCTCACCGTGTTCGGCCGGGACACCCTGATCACCGCGTACCAGACGCTGGTCGCCGGCCCCATGCTGGCCAAGGGCGCGCTGCTCGCGCTGGCCCGTCTGCAGGGCGAGCGCTGCGACGACTTCACCGACGAGGAGCCGGGCAAGATCCTGCACGAGGTGCGCAGCGGCGAGCTGACCCGGACCGGGCAGAAGCCGTACGGCCCGTACTACGGCACGGCGGACGCTACCCAGCTCTGGCTGATCCTGTTGTCGGAGTACTGGCGGTGGACCCGCGACGACGACACCGTACGGCTGCTCCGGGACAACGCGCTCGCGGCGCTGCGCTGGATCGACGAGTACGGCGATCGGGACGGCGACGGCTATGTCGAGTACGCCACCCGGTCCCCGGAGGGGCTGGGCAACCAGTGTTGGCGGGACTCCCCGGACGGGGTCTGCTTCGCCGGTGGCACGATCCCCGAGCTGCCGGTCGCCACTAGCGACCTGCAGGGCTACGTCTACGACGCGAAGCTGCGGCTGGCCGAGCTGTGCGACGGGCCGCTGGGGGATCCGGCCCTCGCCGAGCGGCTCCGCGCCGACGCCGCCGGGCTGTACGAGCGGTTCAACCGGGACTTCTGGCTCGACGAGCGGGGCGGCTTCTACGCCGTCGGGCTGGACGGGAACAAGAATCCGATCGACTCGAAGACCTCGAACATGGGGCACCTGCTGTGGAGCGGCATCGTGCCGCGCGAGCGGGCCGACGCGGTGGTGCGGCAGCTGATGTCGGAGGACATGTTCTCCGGCTGGGGGATCCGCACCCTGTCCCGGGAGGACCGGCTCTACAACGCCCTCGGTTACCACCTGGGCACGGTCTGGCCGCACGACAACTCGCTCGCGGTGCTCGGTCTGGCCCGTTACGGCTACCGGGAGGAGGCGAACCGGATCTGTCTGGCCCTGCTGGAGGCGGCCGAACATTTCGACTACCGGCTGCCCGAGGCGATGAGCGGGTTCGCCCGCAATCGGGTCCTGTTCCCGGTGCCGTACCCGACGGCGTGCAGTCCGCAGGCGTGGGCCAGCGGCACCCCGCTGGCCCTGTTACGGGCGATGCTGGGCATGGAGCCGGTCGACGGGAAGCTCGTCCTCGACCCGGACATCCCGCCCGAGCTGGGCCGGATCACGGCGGATCGGGTCCGCGCCTTCGGGCGCCTGTGGGAGGTGGAGGCGGTGGCCACCACCGGGTACGTGCGGCTCTCTCCCGGCTGAGGCGCACGTTTGTCCCGCGTATGGACGGGAACGGGTCCGCAATGACGAAACCTCGTGTGGTGATCGTGGGGGCCGGGTTCGCCGGTTACCACGCGGCGAAGACGTTGAGCCGGCTGGCCGGCAACCGCGCCGAGATCGTGGTGCTGAACTCGACCGACTACTTCCTCTACCTGCCCCTGCTGCCCGAGGTGGCGGCGGGGGTGGTGGAGCCGAAGCGCCTCGCCGTGCCGCTCACCGGCACCCTGCGCGGCGTCCGGGTGGTGATCGGCGAGGCCGACGAGGTGGATCTGCAGAACCGGTGGGTGGGCTTCACCCAGCAGGAGGGGGACCGCAACCGCATCGCGTACGACCGGCTGATCCTGGCCGTCGGCAGTGTCAACAAGCTGCTGCCGATCCCGGGCGTGACCGAGTACGCGCACGGCTTCCGCGGCCTGCCCGAGGCGCTCTACCTGCACGACCACATCGTGCGGCAGGTCGAGCTGGCCGAGCAGGCCGAGGACCCGGCCGAGCAGCAGGCCCGCGCCACGTTCGTGGTGGTCGGGGCCGGCTACACCGGGACCGAGGTGGCGGCGCACGGCCAGCTCTTCACCGACGCGCTGCACGCTCAGCGGCCCCGGCTCACGGTGCGCCCCCGGTGGATGCTGCTCGACGTGGCGCCCCGCGTCCTGCCCGAGCTGGACAAGCGGATGTCGGACACCGCCCATCGGGTCCTCGAGCGGCGTGGCGTGGACGTCCGGATGGGGACCTCGGTGGCCGAGGCGACCGCGGACGGGGTGAAGCTCACCGACGGCGAGTACGTGCCGACCTGCTCGCTGGTCTGGTGCGTCGGGGTGCGCCCCGACCCGTTCGTGGCCGAGCTGGGCCTGCGCACCGAGCGGGGCCGGCTGGTGGTCGACGAGTACCTGAACGTTCCCGGGTTCCCCGAGGTGTACGCCTGCGGTGACGCGGCGGCGGTGCCCGACGTGGCCCACCCGGGGAAGGTCTGCGCGATGACCGCCCAGCACGCGCAGCGTCAGGGCAAGCTCGCGGCGCACAACATCGCCGCCTCGTACGGGAAGGGTCGCCGCCGGCCGTACAAGCACCACGACCTGGGTTGGGTCGTCGACCTCGGCGGCAAGGACGCGGCGGCGAACCCGTTGCAGGTGAACCTGTCCGGCCTGCCGGCCAAGGCGGTCACCCGCGGCTACCACCTGCTCGCCATGCCCGGCAACCGGTCCCGGGTGGGCGCGGACTGGGTGCTCGACGCGACCCTGCCCCGCCCCGCGGTCCAGCTGGGGCTGGTGCCCGCGAACGCGGTGCCGCTGGAGAGCACCACGCCGGAGATGCCGGTCCGCACGCGCTGACGCCACGCCGGGATGATCCGCCCGCTCTCGCCCTGAACGGGAGGGCGGGCCGCCTTTGGCGGCTGCCGGGCGGGCCGCCTTTGGAAGCTGCAGGGTGGGCCGCCCACCTCTGCTCAGGCGGCCCGCCCACCGCCCCCGGCCGCCTCGGTTCCGGCGGCGGGGGGTGGCGGACGACGGAAGGGCGCGTACTCGCGCAGCAGGATCTGCACGATGCCCGCGGCGGGGATGGCGAGCAGGGCCCCGACCAGACCGGCCAGATTCGCGGCCAGCAGCACGCTGACCAGCACGGTCAGCGGGTTCAGCCGGACCGCCCAGGCCAGGATGATCGGTTGCAGCACGTGGTTCTCGAACTGTTGGTAGACCACGAAGAACACCAGCACCACGATGCCGGCGGTGGGGGAGTGCAGGAACCCGGCGCCGGCCGCGATGACCGCGCCCAGGGTCGCGCCCACCAGCGGGATCAGGTCGGCGATCGCCACCAGCAGGGCGATCACCGCCGCGAACGGCACGCCGGTGAGCAGCAGCACCACGAACGTCAGCAGCCCGCAGATCAGGCTGATGAGCAGGTTGCCGGTGAGGTAGCCGGTGATGGTGCGGGAGATCTCGTGGCCGATCCGCCGCCACCGTTCCCCCCGCTGCTCGCCGACGGCGGCGAGCGCGGGTCGGGTGATCCGCGGGGCCTCCAGCACCATGAGGTACGCCAGCACGATCACCGTGACCAGCCCGGCGACCGTCTCCGCCACGCTGCGCAGCACCCCGAACGCCGGCTGGCGCAGCCGCTCGCCGTACTGGCGGACCTGGTCGGAGTGGTTGGCCAGGTACTCCCGCAGCCCGACCTTCTCCATGAGCCGGCCGATCGGCCCGCGCCCGGCCCGGGTCTCGCGTAACAGCTCCGGCGCGCGATCGGCGAACCGGGCCAGCTCGTCCACCAGCGGCACGATGATCACCGCGGCCAGCGCGGTGAGCACCACGAAGGTGGCCGCGAAGACCAGCAGGGTGGCCAGCGCGCGCCGGTGGACCCACCGCCGTTGCAGCCAGTCGACCAGGGGCTTGAGGGCGACGGCGAAGAACGCCGCGATCAGGATCCAGACCAGGACGCGGCGGGTGGCGTACACCAGCGCCAGGCCGAGCAGGGTGGCCAGCAACAGCCCGATGACGATCAACGCCCGGCGGGCGGTCCTCCGGTCGTCGGGGTCGCTCACCTGCGGCGGCTACCCCCGCCTGAGCGGCGGAAACCCGCCGCCCCGTCGGCGGGCGCGGGCCCCACCTCAGCCGGCGTTGTGGGCGTCGGCGTCGGTCGCGGGCAGGGCGCCGGCCACGAAGGTCTCCAGCGCCGGCCCGTGCAGCACGATGCCGGGGATCGGGTCCCGGAGGGCCGCGGTGGTCAGCCGGGCCACCGGCAGCCGGCCGGGGCGGAGCCCGGCGGCGAGCACCAGGTTGCCGTACCGCCGGCTCCGCAGCATCCGCCGGTCGGCGATCAGGCAGACGTCCGGGAAGACGGCGCACAGCGTGGCGACCTGCACCCGGGTGGCCACCAGCGGTGGCAGGTCGGTGAGGTTGACCAGGTAGATGCCCTCCGGCCGCAGCGTGCGGGCCGCCTCGGCCACGAACTCCATCGTCCGGACGTGCCGGGGCATCCGGGCCGCCCGGTAGATGTCGGCGAACACCAGGTCGTAGCGGCCGGGCGGGGACGAGGCGACCGCGGCGCGCGCGTCGGCGATCTCGACGCGTACGTCGGGTGGGAGCGGTGGCAGCTTCCTGGTGACCAGCGAGACCACGGCCTCGTCCCGCTCGACGACCAGCTGCGCCGAGCCGGGCCGGGTGGCGGCCAGATAGCGGGGCAGGGTCAGCGCCCCGCCGCCGAGGTGCAGCACGGACAGCGCGACGCGTTTCGCCGCCGCCGTGTCGGCCACGGAGGCCATCCGGCGTACGTAGTCGAAGTGCAGGTGGCGTGGATCGGCGACGTCGACGTAGGACTGCTCGACGCCGTCGGCGAGCAGCAGGCGTCCGGTCCGCCGCACCGGGTCGGCGACCAGCTCCAGCCGGTCGGCGGCGCGGTCCATGCGCCGCAGGCTAGTCGATCGTGTGCCGGGAGCCGGCGGTGGGACCGGCGGGCCAGGGTGGTGGCCCGCCGGTCCGCGCCCGTCAACCGGTGGCCATGCCGGCGCCCGCCTCGTCGATCGCGTCGTCGATGCTGCGGGCGAGATCCAGGTCGAGGGCGGTCACCGCACCGGCCTGCCGGGAGCGGACGGTGAGCACGGCTGCGGTCGGGCCGGGGCGGCCGATCGTCGGCGCCCGTCCCGTCTCCTGCCGCAGTTGCTCGATCCGGTCCAGCACCCGGTCCAGGTTGTCCGGGGGCAGCGCGATCACCCGGTACAGCCCGGTGCCGTCGCCGGACCAGTACGGCATGTCCGCCAGCGCCGCCGAGAGTTCCGCGTCGCTCAGCGGAGGCGTCGCGCTGGCCGCGCCGACCACGCCGCCGCCGACCGCCGGCGGTGCCAGCAACTCCCGCAGGCTCTCCGGGACGTGCAGCGACTCGACCAGGTCACCGTCGGCGTCGGCGAGCGCGGCGAGCGTGGCCTCGGCCTGGTACCGGGCCTCCTCCGGCGTGTTGCCGCTGATCCGGCCCACCTCGGCGAGGAAACCGGGCAGGTCCCGGCGCTGCTCGATGCCGTCGACCGGCACCACGTCGTGCAGGGACGACGGCACCGCCGAGAGCAGCCGTTGGCGTTCCGCCTGGCCCAGCGCGAAGGCCAGGACCAGCACGGTCGCCTCGGCGCCCACCTTGGCCGTACGGAAGTCGACGCCGGCCCGGCGGCGGACGTTCTCGACCAGGTCGTGGTAACCCATCGTGGCCGTGCCTCCCGCGTTCACCCCCGGCGCGAGCTGCGGCCGGGGATTCGACGGGGTGCCGGCCGGCGGCGGGGACGGCCCGCCGCGCGCGGTGTCCGGCTTGTGTCGGCTGCCGGCCGGCGGCGGCCCCGCGCGCTTGCCCCGGTCGAGGTGGGTCAGCTGCTTGGAGGCGCTCAGGCTGGCACCCGTCTCGCTCGGCTGCCGGCCCTGCTCGCGGGCCTGCCGGGCGAGCGTCCGGCGGCGTTGGTTGTCGCCTTCCATCTGCTTGCGCATGGTGACACCCTTCCGCTGGGGATCCGTGGTTCCGCCGGTCGCCTTCCCGGCGTCGGCGGGACCGAAACGGACGCGGTCCGCCGGGCCGGGACGCGGTGCGGACGGCTTCATCCGGCGGGGGTGAGGGGCGATCACCCGCCCGGCCCGCACGATCGGGCCAGTGACCGGAGTTCTTCCGAGGTACGCGGAAGGGAAGGTCGTCATGAAGCGGATCGTCGAGATCGTCCCCGCCCGGCCGGGTTGGTACGCCCGCTGGCGTCTCTCGCCCGAAGCCACCCGCTGCTACCCGGTGAGCCTGTGGGCGCTGCTCGAGGAGGCCGACGGCACCGGCCGGGAGGTGATCGGCGTCGACTGCATCGGCCAGTGGCCCGGAGCGGACGACAACGAGGCCGGTGGGGAGTTCGTCCGGTACCTGTTCCAGACGCCGGATTCCGGCCCGCCGGAGGACGCCGAGCCGCCGCCGTCGGCCGTCGACCGACGCGCGGACGGGCCGCGGCTGCAGCCGGTCACCGCCCAGTAGGCCCTACTCCGGCCCCCGACCCCTGGTCCCAGGGTCGGGGGCCACCCCGTTTCTCGGCGCGGCTCGGTCGAACCTGTGCCGAGCAAGGTCGGTAGCCGCCGGGATCGACCACCACGTCACCGCTCTGGCCGGATCCGGGGCCGACGGACACTGCCTGTCGCGACGTGGAGCGGATCAGGGGCAGGTCGACACGGCCCGCGTCGAATGGGACGCGAGGCGTGGTCGGGGCGGATCACCCGATGGCGCGCAGGTCGTCGTCGGACGACCGGGCCACGGTCAGCAGCTCCGCCAGGCCGGTGCGGTCCAGCAGTTGCTGGAGCAGCGGGCTGACGCCGATCAGCCGGATCGGCCCGGCGCCGGCACGGTGCGCCACGACGAACGCGCTGAGCCCGGAGGAGTCGCAGAGGCCGACCCCGGTCAGGTCGATCTCCAGCTCCCGGTAGCCCTCCCGCCGCAGTTCGGCGGCGGCGGCGGCGAACTCCGGCGCGGTGTCGAAATCGAGGTCGCCGATCAGTCGTAGCCGGGCGCGACCGGCGTCGAGCCGGCTCACCTCGATGGTCAACAGCTGCGCGGGCATGCCGCCCTGCTCCCTGCCGCACGCCCCGCACAGCCCTGGGCGGGACCGATCCGTCCGGTGGTCACACGCTGGCCGTCGGTCGGTCCATCCGCGGGCGGGCCGGCGGACCCGACCGGGCGAGCAGGCCCGTGACTCCGGTGAGGTCGAGGATCGTCCCCAGGAAGCGGGGGACGGCCCGCAGTTCGATCGCGGTGCCACGGTGCTGACCCTCGCGCCATGCGTGCACGATCACCGCGAGGCCGGTGCTGTCGATGAAGAGCAGGCCGGCGAAGTCCAGGACGATGACCGGCGGCGGCTCGGCGAGCACGCGGTCGATCTCCTCCCGCAGCGGCGCCGCCGTGGTGTACGCCAGGTCGCCGCCCACCTGGATCAGCGGGGCACCCGGATCCGACCGGTCGACGGCCAGACTCAGCGGTGTCGTCTCGGGTTTCCGCCCGTGGGGTACCACGATCACGCCTTTCCGCAGAATGCCGGCCGGCCGGGGTCCGGGGGATCGTAACAATCCACAGGCCCCGCCGCCCGGTGCCGGCGGGCCGCACCTGAGCGTGGGGTGGCGGTTCGGGCGAGGCCGCGTAGGGTGGTCGGAGGGATTTGACCATAGACGCCGGTTCCGGCGCGTCGCGCGACGATGAGGAGTGGGGCTCAGCTGGTGACTGCCGCCGACGTCAGGGACTGGGACCCGGGCGACGGACGGGTCTCCACGCCGAGTGCCGACCGGGCTCCGGCGTGGTCCCCGGCCCCGCCGGCCCGCCCGGCGCCCGCCCCGCCAGCGCTCACCCCCGCCCGGCCGCCGGCCACCCCGGACTGGTCCGAGGTCGTCGAGCACTTCCGGGAGGGCCTGGTCGTCTGCGACGCGGACGGGGTGGTACGCCATGTCAGCCCGGTCGCCGAACGCCTCCTGCCCGAGGTGACCGTCGGGGAGGTGTTGGCCGCGGCCGGCGTCGCCGGCCTGTCGGGCGAACCGGCCACGGGTGCGTTCGACCATCGCTCCCGCCGGTTGACCGCGCGGCGGGTGCCCCTCTCCGGCGGCCGCTGCTGCTGGTACGTGGAGGACGTCACCGAGAGCGTGAGCCGCGCCGACGCCCTGCTCGCCGAGCGTGCCCGCTCCGCGTTCCTGGCGGTGGTCGGGGAGAAGCTCGGCAACCCGTTGCACCCGACCCGGGCCGCCGCGGCGGTGGTCCGGTTGGCCGTGCCCACGCTGGCCGAGGTGGCCGTGCTGGTGCTCGCTCCCCGTTCGGGACGGGCTCACTGGTGGCGGGCGTCCCGGGTGGACGACGAGGGCCCGGCCGTGGACAGCGGCGTGCTGGCCGCCGCCGAGCTGCCCGTGGCCATCGCCGACGGCCTGGCCGGCGTTGCGCCGCACGCCGTCGACTGGCTGGTCGAACAGGCGGCCGAGGCCGGGTGGCTGCCGGGCCTCGCGACGGGGGACACCGACGTCCGGGCGGTGCCCCTGCCCGGGTCGGACGCCCCGGCCGGGGTGCTTCTGGTCGCGCGGCGCGGCACCGGCTGGTACGACGAGAGCGACGTCGATCTGCTGCACGCGTTCGCGGCCCGGGCCGGCGCCGCGATGACCACCGCGATGCTCTACCGGGACCAGGCCGAGGTCGCCGACACCCTGCAGGCCAGCCTGCTGCCGGTGGAGCCGGCCGAAGCCGTCGGCGTCCAGTGGGGCACGGCGTACCGGTCGGCCCAGGCGGGTCTGCGGATCGGCGGCGACTTCTACGGCTCGCACCGCCTTCCCGACGGCGGCTCGGTCTTCTTCCTCGGCGACGTCTCCGGCAAGGGAGTGGAGGCGGCCGTCTTCACCGGCCAGCTACGCCAGTGCCTGCAGGCGCTGCACCGGGTCGAGTCGCAGCCGGCCCGGCTGCTCGGGCTGCTCAACGACGCGTTGCTGGAAACCACCCAGGCGCACGGCCAGGGTCGGTTCGCCACCCTGGTGCTCGGCGTCGTGCGCCCGCACCGCGACGGCGGGTTGACCCTCACCATGGCCGGCGGCGGTCACCTGCCGCCGCTGGTGCTGCGGGCCACCGGCGAGGTGGAGACGGTGCCGCTGCGCGGGATGCTGATCGGTGTGGTCCCGGATCCGCGGGTCGGCGAGGTCACCGTCCGGCTGGAGCCCGGCGAGACCTGCGTGCTCTACAGCGACGGGGTGACGGAGGCGCGCGGGGGCCGGTGGGGCGACGAGCAGTTCGGCCCGGAGCGGCTGGTCGACGTGCTGACCGGCTGCCACCGGATGCCGGCGCCGGCGCTCGCCGAGCGGATCGAGCAGGTCACCTGCGACTGGCTGGGGCACGGCGACCACGACGACATCGCGGTCCTGGCGTTGCGGGCGTCGGGGCCGACCGGGCGGGCGTCCCGGCACCTGCACGCGGTGCCCGCGGGCGGGCCTGACGGGGCGAGGGAGGACCGCGGTTGACCACGGCGATCAGGCAGGCCAGCCCCGGGGGCGCCTACGCGGACTACCTGGACTGCCTCACCGAAGCCGACGAGTACGCGGCCATCGAGGTCGCCCTCGGCCTGCTGTCCCGGGGGGTGCCGGCCGAACGGGTGCTGCTGGACCTGGTGGCGCCCGCGCAGGCCGAGGTGGGGGAGCGCTGGGCGCGCAACGAGTGGAGCGTCGCCCAGGAGCACGCCGCCACGCACATCAGCGAGCGCGTGGTGGCCGCGATCGCCGGTCAGGCCGGCCCGCGGCCGACCCGGGGCCGGATCGTGGTGGCCTGCATGGACGGGGAGTGGCACGCGCTTCCGCCGCGGTTGGTCGCCGAGGTGCTGCGGCTGCGCGGCTGGCAGGTCACGTTCCTCGGGGCCAGCGTCCCGGCCGCGCACCTGGTGTCGTACCTGCACCGGCACGACGCGCACGCGGTCGCGCTGGCCTGCGCGCTGCCGATGCGGCTGCCGCACGCGCACCGCATGATCGAGGCGTGCCGCCGGTCCGACGTCCCCGTCGTGGTGGGCGGGCGTGGCTTCGGAGTCGACGGCCGCTGGGCCCGCCGCCTCGGTGTGGCGTGGTCGCCGGACGCACCCGGCGCCGCCGACCTGGTCGCCGACGAGCGGGCGCTGCGCCGCGTCCCGCCGGCCGAGCTGTCCCACCTGGCCGACGACGAGTACGCCGGCCTGGTCCGGCGGCGGGCCGAGCTGATCGACGGCGCGCTGGCCGACCTCCGGGAGCGGGCGCCGGCGACCCAGTCGTACACCCCGGCGCAGGTCGACTCGACGGTGAGCGACCTGGGCTACGTCGTGGACTTCCTGGCGGCCGCGCTCTACGTGGACGACGGTTCGCTCTTCACCGAGTTCGTCGAGTGGCTGGCGGCCATTCTGACCAGCCGTGGCGTGCCGGCCGCGGCGCTCGGGCTGACGCTGGAGCACTTCGGTCGGGTGCTGCGTGACTTCCCGCGCGCGGTCGGCTACCTGGACCGGAGCCGGCTGCTCGTCACCCCGGCGGGCGCCCCGTCGAACGGCTGAGCCGGCGGGTGGGCCGGTGGCCCGCCCCTGCTTATACTTGCCCCACTGCAAACGTCCCACCTGCGTGGGAGCGAGGGGGAGCACGGTGCCGTTCACCGTCACGTACGCCGACCGCGACGGCGGTGGCACGTGTCTGCGCCTCGTCGGTGAGCTGGACATGAGCACCGCGCCGGAGCTGAACGCCGTGATCGACCGGCTGACCGAGGCGGGCGAGCGGCGCCTGCTCGTGGATCTCACCGAGCTGACGTTCTGCGACTCCACCGGCATCGCGGCCTTCGTCCGGGGCGACAACCACGCGGCGGCGGACGGCGGTTGGCTGCGGGTCACCGGGGCCAGCGGTCGGGTGGAGCGGGTGCTGCGCCTCACCGGCCTCGCCGAGGTGCTCCGGTACGAACCGGACACCGCCGACCCGGCCTCGCAGATCCTCCCGTGATGGACTAGATTTCCCCGCCAGCACGTGACCGCGAGGTCCCGTTCCCGCCGACCCGAGGCAGGTAGATCATGGGCGCAGACAGCCCGAACCCGGTGCGCATCCTTGTGGTGGACGACGACCCGGGCGACGTGCTCATGATCGAGGAGGCGCTCGGCGACTCGGACGTCGACAAGGTCATCGACGTGGTCGGCGACGGGCAGGAGGCGATGGAGTTCCTCCGCCGCGAGGGCCGGCACACGGAGGCCGTACGGCCGGACGTCATCCTGCTCGACCTGAACATGCCCCGGATGGATGGGCGGCAGGTGCTCGGCGAGGTCAAGCAGGACGAGGACCTGCGCACCATCCCGATCGTCGTGCTGACCACCTCGAACGCGGACACCGACATCGTCGGCAGCTACACCCTCCAGGCCAACGCGTACGTCACCAAGCCGATCGATTTGGACGACTTCAACGACGTGGTGCACCGGATCGACGAGTTCTTCGGCCGGGTGGTCGTGCTGCCCAAGCGCCCCTGACCGTCCCCGACCACCCCGGACGTCCCGCTCCGCGCGCCGCGCGGACCCGCCGGCCGCCCGGATGCTGAACAATTCGGCCGAACCGCCTCGCGAGTGTGCGGCACGGTCGAGGATCCAGGTGGGGACATGTTTCCGGCTGCCTGGGGGGCGACAGCATGAGGTTCTCCGTCGTGGAGATCGGTTACGACCAGCGGCAGGTGGACTCCTGCCTGGATGAGCTGGGTTTCCGGTTGACCCGGCTCGCGGCATGGGCGGAGAGCGCCGCGGGGCCCGGTCGGGAGGGCGACCGGATCCGGCAGGAGGCGAGCGGGCTCTGCGGCCTGCTGCGCCGGCTCGACCTGGACGATGCGGCGGTGGTGGGGCGCAGTGCCGGCGAGGTCGACCGGGAGGCGGGCGCGATCCTGGCCCTGGCGCGCGTCGAGCTGGACGCGGCCCGTGAGGAGGCCCGCCAGTTGCGCGAGCGGGCGTACGCCGAGGCCGTGCAGGCGCGCCGTGACTTCGAGGCGGCGCTGGAGGCCCGTCGGCGGCGGGAGGCCCGGGTGGACGAGATCCTCAGCGAGGTGACCGTCGAGCCGGTACCGGTCGACACGCCGACCGCGGCGGCCGGGGTGCCCGCGACCCGGGTGGCCGCCGGTGGCGTCGAGGGGCCGGCGGAACCACCGACCGGCCGGGACGGCGCGCCCGTGCGGTGAGGCGGCTGCCCGCGCCGGCTCAGGTGAGCGCGTCAACGACGGTGGTCGCCCGCTCCTCGTGCTGGGCGTACGCGTCGGGGAACGCGGAGACCTGAACGGTCTGGGCGGCCAGGGTCAGGCTCATGTCCTGCCAGCCCGGAACCTTGAGCAGGGCGAGGTAGAAGGCGCGCGCCGCGAACGCGGGACGCATCAGCTCCTCGACGGTGCCCCAGCCGCTGCTGGGCCGCTGCTGGAACAGCCCGACCGAGTCGTGGTCCCAGCCGATGGCCTGGTGCGGGTAGTTCTGCGACTCGGGCAGCACGCCGCTGGCGTAGTTGAGCAGGGTGCTCTCCTGCATGGCGGTCGCGACCGCGATGATCATGCCGCGCTTGGGGAGGTCGAGGTCGCGGCCGACGTCGACGATCACCTTCGCGTTGTCCATCTGCGCCTGGGTGAGTCCGGCGACCGGCTTGGGTCGGCGCGGCTTCGCCGGCTTCTTCGGCGCCGGCTTCTTCTTGGTCGCCGTGGGGCTGGGTGACGCCGTGGGGCTCGGGCTGACCGGGGTGGGGGAGGCGGTGCGCTCCAGCGACCGGGAGGCGCGCTCGTTGGCCAGTGCCGCCCGGTCGGCCACGGCCTGGGTCAGCGGTTCGTCCCGCTGGACGGTGTCGTCCCGCACGCCGGCGTACGCGGCGACGCCGAGGCAGCAGGTGACGCCGGTGGCGAGGGCGACTCGCAGCGGGGTCGACGTCAGCAGCGCCCGGGCGCCGCGCCGGGGCGGCTCGGGGGCGCGGTGCCGGCCGATCGTCCGTTCGGTGGATGCCCGGTTGGCCGGAGGGGTTGCGGCGCGAGCAGTGGTCAGCTTCTGGTCGGAGGGGTCGTCGGGATGCACCCGCCGAGGCTAGAAAGTCGAGCGGGCCTTGCCATCCGCCTGGTTGGTGGCATGCGTCACAATTTGCAACCTTCGGTGGGGTGATTGCTCTCGATAGGCCGCGAAGGTGATTAAGCGCCTAACACGGGTATTACCGTAATGACCGTAACGTCGGCATGAGCAGGACAGATGGGTGATCTTGGGCGAGCGGCGCGGCGGCCCGCCGCACCTCCACCGAACAGCGGATTAGCCGCTCGGCCGGACGGCCGAGCGGCTGATGAGTCGGACGGGCCGCGTCGCAATCGGCGAGGCTGGCTCCTCGCCGCGGCGGCCGTGCTGCTCGCCGCCGTGCTCGCCGGACACCGCGCCGTGCCCAACGTCCGTGGCCTGGGCAGCCTCCTGGACAGCGTCACCCCGCTGCTCGGCGCCGGCGTGCCGCTGCTGGCGCTGGGCGCGCTGCTGCGCCGCTCGCGCCTCGCGCTGATCGCCGTGCTGCTGCCCGCCGTCGTCTGGGCTGCCCTGTACGCCGGAGCCTGGCTGCGGCCCGGCGCCGCGGCGGGTGCGGGCGGCCTGCGGGTGGCGAGCCAGAACCTGCGCGCCGCCAACCCGGATCCGGCGGCCACCGCGCGGGCCCTCGCCACGGCCGGCGCCGACCTGATAGCCCTCCAGGAGGTCGCCGACGACCGGGTGGCCGACGTCCTCCGCCCGGATCATCCCCACCGGGCGTCCGTCTCCACGGTCGCGCTCTACAGCCGCTACCCGATCCGGGACCGGGCCGGGGTGGACACCGGCCTCGGCTGGACCCGGGCGCTCCGCGCGGTGGTGGAGACCCCGAGCGGTGACCTGGCCGTGTACGTGGTCCATCTCGGTTCGGCGCGGGCGGGGGACACCGCCACCCGGGATCAGACCGTCGCCGCCCTGGCCGCCCAGGTGCGCGCGGACCCCGCGCCGCGCCTGGTCGTGCTCGGTGACCTCAACACGGCCAGCACCGACCGGGTCTTCGCCCCGCTGAACCGGCTGCTCGGGGACGCGCAGGCCGACGCCGGCCGCGGCTTCGGATTCACGTGGCCCGCCGCGGTCCCGGTGACCCGCCCGGACCACGTCCTCTACCGGGGAGTGACGGCCATCTCGGCCGGGGTGCTGCGTACCCCGGCCAGCGATCACCGTGCGGTGACCGCGAGCTTCCGCTGGTAGCGGCGGAGCTCAGTGCCGGCCGTTCTCGGCCGGGGTGACGGTGAGCCGGTGCCGGCTGTTGTCACCGCTGGAGAACGGCCACAGCCGGTCGGCGTACTCGACCAGCTGGGCGAGCTGCTGACGGGTCAGCCCGGCCGAGGCGATCGACGCGTGCACGTCCGCCCGGTACCGGCCGTCGCCGTCGCGGCCCAGCTTCGCCTCGGCGCGCACCTGCACGGTGTGTGACTCGTCGGTGATCTCACCGGCCGCCTCCACCGCGGCGTGGTGCAGGCAGGACGCGAACGCCGCGGCCAGCAGCTGTTCGGGTCGCAGCCCGGTGCAGTGCGCCGCGAGCGGGGACGCCAGCGCGGTGGAGAGCCCCCCGTCGTCGGTGCGTACGTGCCCGCCCTCGGCGGTCGCGGCGGCCTCATGCAGCCAGGAACTCGGATCCGGCATCGCGTTCCTCCCGTCACTCACCGGCCCGGCTACCCGACCCCCGACCGGTGAAACCGGGCCGGGGTCACCGTCGGCCCAGCTCAGGGAGGTCAGGCGTCGCCGGCCGAGCCACGCCGGTCGCCCACCGGCGCGTTCGGCTCGAGCGCCGGCACGGGCGGTTCGAGCGCCGGCTCGGGGAGGTCGAGCGCCGCTGCGGGCCGGTCGAGCGCCGGCGCGGCCTCGGTGACCTCGGTCGCGGCGCGCTCGGTCCACGGGCGCACCCTCGCGCGCCGCGGTCGGGGCGCCGTCGGCAGGTGCATCGGCACGTACACCCGGGCGTCCACCGCCTCGGCCAGCAATAGCGCGGCGACCAGGCTGGACGGCCGGTCGGCCGGCTCGTCGGCCAGGCAGCGGCGGCACAGCTCGACCACCTCGGGCGGCAACCCGTCGATCCCGGGCAGCGGCTCTGGCCGTTGGCGCCGGCGCGCGCCGAACAGCTGGGTGGCGGTCTCCGCCGGGTACGGCAGCCGCCCGGTCAGGCAGTAGTACAGCAGCACGCCGAGGGCGTACATGTCGGCGGCCGGGGTCGCGGGCGCCCGATCCAGCTGCTCCGGGGCGAGGTACGCCGGAGTGCCCACCACCATCCCGTCCGGCGCCGGGTCCGGTGCGCCGGCCCGAAGGGCGATCCCGAAGTCGAGCACCTTCACCCCGGCCGGGGTGAGGATGACGTTCGCCGGCTTCACGTCCCGGTGGACGATGCCGTGCGCGTGCGCCGCGGCCAGCGCGGCGGACACCTCCGCGCACACCCGCACCGCGATCCGCCAGTCCAGCGGCCCGGCCCGCAGGTGCGCGGCGAGCGTCTCGCCCTCCGCCAGCTCCATGACGATGTACGGCATCCGGCGGTCGGGCAGCGTCGCGCAGGTGCCGAAGTCGTGCACGCTGGCCACGTTCGGGTGCACCAGCCGCGCCGCCGCGCGGGCCTCGGTCCGGATCCGCTCGACCGAGCTGTCCAGCCCGTCCTGACCGGCGGAGATCAGCTTCACCGCGACCGGCCGGTCGAGCACCACGTCGTGGGCGCGCCACACCTCGGACATCCCCCCGATGCCGATGCGCTGTTCGAGCCGGTACCGCCCGTCCAGCGTCCGCATCGGTCGACTCCTCGCTCCTCGGGCACCGTTCGGTGGGCGCCTCTGATCGCGGTACCCGGGCTCCCATCAGGGCAAACCGCGGTGATCAGGAGGCGGCCCGGTGCCCGCGGTGGGCGTCGCCGACCGCGCTGCGGGCGGTCCGGCGGGTGCGGTAGCTTGCGAGCCGGGGCCGGTATCACCCGGAGTGTCGGCCCGGACACCGAGGGGAACGGCGATGAGCGAGGTGACCGTGCGGTTCGTCGGCGGGCCGGCGCACGACCTGGTCCGGGAGCTGCCCGCCGGTCCGGACGGCGCTCCGCCACCGCGGTGGGTCATGCGACACCCGCAGGGCACCGGACCGGTCGGCGGCGGCCCGGACCACCTCTACGAGCGCGAGCGACCCGACGGCACGGGCACCTGGACGATGCGCTTCGTCCGCACCGACCCGCTCGGCGTCACCGAGTAGGGCCCGCGCACAGCCGGCACACAGGTTACGCAGGGGCGCGGCACAGGGAACACGCCCACGATGGAGGCATGGTCATGGACGGGCAGGCCGCGCAGGGCCGCATCGAGCTGCGCCGCCCGGACGGCGAGCCGGTCCGGGTGCTGGTGGTCGACGACGAACCGACGCTGACCGACCTGCTGTCGATGGCGCTGCGCTACGAGGGCTGGCACGTCCGCAGCGCCGGCAACGGCATGGCGGCGCTCACCGCGGCCCGGCAGTTCCAGCCGGACGCGGTGGTGCTCGACGTGATGCTGCCCGATCTGGACGGCTTCCAGGTCCTGCGCCGGCTGCGCGAGCAGGCGCCCACCGTTCCGGTGCTCTTCCTGACCGCCCGCGACGCGGTCGAGGAGCGCATCGCGGGGCTGACCGTCGGCGGGGACGACTACGTCACCAAGCCGTTCAGCCTGGAGGAGGTGATCGCCCGGCTGCGCGCGCTGCTGCGCCGCTCCGGTTTCGCGATCGCCGCCCGGGAGGAGGCGGTGCTCACCGTCGGCGACCTCACCCTCGACGAGGACAGCCACGAGGTGCGCCGCGGCGGCCAGCTGATCACGCTGACCGCCACCGAGTTCGAGCTGCTGCGCTACCTGATGCGCAACCCGCGCCGCGTGCTGAGCAAGGCGCAGATCCTCGACCGGGTCTGGAACTACGACTTCGGCGGTCAGGCCAACGTGGTCGAGCTCTACATCTCGTACCTGCGTAAGAAGATCGACGCGGGCCGGGAGCCGATGATCCACACGCTGCGCGGCGCGGGGTATGTCCTCAAGCCGGCGGAGTGACACCGGCGAAGGGACCCGCCGGCCGGGCGCCCTGCGCCGCCGCCTGGCCGGCTGGTCGCTGCGTACCCGACTGGTGGTCACCCTGGTCGCCCTGCTGGCCCTGGTCAGCGTCGCCGTCGGCGGCCTCACCACGGTGGCGCTGCGGCACTTCCTGATCGAGCGGGTCGACACCCAGCTGGTCGCCGGCCCCATGGGCCGCGGCGACCGGCCGTGGCGGCCCCAGCCGGAGATCCCACCCGGCCTGCCCCCGGGCTCGGTGGTCGCCACGGTCGCCGACGGCCGGGTGACCGCCGCGCGGAGCCAGACCGGAAACCAGCCCGGCGGCGAGCCGCTCGCGGCCGACGAGGTGGCGGCGCTGGCCGGGCTGCCCGTCGACGCCGTACCCCGCACGGTGGACCTCGGCGCGCGGGGCGACTACCGCGCCGTGGCCCGGCAGTCGCCCAGCGGGCGGGTCCAGGCCCTCGCGCTACCGCTGGCCGACGTGCAGGAGACGGTCCAGCGGATGATCGCCGCGCAGGCCGCCGTCGCCGCCGCCGGGCTGCTGGTCGCCGGCAGCCTGGGCGCGTTGATCGTACGAGCCACGCTGCGCCCGCTGCGCCGGGTCGCCGCCACCGCCGGTCGGGTCAGCGAACTCACCCTGGACCGGGGCGAGGTGGCGCTCTCCGAGCGCGTCCCGGCGCCCGACACCGACCCGCGTACGGAGGTGGGGCAGGTCGGCGCCGCGCTCAACCGGATGCTTGGGCACGTCGCCGCCGCCCTCGCCGCCCGGCAGGCCAGCGAGACCCGGGTCCGCCAGTTCGTCGCCGACGCGAGCCACGAGCTGCGCACCCCCCTCGCGGCGATCCGCGGGTACGCCGAGGTCGCCCGCCGCGGCCGGGACCGGGTGCCGCCCGATGTCGCACACGCCCTGCGCCGGGTGGAGTCGGAGAGCACCCGGATGACCAGCCTCGTCGACGACCTGCTGCTGCTGGCGCGGCTCGACTCCGGTCGGCCGCTCGCGGCCGAACCGGTAGACCTTTCCGCGCTGGTCGTGGACGCGGTCAGCGACGCGCACGTGGCCGGCCCCGAGCACCGCTGGCAGCTCGACCTGCCGGACGTGGTGATCCGGGTGCCCGGCGACGCCGCCCGGCTGCACCAGGTGGTGGCGAACCTGCTGGCCAACGCGCGGGTGCACACCGCACCCGGCAGCACGGTCACCACCACCCTGCGCGCCGAGCCGGACGCCGCCGTGCTCAGCGTCGCCGACGACGGCCCCGGCGTACCGCCGGAGCTGCAACCGGAGGTCTTCGAGCGGTTCGCCCGCGGCGACAGCTCCCGGTCGCGGGCGCACGGCAGCACCGGCCTGGGCCTGGCCATCGTGGCGGCGGTGGTGGAGGCGCACAACGGCTCCGTCGCCGTGGCGAGCCGCCCCGGCCGGACCGTGTTCACCGTCCGGCTGCCGAATCCCACAGCGGACGCATAGCCGGCGCACGGTGCCCGGCCAGGCCGGCCGCCGAGGCTTGCCGGCATGGACAGAACCGAGACCATGCTGACCGTGCCCGCCGGGCCAACCGAGTCCGGCCCGGCACCGCGGACCACACACCTCGACGGCGACCCGCCGCGACGGCCGGCCCGGACGTGGACCCGACCCGCCCTGGCGGTGCTGCTGCTCGCCACCGGCGTGCTCTACCTCTGGGGCCTGGGCGCCTCCGGCTGGGCGAACTCCTTCTACGCCGCGGCGGCGCAGGCCGGATCGGTCAGCTGGAAGGCCCTCTTCTACGGCTCCTCGGACGCGGCCAACTCGATCACCGTCGACAAGACCCCCGCCTCGCTCTGGCTGATGGCCCTCTCGGTACGCGTCTTCGGCCTGAACAGCTGGGCGATGCTCGTCCCGCAGGCGCTCTGCGGGGTCGCCTCGGTCGGCGTGCTGTACGCCGCCGTGCGACGCTGGTACGGCCCGGTCGCCGGCCTGCTCGCCGGTGCGGTGCTCGCGGTCACCCCGGTGGCGACGCTGATGTTCCGCTTCAACAACCCGGACGCGCTGCTGGTGCTGCTGCTGGTCGCCGGCGCCTACGCCACCGTCCGAGCGGTGGAGGCGGCCGGCACCCGGTGGATCGTGCTCGCCGGCGCCCTGGTCGGCCTCGGCTTCCTCACCAAGATGCTGCAGGCCTTCCTGGTGGTGCCGGTCTTCGCCGGCGTCTACCTGCTCGCCGCGCCGACCGGCCTGTGGCGGCGGATCCGGGACCTGCTGCTGGCCGGGCTCGCCCTCGTGGTGGCCGCCGGCTGGTGGGTGGCGATCGTCGAGCTGGCACCGGCCGACGCCCGGCCCTACATCGGTGGCTCGCAGACCAACTCCATCCTGGAGCTGACCCTCGGCTACAACGGCCTCGGCCGGATCACCGGCGACGAGGTCGGCAGCGTCGGCGGGGGTGGCGGCCCGATGGGCGGCGGTGGCCCGTTCTCCGGGCAGACCGGTTGGCTGCGGATGTTCGGCGGCGAGGTCGGCGGTCAGATCTCCTGGCTGCTGCCGGCCGCACTGATCCTGCTGGTCGCCGGTCTGGTGCTGGCCGGCCGCGCGGCCCGGACCGACCGGACCCGGGCGGGGCTGGTGCTCTGGGGCGGCTGGCTGCTGGTCACCGGCCTGATCTTCAGCTTCATGTCCGGCATCTTCCACGCCTACTACACGGTGGCGCTGGCCCCGGCGGTCGGTGCCCTGGTCGGCATCGGCGCCACCCTGCTGTGGCGGCAGCGTACGACGGCCACCGGGCCCACGCCGGACGGCGGTCTCCACAGGGACCCCGCCGCGACCGTCGACCCCGGCCCGACCGCCGCGATCAGCGCGGACCCGGTCGGCGCCCGGCGGCCGGCGTGGCGGTCGCTGGCCGCCACCGCGACGCTGGCGGCCACCCTGGCGGTCACCGCCTGGTGGTCCTGGGTGCTGCTGGGTCGCAGCGCCGACTGGCACCCGTGGTTGCGGACCGCCGTGCTCGTGGGCGGGCTGGCCGCCGCGGCGCTGATCGTCCTGATCGACGTGCTGCCGCGCCGGGCGGCGCCGGTGATGCTCGCCCTGGGCGCTGCGGCGGCGCTCGCCGGACCGGTGGCGTACTCGGTGCAGACCGCGGCCACGCCGCACACCGGATCCATCCCGAGCGCCGGGCCGTTCGTGGCCGGTGACTTCGGCCGCGGCGGTGGCGGCTTCCCCGGTGGCCGGACCCCCGCCGGCGCGGAGCTTCCCGGCAGCCGGACGTTCCCCGGCGGCCAGAACGGGGCGTTCCCCGGCGGGCCGGGCCAGCCTCCGGGCCTCCCCGGTGGGACCGACGGCAACGCGGCACCCGGCTTCCCCGGCGGCCAGAACGGGCAGGCGCCGGGCGGGGGCACGACCACCGGCCAGGCCCCGGGCGCCGGCACGACCACCGGTCAGGCCGGTCAGCGTCCCGGCAGTGCCGGACGGTCGAACCGGGCCGGCGGCATGGGCGGGCTGCTGGACTCCCGCGAGCCCAGCGCCGCGCTGCGCGCGCTGCTGGAGCGGGACGCCGACCGGTACACCTGGGTCGCCGCCGCGGTCGGGTCGAACAACGCCTCCGGCTACCAGCTCGCCACCGGCGATCCGGTGCTGCCGATCGGCGGCTTCAACGGCAGCGACCCGTCGCCGACGCTGGCCCAGTTCCAGCGGTACGTGGCCGAGGGCCGGATCCACTACTTCATCGGCGGCGGCGGCTTCCGGGCCAACGGCGGCAGCTCCGCCTCCGGGGAGATCGCCTCCTGGGTGGCCTCGACCTTCTCGGCGCAGACGGTCGACGGGGTCACGGTCTACGACCTGAGCAGCGGACGGGAGGGGTGACCATGACCGGCTCCTACGAGGCGGGCGCTGCCCTGCGGGTCGCGCCGACCGCCCGGGCCACTCTGCGGGCCGCGCCGGCCGCCCCGGCGGCGGTGCTGGATGTCGTCGTCCCCGTCTACAACGAGGAGACCGACCTCGGCCCGTGCGTACGGCGGCTGCACGCCCACCTGAGCGCGCACTTCCCGTACCCGTTCCAGATCACCATTGCCGACAACGCCAGCACCGACACCACGCTGGCGGTGGCGGAGGCGCTCGCCGCCGAGCTGCCCGCGGTCGGCGTGCTGCACCTCGACGCCAAGGGGCGCGGCCGGGCGCTGCGGGCCGCCTGGTCGGCGTCGTCCGCGCCGGTGCTCGCGTACATGGACGTGGACCTCTCCACCGACCTGGCCGCGCTGCTGCCGCTGGTCGCGCCCCTCATCTCCGGCCACTCCGACGTGGCGATCGGCACCCGGCTGGCCCGGACCTCCCGGGTCGTCCGCGGCGCCAAGCGGGAGGTGATCTCCCGGGCCTACAACCTGCTGCTGCGCGGCACGCTGGCGGCCCGGTTCTCCGACGCGCAGTGCGGGTTCAAGGCGATCCGCGCCGACGTGGCGGCGGGCCTGCTGCCGCTGGTCCAGGACACCGGCTGGTTCTTCGACACCGAGCTGCTGGTGCTCGCCCAGCGGGCCGGCCTGCGGATCCACGAGGTGCCGGTGGACTGGGTGGACGACCCGGACAGCCGGGTCGACATCGTCGCCACCGCGTACGCCGACCTGCGGGGCATCGGGCGGTTGAGCCGGGGCCTGCTGACCGGCGCGCTGCCACTGGCCGAGCTACGCGAACAGCTGGGCCGGGCGCCGCTGGCGGCCCCGCCGGGTCGGCTGCCGGCCGGGCTGCCCCGGCAGCTCGCCCGGTTCGCCGCCGTCGGGGTGGCCAGCACGCTGGCGTACCTGCTGCTCTTCGTGGCCACCCGGGGCGTCCTCGGGGCGCAACCGGCGAATCTGCTGGCGCTGCTGGTCACCGCGGTGGCGAACACCGCCGCCAACCGGCGGCTGACCTTCGGCATCACCGGGCGCCGGCACGCCGGGCGGCACCACCTCCAGGGGCTGCTCGCGTTCGCGCTCGGCCTCGCCCTGACCAGCGGCTCGCTCGCGGTGCTGCACGCGGTCGCCACCGTGCCGGGTCGCCCGGTGGAACTGGCGGTCCTGGTCGCGGCGAATCTGGCCGCCACCGTGCTGCGGTTCGTCCTGCTCCGGTTCGGCATGCACCACCGCCGGACCTGACCGGGCGGCCGGAAGCCGTGCGGGCGGCTCAGGGAGCCAGCACCTCGGCGAGGACCTCGACGACGCGCCGCGCGTGGCGCCCGTCGGGGTCCTCGTCGCTGTTCAGGTCCGTCACGCTCATGCCGAGCAGCCGGCCGGCGCGGGCCAGCGGCGTGACCAGGTCGACCAGGTCGGGCCAGCGCAGGCCGTCCGGCTCCGGATAGGTGACCGCCGGCAGGTCGCGGGGATCGACCGCGTCCAGGTCGAGATGCAGCCAGGCGGGGCCGTCGCCGCCGCCGGCCAGGGCCGCGCCGGTCGCGCCCGGCCCGCGCCGGCGCAGCTCGGCGGCGGGCAACTGATGGATCCGCGGGTCGATGCGCGCGGCCTCTCGCCGGCTGCTCTCCTCGGTGGCCGGGCGGTGGCCGAGCAGGTGGACCCGGGCGGGGTCGAGCAGCGGGCCGTCGACACCCACGGCGGCGGCCGGGCCGTGCCCGGTGACCACGCTGAGGTCCATGTCGGCGCCCTCGCCGGTCTCCGAGGTCACCCCGTCGTAGAAGTCCGGGTGGCCGTCGACGAACCACAGCTCGGTCGCAGGCGGCAGGGCGCCGCAGATCCCGGGCAGGATGGCGCAGTCGCCGCCCAGCACCAGCGGCCGCCGACCGGCGGCGAGCAGCTCGCCGACGCGCGCGGCGATGGCCGCGCCGGCTCGGCGTACCGCCGCAGCGCCGATCAGACCGCTCTCCGGGTCGCGGGTCGGGTCACGCATCCACGCGTCGATCTCGCCGCCGTCGTCGGCCCCCGTCGCGGCGAGCAGGCCGGCGTCACGCAGCGCCGCCGGCGCGCGCTGCTCGCCCCGGCCCCGGCCGGAGGAGTCCAGCGGCGCGTCCACCACCACCCACCGCACACCGGCAGGCTATCCGCACCGGCAGCGGTCGCGCCCGCTGTTCGGCCGGCACCGCGCCGGCCCGCGCGCCTGGAGACCGAGTGTCGTACCGGCGTGGCAGGGTGAGCGCATGTACCGGGAGCGTCCCGCCGGCGTGGCCGGCGCCGTGCTCTGGACCAGCACCGCTCCGGCCGGTGGCCGGACGACCCGGGTGCTCCCCGACGGCTGCGTCGACCTGCTCTGGTCGAGTGCGGCCGGGCTGCTGGTCGCTGGCCCCGACCGGACGGCGTTCCTGAGCGTCGGCGTGGCGGGCGAGCGGTGGGTGGGGCTGCGGATGCCCCCCGGCGTCGGCCCCGCGGTGCTCGGCGTGCCCGCCGACGAGCTGCGGGACAGCCGGGTGCCGCTGGCCGCGCTCTGGGGCGACCGGGCGGTGGCCGGGCTCGGCGAGCGCGTCGCGGCCGACCCGGCGGCGGCGCTGCCGGCGCTCGCCGCGCGGCGACTGGGCGCGGCCGGCGGGCCGGACCGGCTCGGCGCCCGGGTCGCCGCCGCGGCGGCCGCCGGTGTTCCGGTGGCCGCCATCGCCGCCGAGGTCGACCTGGACCCGCGCGCCCTGCACCGGCACAGCCGGCGCCTGTTCGGCTACGGCCCGAAGACGCTCGCCCGGATCCTGCGGATGCGCCGGGCGCTGGCTCTGGCCCGGGCCGGCACGCCGCTCGCCGAGGTCGCCGCCGTGTGCGGCTACGCCGACCAGGCGCACCTCACCCGCGACGTGCGGGACTTCGCCGGGGTGCCGCCGACCGCCCTGCTGGCGGCCTGACCCGCCCCGGCCGCCGGCACCGCCCGGCCCGCCTCACGCCTGCGTCAGCGGCGCGTACAGGTCCACGCCGTTGCCCTCGGGGTCCAGCAGCGACGCGTACCGCTGACCCCAGAAGGCGTCCCAGGGCTTGAGCTCGCCATGGAAACCGGCCTCGGTCAGTTCGGCGTACCGGCGGTCGACCTCGGCCGGCTCGGCGCAGCGGAAGGCGAGGCTCATCCGGGGGCTGCCGGTGGGCGGCGTCCACTCCGGGCTGAACGAGCGGACCATCTCCACGGTGTCCCAGGCGATCCGGACGCCGTCGGTCAGGGTCGCCTCGACGTGCTGTTCCGACTCGGCGCCGGGCGGGATCTCCAACCCGAGCCGGCGGTAGAAGTCCAGGGTGCGGGCCATGTCGGTGACGAGCAGGCTGATGAAGTCGAATCGGAGGGTCATGCCGTCCACGGTAGGGACCGCGCCCGGTGGCCGTCTTGAACGAAACGGACGGGGGTCAGTGGTCCGTGTGCCCTTCACGGCATCGGTGTTCGGCGTACGGTGGCAGACAAGTCCGGCTTTACGGGTCAAAAGCCTCAGCGCTGTACCGCTCGGGACGCCGGTGTCGTGACGGCGAAGGAAGGAGCGGTCGGTGATCCATCTGGCCTACCTGGACGCGGGATCCGGCAGCCTCATCGTGCAGGCGGTGGTCGGCGGCGTGGCCGGCGCCGCGGTGGCCGCCAAGCTCTACTGGCGGCGGCTGGTCGACCGGTTCCGCCGGCAGCCCACCGACCACCACTGACCCGGCCGGCGATGGCGATCTCCCCCACGGGCGTCCGGCCCGAACCTGGCTCCTTCCGCGACCCGGCCAACCGGGTCTTCCACCTCGGCGACGACGTGCTGCGCGGGCTCGACGCGCAGGCGGCCGAGCAGTGGCGGGCGCTGGCCGGCACGGACTTCTTTCCCGCCCTGCTCGCCGAGGGCAAGGTCTGCGGCACCGAAGCCCTCGACCCGGCACGGGTGCCCGACGGCCTGCCCTGGGCCGCCGTGCTGCGGCACGAGCGCATCCCGTTCGTCTCCCACCCGTACGAGTGGTCCTTCGGCATGCTGCGCGACGCGGCGCTGCTGCACCTGGAGATCCTCCGGGCGGCGCTGCCCGCCGGGTTCACCACCAAGGACGGGTCGGCGTACAACCTCCAGTGGCGGGGCAGCGAACCGGTCTTCATCGACGTCGGCTCCTTCGAGCCGGTGCGCGACGGCGAACCCTGGGCCGGGTACCGCCAGTTCTGTCAGACGCTGCTCTACCCGCTGCTCCTCACCGCGCACCTCGGCGTGGACTTCCAACCGTGGCTGCGGGCCCGGGTGGACGGGATCGAGGCCGACCAGCTCCGGCCGCTCTTCCGCGGCGTCCGGCGGCTGCTGCCCGGCGTACCGACCCACGTGCACCTGCACGGGGCGATGCAGAGCCGGCACGCCGCCGCCACCACGACCGACGTCCGCGCCCAACTGCGGGCCGCCGGCTACTCCCGCGAGCTGGCGCTGGCCACCGTACGGGGCATCGAGAAGCTGGTCCGCCGGCTCGACCGGGCCCCCGCGGCCAGCCACTGGGCCGACTACCAGCGCACCTGCGGCTACTCCGCGCAGGACCGGGCCGGCAAGGAACGGTTCGTCACCGCCGCGCTGACCGCCGGCACCCGGCCCCGCCTGGTGCTGGACCTGGGAGCCAACGACGGCCGGTACGCCCGCCTCGCCGCCCGGCACGCCGACCACGTGGTCGCCGTCGAGCAGGACCCGGCCGTGGTCGACACGCTCTATCGGGCGCTGCGCGCCGAGGGGGAGCGCCGCGTCCTGCCGCTCGTGATGGATCTCGCCGACCCGTCGCCCGGCGGCGGCTGGCGGGGCGTCGAGCGGGCCTCCTTCGCCGACCGGGCCGCCGCCGACGTGGTGCTCGCCCTCGCCGTCGTGCACCACCTGGCGATCGGCCGCAACGTGCCGCTGCCCGAGGTGGTGGCCTGGCTCGCCGGCCTCGGCGCACCCGGCGCGCGGGTCGTGGTGGAGTTCGTCCACCCGGATGACCCGATGGCCCGGCGGCTGCTGGCCAACAAGCCCGACGGGCTCTTCCCCGACTACCGGCGGGAGGAGTTCGAGCGGCTGCTGGCGGCGCGCTGCCGGATCGCGCGGCGCGAGGAGCTGCCGTCGGGGACCCGGACGCTCTACACGGCGGTCGTGGGTGGCTGAGCCGGCGCCCGCGGGCGCCCCGCCGCCGGACCCGGCCGACGGTGACGCCCCGCCGAGCCGCGCCACATCGGCGGGGAAGCGACGCCGGCGCTGGCTGGCCGGCGCACGGGCCGAACTCGGCCGGCTGCTGGAGATCGTGGCGTTGGTCGGGCTGGTCGTCACCCAGCCGGTGCTGGACGTCCTCGGCCGCAGCCCCGACTTCTTCCTGTTCCACCGCGCCGGACGGGAGGACATCCTGATCCTGGTGGCCCTGGTCGCGGTGGTCCCCACCGTGCCGCCGGCGCTGCTCGGCGCGCTCAGCCGGCTGGCCGGCCGGGCCGCCCGGTCGGTCACGCACACGCTGCTGGTCGCGCTGCTGGTCGCCGCGCTGGCCGTCCAGGTCGGGCGGCACGGTACGCCGCTGCGGGGCGTACCGCTGCTGGTGGTCGCGGCGCTGGTCGGCGCGGCCGGCGCGGCCGCCCACCGCAGGTGGCGGGCGCCCCGGCGGGTGCTGCGGGTGGCCGCCGTGGGTCCGCTGGTGTTCGTCGGGCTGTTCCTGGTCGTCTCACCCACCTCGGTGCTGGTGCTGCCGCGCGCGGCCGACGGCGCGACCGGCACCGCGGCGACCGCGGTCCACCCGCCGGTGGTGATGCTGATCCTCGACGAGTTGCCGCTGGTCTCGCTGCTCGGCCCGGACGGCCGGATCGACGCCGCCCGGTTCCCGCACTTCGCCGAGCTGGCCGCCGGATCGACCTGGTACCGCAACGCGACCGGGGTCAGCGGCTGGACCCCGTACGCGCTGCCGGCCATGCTCACCGGCCGGTACCCGGCGCGCGGCGTCGCGCCGCACTACTCCCAGTACCCGGACAACCTCTTCACCGCCTTCGGCGGCCTGTACGACATCCGCGCCGAGGAGAGCATCACCCGGCTCTGCCCGCCCAGCCGCTGCGAGCAGCCGGTCACCCCCGAGCAGGGGCTCGGCGTGCTGGTCCGGGAGACCAGGAAGTTGCTGGGCCAGGTCACCGCACCGCGGGACAGTCAGATCGACCCGGAGGACTCCTACCGGGAGCAGACCCGGGCGGAGGCCGGTCTGGACGCCGCCGAGCCGGTGCCGGACGACCCGAAGTTCCGCTGGGACAGCCTGGACGACAACCAGCCTGTCCGGTTCACCAGCTTCCTGGCCGGGCTGAAGCCCGAACCCCGTCCCACGCTGCACTTCCTGCACCTGCTGATGCCGCACTCCCCGTGGGCGTTCCTGCCCTCCGGAGCGCGCTACGACGCCCCGGACGACCTGCCGAACGACGGCAGCGGCTGGGTGGAGCTGGCCCGGCAGCGGCACCTGGCCCAGCTCGGCTACACCGACCGGCTGATCGGCGAGACGCTGCGCACCCTGCGCGCCACGGGCCTCTACGACCAGGCGACGGTGGTGGTGACCGCCGACCACGGGGTCAGCTTCAAGCCGGGCTTCCAGGGGCGCGGCCTGGACGCCATCAACGCGGCTCCGGGCGAGGTGGCCTGGGTGCCGATGTTCGTCAAGGAGCCCGGCCAGCGGGCCGGTCGGGTCGACGACCGGAACTGGGAGCACGTGGACCTGCTACCGACCGTGGCCGACGAGGCCGGCATCCGGCTGCCGTGGCGGGTGGACGGCCGGTCCGCGCGGTCGGCCCCCCGCCCGGCGGGGCAGAAGCACTTCTACGACCGGCCGGCGGAGCCGATCACCATTCCGGACGGGGTGCCGGCGCCACCACCGCTGCCGGCCCCGCACCCGCTGGTCGGCACCGTGGTGGGGCAGCGCCCGGGCGGCGGGTCGGCCCGGGTCGCCGACCTGGCCGCGTTCCACGCCACCGACCCCGACACCGGCACGCTGCCGGCACTGGTCTGGGGTACCGTCCCGGACCAGGTGCCCGACGGGACGCTGCTGGCGGTAGCCGTGAACGGCCGGGTCGGAGCGGTGGTGCCGGTGGTGCCGCCGGACGCGGGGGGTCGCCGGTTCGCCGCGCTGCTCGCCGACGACCGGCTCTTCCATGCCGGCCAGAACCAGCTCGACGTCTACGAGATCGCAGGTGACGGCGGGCTGCGCCACCTCGCGCTCTCCTGAGCCGGCGATGCCGTTCGCCGGGTTTCCGATCCCGCCGGTCGGGAATCGGGTGACGCAGACCTCACCGCCGAACCACGCCGGGCGGTGTCCCCGGAACCGCAATTACGGTAGAAGCGAAGGCAATTCAACGTAGATCTGCCGGCGAAGCGAGGAACCACATGACGGAAGTCAAGCTCGATCACCCCGGTGGGCAGCTGTCGATGCCGGTGCATCCCGCAGTCGAAGGCCCCGCCGGCATCGGGGTGAGCAAGCTGCTGAAGGAAACCGGGATGACGACGTACGACCCCGGTTTCGTCAACACCGCGGCGGCGTCGTCCGCGATCACCTACATCGACGGCGACGCGGGGATCCTGCGTTACCGCGGGTACCCGATCGAGCAGCTGGCCGAGAAGTCCTCCTTCCTGGAGGTCTCCTACCTGCTCATCTACGGCGAGCTCCCCAGCGAGCAGCAGCTCACCGAGTTCACCGAGTGGATCCGCCGGCACTCGCTGCTGCACGAGGAGATGCGCCGGTTCTTCGACGGCTTCCCCCGCGACGCCCACCCGATGGCGGTGCTCTCCTCCGCCGTCAGCGCCATCTCGACCTTCTACCAGGACAGCCTGGACCCGTTCGACTCCGAGCACGTGGAGATCTCGACGGTCCGGCTGATGGCGAAGGTCCCGACCATCGCCTCCTACGCCTACAAGAAGTCGATCGGGCAGCCGCTGCTGTACCCGGACAACTCGCTGGGCTACGTGGAGAACTTCCTCCGGATGACCTTCGGCGTGCCGGCCGAGCCGTACGAGGTCGACCCGGTGGTCGCCAAGGTGCTGGACATGCTCTTCGTCCTGCACGCCGACCACGAGCAGAACTGCTCCACCTCGACCGTCCGCCTGGTCGGTTCCAGCAACGCCAACCTGTTCGCCTCGGTCTCGGCCGGCGTGAACGCGCTCTTCGGCCCGCTGCACGGCGGCGCCAACCAGGCCGTGCTGGAGATGCTGCAGCGGATCCAGGCCGACGGCGGCGACGTCCGCACCTTCGTGCAGAAGGTCAAGGACAAGCAGGACGGCGTGAAGCTGATGGGCTTCGGCCACCGGGTCTACAAGAACTACGACCCGCGCGCCGCCATCGTGAAGAAGGCCGCCCAGGACGTGCTCGTCCGGATGGCCAAGCCGGACCCGCTGCTGGACATCGCGATGGAGCTGGAGGAGATCGCGCTCGCCGACGACTTCTTCGTCTCCCGCCGGCTCTACCCGAACGTGGACTTCTACACCGGCCTCATCTACAAGGCCATGGGCTTCCCGACCAAGATGTTCACCGTTCTCTTCGCCCTGGGCCGGCTCCCCGGCTGGATCGCCCAGTGGCGCGAGATGATCAACGACCCGGAGACCAAGATCGGCCGTCCGCGGCAGGTCTACACCGGCGCCCCCGAGCGGGACTACGTCCCCTTCGCGGAGCGCTGACCCGCCTTCCGGCCCCACCGACAGGCCGCCGACCCCGCGAGGGTCGGCGGCCTGTCGCGTGTCGTACCAGGTCCAGCCGCCGCTCGGGCCATCCGGGGCGCCTGGTTGCGGTCGGGCACTTCGCGGGGCCGGCGGGGATCCGTCGTGTTCGGGGTTCGGGTTCGGCCGCCATTGGAGCTG
The DNA here is from genome assembly GCF_027497215.1 of Micromonospora sp. WMMD812. Classification (NCBI taxonomy): domain Bacteria; kingdom Bacillati; phylum Actinomycetota; class Actinomycetes; order Micromonosporales; family Micromonosporaceae; genus Micromonospora; species Micromonospora sp. WMMD812. Next base: position 1,326,964 of record NZ_CP114904.1, on the reverse strand, counting down.
ATGTCGTGAGCGACTCAGCTCCAAAGGCGCCACGCAGCGGTATCGAGGCCCCGGAGCCACGCCGCACGCCGTCCGGAACCGGGGCCGCGACCCGTCGCGGCCCCGGTGCCGGGGCCGCGAAGGTCGCGGCGATCAGCATGGGCGGGTCGGGCGGGTCTCAGCGCAGGCCCGCGGCGGCGAGCAGGTTGCCGGCGGCGACCGGCGGCAGCGCCCGGCCCGCCGCCATGCGCTGCTCGGCCCGCTCGGTGTGGAACGCGGGGTTCTGCGCGATGGCCGTGGCGTAGCTGGCCGCGGTGCGCTGGGCGATCGCCGACCAGCCGTACTGCTCGTGCACCATCGTCCGGGCGCGGCGGGCCAGCGTCCGGGCCCGCTCCCGGTCCGACAGCAGCGCGTGCACCGCCTCGGTCAGCCCGTCCGGATCCTGCGGCCGGAACGTCATCCCGGTCACCCCCGGCTCGACGATCTCGGCGAGTCCGCCGGTCGCCGCGACCGCGAGCGGCGCGCCCGCCGCAGCGCCCTCGAGGGCCACCATGCCGAACGGCTCGTAGATGCTCGGCACCGCGAAGCAGTCCGACGCGGCCATCACCGCGGGCAGTTCGGCCCCGCCGAGGAAGCCCGGCATGCTGACCGCGCCGTCCAGGCCGAGGCGGCGCACGTCGGCCTCCAGTTCGCCCCGGTAGGGGCCGTCGCCGGCGATCACCACGCGCAGGCCCGGGTGCCGGTCCCGCAGCCGGGGCAGGCCGGCGAGGAGGTGCTGCACGCCCTTCTCGTAGACCAGCCGGCCGGCGAAGGTGACCAGCGGCCCGTCCGCGGCGAACCGGGCCCGGGCGGCCGCCACCGCGCCGTGCGACGCCTGCCAGCGGTGCGGCTCGACCCCGTTGGGCACGACGTCGACCCGCCCGGCCGGGACCCCGAACAGCCCGGTCACCTCGTCGCGCATGTACCCGGAGCAGACGATCACCCGGCCCGACTCGCTGCTGAGCCAGTGTTCGACGCCGTGGATGGTGCGGTTCATCTCCTCGGGCAGCCAGCCCTGGTGTCGGCCGGCTTCGGTGGCGTGGATGGTGGTGACCAGGGGCAGGTCGAGGTGCTCGCGCAGGGTCATCGCGGTGTGGGCGACGAGCCAGTCGTGGGCGTGGATGACGTCGTAGTCGGCGGTTTCGGTGGCGCGGAGGGCGGCGCGGGTGAGGGTGTGGTTGAAGGCCATGGTCCAGGCCAGGAGGCTGTTGGTGGCCAGGGGGAAGGTGACGGGGTCTTCGGCGGCGCGGATGATGCGGACGCCGTCGGCGTACTCCTCGAGGGGTGCGCCGTCGGCGTGGCGGGTGACCACGGTGACCTCGTGGCCGGCGGTTGCCAGGGCGACCGACAGGGCGTGGACGTGGCGCCCGAGGCCGCCGACGAGCACCGGCGGGTACTCCCACGAGAGCATCAGGATCCGCCGCTTCGGCGGGGGAGCGGCGGCGCCGGCGGGCTGGGCGATGAGTGTGCGGGTGAGGGTGGGGCGGCAGGTGCGGTCCGGGGCGGTGGCGAGCTGCTCGCCGACCCGCAGGGTGGTCACATCGATCTCCGTCCAGGCAGGAGCTACCGCCGACGCCGGTGGCGGCAGAACAGCGGTGGGTGGGGTAGGCCGAAGGCTGGGTCGCGACGCACGCGGGCGCGTCCCTGAACCAGGAAAGGGCATCGAGCCGGATCTTGCACCTCGAAAAGCGCCCAAGGTGATGGAAGACACCTGACCGGTCGGAGGGCGCACGAGTCGGGTCGATACCCGTCATCGGCTGGGAGGATGGATTGGCCGAACCGGGTGCGGGGCATTACCGCCGTGTGCGCTGCCCGGCCCGCCGTGCGGTGCGCTCATGAGGCGGTGCGCTCATGATCAGAACCGAAGGAGCGACATGCAGGTCTGGCCGGGCGAGCGCTACCCCCTCGGCGCCACGTACGACGGGATGGGCACCAACTTCGCGATCTTCTCGGAGGTGGCCGAGAAGATCGAACTCTGCCTCTTCGACGAGTGGGACACCGGGATCGAGCGCCGCGTCGAGCTGCGCGAGGTGGACGCCTACGTGTGGCACGCGTACCTCCCGGGGGTCGAGCCGGGCCAGCGCTACGGCTACCGGGTGCACGGCCCGTACGACCCGGCGAACGGGCTGCGGTGCAACCCGCACAAGCTGCTGCTCGACCCGTACGCCAAGGCGGTCGACGGCGATGTGACCTGGGACCCGGCGGTCTACGACTACGACCTCGGCGACCCGGAGCGCATGTCGGAGGCCGACTCGGCCCCGTTCATGCCGAAGTCCGTGGTGGTCAACCCGTACTTCGACTGGGGCAACGACAAGCCGCCCCGCACCCCCTACCACCACTCGGTGATCTACGAGGCGCACGTGCGTGGCCTGACCATGCGCCACCCGGGCATCCCCGAGGAGCTGCGCGGCACGTACGCGGGTATCGCCGCGCCACCGATGATCGAGCACCTGACGCGGCTCGGGGTGACCGCCATCGAACTGATGCCGGTGCACCAGTTCGTGCACGACCACCGGCTCGCCGACCTGGGTCTACGCAACTACTGGGGCTACAACACCATCGGCTTCTTCGCCCCGCACCACGGCTACTCCGCGCTGGGGCGGCTCGGCCAGCAGGTGCAGGAGTTCCGGGGCATGGTCAAGGCGCTGCACGCCGCCGGCATCGAGGTCATCCTCGACGTGGTCTACAACCACACCGCCGAGGGCAACCACCTCGGGCCGACGCTGAGCTTCAAGGGCGTGGACGCTCCCAGCTACTACCGGCTCAGCGAGGAGGACCGCCGCTACTTCGTCGACTACACCGGCACCGGCAACAGCCTCAACGTCCGCAGCCCGCACTCACTTCAGCTGATCATGGATTCGCTGCGCTACTGGGTGCAGGAGATGCACGTCGACGGCTTCCGCTTCGACCTGGCCGCCACCCTGGCCCGGGAGTTCTACGAGGTCGACCGGCTCTCCACGTTCTTCGAGGTGGTGCAGCAGGACCCGGTGGTCAGCCAGGTCAAACTGATCGCCGAGCCGTGGGACGTCGGCCCGGGTGGCTACCAGGTGGGCAACTTCCCGCCGGTGTGGACGGAGTGGAACGGCAAGTACCGGGACACCGTCCGGGACTTCTGGCGCGGCGAGCCGGCCACCCTCGCCGAGTTCGCGTCTCGGATCTCCGGCTCCGCCGACCTCTACCAGGACGACGGACGCCGTCCGTTCCACAGCATCAACTTCGTCACCTGCCACGACGGGTTCACGCTCAACGACCTGGTGTCCTACAACGACAAGCACAACGAGGCCAACGGCGAGGAGAACCGCGACGGCGAGAGCCACAACCGGTCCTGGAACTGCGGCGTCGAGGGCGAGACCGACGACGAGGCGGTGCTCGCGCTGCGCGCCCGGCAGCGGCGCAACTTCCTGGCCACACTGGTGCTCTCCCAGGGCGTGCCGATGATCGGCCACGGCGACGAGCTGGGCCGCACCCAGCATGGCAACAACAACGCGTACTGCCAGGACAGCGAGCTGTCCTGGGTCGACTGGGAGAACGCCGACGAGCAGCTGCTGGAGTTCGTCCGCTCGCTGGTGGCGTTCCGCCGCCGGCACCAGGTGTTCCGCCGCCGCCGGTTCTTCACCGGCCTGCCGGTCGGCGGGCGGGAGGTCGACGCCCCGCTGCCCGACCTCGCCTGGTACACGCCGGACGGCCGGGAGATGACCGGCGAGGACTGGGGCAACGACTTCGGCCGCTCGGTGGCGCTCTTCGTCAACGGCGAGGGCATCCGCGAGCGCGGCCAGTACGGCCAGCGCCACCACGACAGCTCGTTCCTGCTCTTCTTCAACGCGCACGACGCGCCGCTGGACTTCACCCTGCCCGGCGGCGAGTTCGGCCAGAAGTGGGAACGGGTGATCAGCACCGCCGAGCCCGGGCCCGACGAGGTCACGGCGATCAGCGCGGGCGGCACCGTCCGGGTGCCGGACCGCTCCCTGGTGGTCCTGGAGAGGACGGTCTGACATGCCGGCGACCCCTCACGCCGACGAGACGACGCCCACGGCCCGGGTCGGCGCGACCTACCGGGTCCAGATCCGCCCGGGCTTCGACCTGGACGCCACCGCCGGGCTCGCCGGCTACCTCGCCGACCTGGGCGTGACCCACCTCTACAGCGCGCCGCTGCTCACCGCCGCCCCCGGCTCGGCGCACGGCTACGACGTCGTCGACCACCGGGCGGTCAACCCGGAGCTCGGCGGCGAGGCGGGCCGGCAGCGGCTGCTGCGGGCGCTGCGCGCCGCCGGGCTCGGCCTGGTCGTCGACATCGTGCCCAACCACGCCGGGGTCGCCGTGCCCGCCGCGAACCCGGCCTGGTGGGACGTGCTGCGCCGGGGGCGGTCCTCGGCGTACGCGCGCTGGTTCGACATCGACTGGGACCGAGGCCGCCTGCTGCTGCCGGTGCTGGCCGACTCGCCCGACGCCCTCGACGACCTGAAGATCGTCGACGGGGAGCTGCGCTACCACGAGCACCGCTTCCCGATCGCCGACGGCACCGACGGCGGGACGGCCCGCGCGGTGCACGACCGGCAGCACTACGAGCTGGTCTCCTGGCGGCGCGGCGACGCCGAGCTGACGTACCGCCGGTTCTTCGCGGTCTCCGATCTCGCCGGCCTGCGCGTGGAGGACCCGGAGGTCTTCGCCGCCACCCACGCGGAGATCCTGCGCTGGGCGGCGGCCGGCGAGGTCGACGGCATCCGCGTCGACCACCCGGACGGCCTCCGCGACCCCGGCGGCTACCTGGCCCGGCTGCGGGCCGCCGCGCCCGCCGTCTGGCTGGTGGTGGAGAAGATCCTCGAGTACGGCGAGGAGCTGCCGGACTGGCCGGTGCACGGCACCACCGGCTACGAGGCCCTGGCCGCGGTCTCCGGGCTCTTCGTCGACCCGGCCGCCGAGGGCGACTTCACCGCGCTGGACACCCGGCTGGTCGGACGGCACACCTCGTGGGAGGACCTCACCCACGCCACCAAGCTGGCCGCGGCCACCCGCCTGCTCGCCGCCGAACTGACCCGGCTGGCCGCGCTCGTCCCCGAGGTGCCGCCGCCGGCCGCCCGGGCCGCGCTCGCCGAGCTGGCGGCCGCCTTCCCCGTCTACCGGGGCTACCCCCCGCACGGTGCCCGGCACCTGGCCGCCGCCCGCTCCGAGGCCGGCCGGCGCCGACCCGACCTGGCCGGCGCGCTGGACGCGGTCACCCGCCGGCTGCGCGACCCGGGCGACGAGCTGGCCCAGCGGTTCCCCCAGCTCACCGGCGCGGTGATGGCCAAGGGGGTGGAGGACACCGCCTTCTACCGGTGGAGCCGGTTCGTCGCGCTGAACGAGGTCGGCGGCACCCCGGCGCACTTCGGCGTGCCGCCGGCGGAGTTCCACCGCTTCGTCGCCGCCCGGGGGGTGCGCTGGCCGGCCGCCATGACCGCGCTGTCCACCCACGACACGAAGCGCAGCGAGGACGTGCGGGCCCGGCTGGCGGTCCTCAGCGAGCTGCCGCACCGCTGGGCGGAGCGGGTGTCCCGCTGGATGGCGGTGGCGGAGCTGCCCGACCCGGCCTTCGCGCACCTGCTCTGGCAGACGGCCGTCGGCGCGTGGCCGATCCCCCGCGAGCGGCTGCACGCGTACGGGGAGAAGGCCGCGCGGGAGGCGTCGGTGTCGACCAGCTGGGCCGACCCCGACCCGGCCTTCGAGCAGGCGATGCACGCGGTGGTCGACCGGATGTACGACGACCCGGAGCTGCACGCAGAGCTGACCGCGTTCGCCGACGAGATCACCCCGGCCGGCTGGTCCAACGCGCTCGGGCAGAAGCTGGTGCAGCTGGCCATGCCGGGGGTGCCCGACCTCTACCAGGGCACCGAGCTGTGGGACAACTCGCTGGTCGACCCGGACAACCGCCGACCGGTCGACTTCGCCGTACGCCGGGACCTTCTGGCCCGGCTAGACGCGGGCTGGCGGCCGCCGGTCGACGCCGGCGGGGCGGCGAAGCTGCTCGTGGTCTCCCGCACGCTACGGCTGCGCCGCAGCCGGCCCGACCTGTTCACCGGCTACCGGCCGGTGCCGGCGCGCGGACCGGCCGGGCCGCACACGGTGGCCTTCGACCGCGGCGGCGCGGTGGCGGTCGCCACCCGGCTGCCGCTGCGGCTGGCGCGTGCCGGTGGGTGGCGCGACACGATCCTGTCGCTCCCCGTTCACAACCTGACCGACCTGTTCACCGGGCGGGTCTACAGTGGCGGGGAGACCCGTCTGGCCGACCTCCTGGCCACCTATCCCGTCGCGCTGCTGGCTCCCACCATCGAGTCCGTGGAGGCTGCGTCATGACCGAGTTCACGGTGTGGGCGCCCGACGCCGCCCGGGTCCGGCTCCGGCTCACCGGCGCCGCCGACCACGAGATGACCGCCGGCCCGAACGGGTGGTGGCGGGCCGACGTGCCCGGCGCAGGCCCCGGCACCGACTACGCCTTCCTGCTCGACGACGACGACCGCCCGCTGCCCGATCCCCGGTCCGCGTGGCAGCCCGAGGGGGTGCACGGGCCGAGCAGGCTCTACGACCACGCGGCGTTCGGATGGACCGACGGCGGGTGGACCGGGCGGCAACTGCCCGGCAGCGTCCTCTACGAGCTGCACATCGGCACCTTCACGCCCGAGGGCACCTTCGACGCCGCCATCGAACGCCTCGACCACCTGGTCTCGCTCGGCGTCGACCTCATCGAGCTGCTGCCGGTCAACGCCTTCAACGGCGAGCACAACTGGGGCTACGACGGCGTGTGCTGGTATGCGCCGCACCAGCCCTACGGCGGCCCCGACGGGCTGAAACGGCTGGTCGACGCGGCGCACGGCAAGGGGCTGGGGGTGATCCTCGACGTCGTCTACAACCATTTCGGGCCCTCCGGGGCCTACGCGCCGCGGTTCGGCCCCTACCTGGCCGAGCAGAGCAACACCTGGGGCCGCTCGGTCAACCTCGACGGCCCGCACTCCGACGAGGTGCGCCGCTACATCGTCGACAGCGTCTTGATGTGGCTGCGTGACTACCACGTCGACGGCCTGCGGCTGGACGCGGTGCACGCGCTGCCGGACACCCGGGCCGTGCCGTTGCTGGAGGAGCTGGCCATCGAGGTGGAGGCGCTCTCCACCCACCTCGCGTTGCCGCTGTCGCTGATCGCCGAGTCCGACCTCAACGACCCCCGCCTGATCACCCCGCGCGAGGCGGGCGGCTACGGCCTGCACGCCCAGTGGAACGACGACGCCCACCACGCGCTGCACACCCTGCTCACCGGCGAACGGCAGGGCTACTACAGCGACTTCGGCTCCCTGGAAACCCTCGCCGACGTGCTCACCGGCGCCTTCTTCCACGCCGGCACCTGGTCCAGCTTCCGCAAGCGCCAGCACGGCCGGCCGGTGGACCGGCAGCGCACCCCCGGCCACCGGTTCGTGGCGTACCTGCAGAATCACGACCAGATCGGCAACCGGGCCACCGGCGACCGCATCTCCGCCACCCTCTCGCCCGCGTTGCTGCGCGTCGGGGCGACATTGCTGATGACGGCCCCGTTCACGCCGATGCTGTTCATGGGGGAGGAGTGGGCGGCCAGCACCCCGTGGCAGTTCTTCACCAGCCACCCCGAGCCCGAGCTGGCGACCGCCGTGGCGACCGGCCGGCGGCGGGAGTTCGCCGCACACGGCTGGCCGGAGGGCGACGTTCCCGACCCGCAGGACCCGCAGACGTACCTGCGGTCGCGGCTGGACTGGGCCGAGCTGGAGAAGCCGGAGCATCGGGAGATGCTGGACTTCTACCGGCGACTCATCGCGCTGCGCAAGAGCCGGCGCGACCTGTCCGATCCTCGACTGCACGCGGTGCGCGTGCAGCACGGGGACCAGTTCCTGGTGATGCGCCGGGGGGACACGCTCGTGGTGGCGAACCTGGCCGGTCGGGCGCAGGGGATTTCGCTGCCGGGGGTGGCGCGGCGGGTGCTGCTGGCCACGGGGGAGGGCGTCACGGTGATGCGCGACCGGATCCAGCTACCGGCGGAGACGGCCGCGATCGTCGCCCTGTGAGGTTGACGTCGACAGTCCAGGTGCCGATGACGAACAAGACCGACTTCAGGAAGACCCTCGACGCCTACCGGGCACAACAGGGCCGGTTCCGGGTGGTGGACGTGCCCGACATGCGATATCTCATGATCGACGGCCACGGCGACCCCAACACCTCGCCCGCCTTCACCGAGGCGGTCGAAGCGCTCTATCCGGTGGCGTACAAGCTGAAGTTCGCCAGCAAGCGAGACCTCGGGCGCGACTATGTCGTCCCGCCGCTGGAAGGTCTGTGGTGGGCCGAGGACATGGCCTCCTTCACGGTGGCGCGGGACAAGTCGCGGTGGCACTGGACGCTGATGCTCATGGTCCCGGACTGGATCGACCAGACCATGTTCAGCACCGTTGTCGAGCAAGTTCGGGCGAAGAACCAGCCGGCGCGCCTGGATGATGTTCATCTGGAGACGCTGTCCGAGGGGCGATGCGTGCAGACGCTGCACATCGGTTCCTTCGACGACGAGGCGGACGTGCTCGCGCAACTGCATCACGAGGTCATCCCCAACCAGGGGTTTCGCCTGGTCGGCACGCACCACGAGATCTATCTCAGCGACTTCCGCAGGGTCGCACCGGAGAAGCGTCGGACCATCCTCCGGCAGCCGGTCACCACCGAGGCCGCACCCGGCGCGGCGACGCCGGCCCAGCCGGGGAGCTGACCACGAGTGAACGCACCCGCGCACACCTCATCGCATCTTCCCGGAAGGCGACCCGTGCCGACCTACCGCCAGCCAGGCACCGTCATCACCGACCACCGCTTCCACGTGCCGCTCGACCACGCGGACCCGGCCGGCGAGCGGATCGAGGTGTACGCCCGCGAGGTCGTGGCCGCCGGCCGGGAGCGCGACCCGCTGCCCTGGCTGCTCTTCCTGCAGGGTGGGCCCGGGGGTCGCTCGCCGCGGCCGGTAGGCCGGGACAGCTGGCTGGACCGGGCGCTGAACGACTACCGGGTGCTGTTGCTGGACCAGCGGGGCACCGGCCGCTCCACCCCCGCCGGCCGGCAGACGCTGCCAGGACGGGGCGACGCCGCCGCGCAGGCCGAGTACCTGGCGCACTTCCGAGCCGACTCGATCGTCCGGGACTGCGAGCTGATCCGCCGGGAACTGCTCGGCGAGGACGGCCGGTGGAGCCTGCTCGGTCAGAGCTACGGCGGCTTCTGCACCCTCACCTACCTGTCGTACGCGCCCGGCGGCGTCCGTGAGGCCTTCGTGACCGGCGGCCTCCCCGGCCTGCGCAGCACGGCGCAGGACGTCTACCGGGCCGCCTACCCGCGCGTGCGGCGGAAGGTCGAGGCGCACTACGCGCGCTACCCGGAGGACGTCGAGACCGTCCGCGCGATCGTGCGGCACCTGCGGGAGCGGGAGGTGCGGCTGCCCGGCGGCGGGCTGCTGAGCGCCGAGGCGTTCCAGGCGCTCGGCATCACGCTGGGCACCGGCAACGGTTCGCACACGCTGCACTACCTGCTCGAAGACGCCTTCGTGGCCGGCGTGTCCGAGCGTCAGCTCTCCGATCCGTTCCTCGCCGAGGTGCAGAGCCACCTCTCGTACGCGGGCCGCCCGCTCTACGCGCTGCTGCACGAGTCGATCTACGGGCAGCGGTCGGTGACCCCGCAGGCCACCGGATGGGCGGCCGAGGCGGTACGCGCCGAGTTCCCGCAGTTCGACGTCGACGGGGCGCTGGCGGAGGACCGGCCGGTGCTGCTGACCGGTGAGATGATCTACCCCTGGATGTTCGCCACCGACCCGGCGCTGGCCCCGCTGCGTGAGGTGGCCGACCTGCTGGCGCGCCGTGAGGAGTGGCCGGACCTGTACGACCCGCGGCAGTTGGCGCGCAACGAGGTGCCGGTGGCCGCCGCCGTCTACCACGACGACATGTACGTCGACACCGAGGACTCGTTGGCCACCGCGCGATCGGTGCGCGGTCTGCGCCCCTGGATCACCAACGAGTACGAGCACGACGGCCTGCGGGTGAGCGACGGGCGCGTCCTCGACCGGCTGATCCGGATGGTCCGCGACGAGGCGTGAGGACGGCGCGACCAGCTACAAGGGTGGCGGGCACCGGTCGGGGAGCGTGACCTGCCCCGGCTGGTGGGTGAACGTCGACATCGTGAACCACTCGTCCAGCGCGGGGTCGAAGAGGTTCTGGAAGCCGAACTGCAACCCCTGCCACCACCGGCTCGGATCCTTCTGGTCGACGTAGACGTCGCCCAGCGCGATCGGGAACCGGATGGCCTCGCCCGGCTGGGTGGAGCCGCCGACGACACCGACCCGCCAGTGGTCGACGTGCCGGTCCCTGTTCCCCTGCAGGATCTCCGGTCCGACGTAGCGCGAGGTCTTCAGCAGGTCGTTCAACATCTGGCGGTTGAAGAACCCCACCCGGTCGCAGGGGCGTGGCGGTTCCAGCGGGATGTTCGGCCACTTGTAGGTGAGCGTGTAGAGCGTGTTCTTGTAGATCAGGTTCGTGAACCAGATCGGGTGGTTCGGGCCCCCGGCGATCATCTGGCTGTCCCCGCCCCGGCCCTGCCAGCTGAACGGGACGTCGATCCCGAGATCGCGGACGATGTAGCGGCCCGTGCCGCGGAAGTCCGCTGGGAGCAGAGGCGGCCGGGGCTCCTCCGGCCCGGGCCGCCCGGCGGGCGTGGCGCCACCGGTCGGGGTTGGCGGAGGCGGAGGGGCGCCGGCCGAGCCCGGTGTCATCACGCCGATGGCGATCACGCCGGTGGCGAGCGCCGAGACCAGCGTCCGAAGCGTACGGCGTGCCATCTGCCCCTCCATGGTCGAAAGTGGCCGACGCCCGGACAATTCGGACGTCTGCCGCGAATGCTAGGCCAGGCGAATGTGAGCAACGACCGAATCGCCCTCATCTCCGCTGCCGTCACCCGCAAGCGCGTCCCCGGCGCGTCTCCCGCACGAGCCCGTCACCGGCGTACCGGATGTTCTCTCCCGAACCGGGCACACCGAGCCGCCGTACCGCATAGCGTCACGGTGGCGGCGTCACCGCCACGCCGCCGGACCGTCGGCGGCCCCGCGCCGAGCGGAGGGACCGAGGTGAAGCGCATCGACGGAGTGCTCCTGCCCGAGCTGGACGACCCGGGCGGCGAGCCCCGGCTGGCCCGCGCGCTCGGCTGGCTGAGCCTCGCCCTCGGAGCCGGCACGATCGCGGCCGCCGGCCGACTCGCCCGACTGACCGGTGTGGACGACTCGCCCGCCGCCCGCGTCGTCATCCCGGCCCTCGGCGCCCGCGAGCTGGGGCACGCCAGCGGGCTCATCGCGGGCCGTCGGGCGGCCGGCTGGGCGTGGAGCCGGGTGGCCGGCGACGTCCTGGACCTGACCCTGCTCGCCCGGGCCCTGGCCGACCGGGAGGGCGAACGGCGCCGCCGGGTGGCCCTCACGACGGCGGTGATCGCCGGGATCACCGCCGTCGACGTGCTCGCCGCGGTCGGTGCCGTCCGCGCCCAACGAGCCCGCGCCCGGATGATCCGGATCGACATCGGGGTGACGGTGAACCGCTCGCCGGCCGAGGCGTACCGCTACTGGCGCGACGTGGAGAACCTGCCCCGGTTCATGTCGCACCTCGAGTCGGTCCGCGCCGAGGACCTGCGGCGGTCGCACTGGACCGCCCACGGCCCGGCCGGTCGCCGCATCGAGTGGGACGCGGAGATCCTCGACGACCAGCCGAACCGGTCGATCGCGTGGCGGTCGCTGCCCGGCGCCCAGGTGCCGAACGCCGGCCGGGTCCGGTTCGTGCCCGCCCCGGGCGACCGGGGCACCGAGGTACGGGTGCAACTCGGCTACGCGCCTCCGGCCGGAGCGCTCGGCCGCGCCGTGGCCAAGCTCTTCGGCGAGGCCCCCGAGCAGCAGGTCCGCGACGACCTGCGCCGGTTCAAGCAGGTGCTGGAGACCGGCGAGGTGGTCCGCTCCGAGGGCAGCCCGGACGGGATCTCCGTGCGGCAGCAGGTCATGCAGCGCCCCGCCCAGCCCCTGCCGAACGGCCACCGGCGCTGACCGTGCGACGCGAGGAGGGACGACGATGAAGGCCGTCGCCTGGATGGGCAAGGACACCGTCAAGGTCGTCGACGTGCCCGACCCGACGATCATGAACGCCCGGGACGCCATCGTGCGGGTCACCACGACCGCCATCTGCGGCTCGGACCTGCACCTCTACCACGGCTACATCCCCGCCATGCGCAAGGGCGACATCCTCGGCCACGAGTTCATGGGCGAGGTGGTCGAGGTCGGCCCGCAGGTCCGCAACCTGCGCCCGGGCGACCGGGTGGTGGTCCCCTTCCCGATTGCCTGCGGGCACTGCACCTCCTGCCAGCGCGGCTTCTACTCGGTCTGCGAGAACTCCAACCCGAACGCCGGCATCGCCGAGAAGCTCCTCGGGCACTCACCGGGCGGCCTCTTCGGCTACAGCCACCTGCTCGGCGGGTACGCCGGCGGCCAGGCCGAGTACGTCCGGGTGCCGTTCGCCGACGTCGGGCCGTTGAAGGTGCCCGACGAGGTGCCCGACGAGCAGGCGGTGCTGCTCGCCGACGTGTTCCCCACCGGCTACATGGGCGCCGAGATGTGCGACATCAATCCCGGCGACGTGGTCGCGGTCTGGGGCGCCGGCCCGGTCGGGCTGTTCGCCGCTGCCAGCGCGCGGATGCTCGGCGCGGAACGGGTGATCGTCATCGACCGGTATCCGTACCGGCTGGGGCTGGCGCGGGAACACGTCGGCGCGGAGACCGTCAACTACGAGGAGACCGACGTGCAGGACGCGCTCAACGCGCTGACCGCCGGCCGCGGCCCGGACGCCTGCATCGACGCCGTCGGTCTGGAGGGGCACCACGGCAACGCCGCCATCCAGGCGTACGACCGGACGAAGCAGTCGGTCCGTCTGGAGACCGAGCGTCCGTCCGCGTTGCGCCAGGCGATCCTGGCCTGCCGCAGCGGTGGCGTGGTCTCGGTGGTGGGTGCGTACGGCGGCGTGGTCGACAAGTTCCCGATGGGGGCGTTCATGAACCGGTCGCTGACCATGCGGACCGGACAGTGCCACGTGCAGCGCTACACCCGCCCGCTGCTGGACCGGATCCGGCGGGGGGACATCGACCCGAGCTTCGTCGTCAGCCACCGGATGTCGCTCGACGACGCGCCGAAGGGCTACCGGATCTTCCAGAAGAAGCAGGACGAGTGCTCGAAGGTGGTGCTCACCGTCTGACCCGGCGACCTCGCCGGGCTCCCGTGCCTCCAGGCGGCCGATAGGCTGGCGCCATGCGCGTCGCGACACAGGATCCGGGTGACGAGGTGCCGGCGGCGAAGCTCACGAGACGGTGAGTCGCACGCGCACGCCCCGCCAGCGCCGGCCCACGGCCGCGCCGGCGACCGGCTTCTCGCAGCTGGCCGACTGGTGCGCCCGCGCGGTCCGGTCACGACCGTTCGAGATCGCGATCGTCGTCCTCATCATGGCCAACGGCGTCGTGCTCGGGCTGGAGACGTACCGGCACCTGGGCGAGGCCGGCCCCGCCCTGCACTGGCTGGAGCTGTCGTTCCGCGCCGCGTTCGTCGCCGAGATAGCCGTCCGGGTGCTGGCCCACGGGCGCCGTCCACTGGACTTCTTCCGGCACGGCTGGAACATCTTCGACTTCCTCGTCACCCTGGCGATCTTCATCCCCGGCCTGCATGGTGACTCGGCGCTGCTGCGCGTGGTGCGGGTGGCCCGGGTCCTGCGGCTGGTGCGGTTCTCCCCGGGTCTGCGCACGATCGTGGCGGCGTTGTGGCGGAGCCTCCCGGGCGTCGCCGGGTTCCTCGCGCTGGCCGTGGTGACCCTGTACGTCTACGGCATGGCCGGCTGGCTGATCTTCAAGGACACCTACCCGGAGCAGTACGGCGACATCGGCCGGTCCCTCCTGACGCTGTTCGTGCTGCTCTCCCTGGAGACGCTCCCGGACCTCATCGTGCAGGGCATGGCGGTGTCCCCGTGGACCCTGCTCTACTACGTCAGCTACGTGATCATCACGGTGAACCTGCTGCTCAACATCCTGATCGCGGTCATCGTCAACTCGATGGAGGAGGCGCGCCGGCTGGAGATGACCGAGCGCCTGGCGCCCGGGTACGACGAGGACGGCGACGGCGTGCCCGACGAGGTCGACCGGATCGCGCTCACGCAGCGGCTGGACGACCTGCGCGCCGTCATCGCCGAACTGGAGCGGGAACTGCGCATCGACCGCGAGGACGGGCCGGCCCGGCACGGGACGGCGGGCCGGTCCGTGGGCGGATAGCGTGTCCAGCGTGGAGAGCGGCTACCCGCCGGTGTCCGTGGCCGGCACCGCGCACGAGGGGGGCGGGACGAGCGTCCGCCTGCGTCCGGTGACCGAGCCCGACCTGGCGATGTTCCGGCGGTTCCTCACCGAGCCGGGCCTGATCGGCCTGGACTGGGGCGGCTTCCGCGACGCCGGGGCGCCGGCACGGCGCTTCGCCGCCGACGGCTGGCTCGGCGAGGAGGACGGCCGGCTCATCGTCGAGGTCGGCCCGGAAGCGGCCGTCACCGGATTCGTCAGCTACCGCTCGGGGCTCTACGGCGGGACGGCCCGGCACTGGGAGATCGGCATCGCGCTGCTGCCGGAGTGGCGCGGTCGGGGGATCGGCTGGCGGGCCCAGGCGCTCATCTGCGACTACCTCTTCGCCCACAGCCCGGCCCAGCGCATCCAGGCCGGCACCCACCCGGAGAACATCCCCGAGCAGCGGTCGCTGGAGAAGGCCGGGTTCCGGCTGGAGGGCGTGGTCCGGGCCTGCGAGTTCCGTGCCGGGCGGTGGCGTGACGGCTACCTCTACAGCCGGCTGCGCGACGACCCGTCGCCGTGGGACGGGCCCGGGGCCTGACCTGCCCGGTCAGGGCAGCGGCCACTCGTGCACCGGCCGGTTGCTGTGCATGAGGGTCACGTAGTGCCGGACGATCTCGCGCAGCGCGGCCGGTCGGTCGAGGTGGTCGGCGGACTCCAGCCGGTGCAGCGTCTCCACCTGCCAGGTCGCCCCGTTGCGCCCGGTCAGGCAGCGCTGCTCGATGACGCCGAGCAGCCGGTCCCGCTCGGCCGGGTCGAGCCCCCACCGGTCCAGCCCGTGGTGGGCCATCGGCAGCAGCCGGCGCAGCACCAGCTCGGTGACCGGCAGGTAGCCCAGGCTCGGCCAGTACACCTGCGCGTCGATGCCGTACCGGGCGCAGCTGGTGAAGTTCTCCTCCGCGGCGCTGAACGACATCTGCGACCACAGTGGCCGATCGGACTCGGCCAGCGCCCGGACCAACCCGAAGTAGAAGGCGCCGTTGGCGATGGTGTCCAGGACGGTCGGACCGGCCGGCAGCACCCGGTTCTCCACCCGCAGGTGCGGCCGGCCGCGCAGCACGTCGTAGACCGGGCGGTTCCACCGGTAGACGGTGCCGTTGTGCAGCCGCAGCTCGGACAGCCTCGGCACCCCGCCGCCCGCGAGCGCCTCGGCCGGGTCCTCCGCGTCGCACACCGGCAGCAACGCCGGGAAGTAGCGCACGTTCTCCTCGAACAGGTCGAAGACGTTCGTGATCCAGCGTTCGCCGAACCACACCCGCGGCCGTACGCCCTGCGCCTTGATCTCCTCCGACCGGGTGTCGGTGGCCTGCTGGAACAGCGGGATCCGGGTCTCGCGCCACAGCTCCCGGCCGAAGAACAGCGGCGAGTTGGCGCCCAGGGCGACTTGGACGCCGGCGACGGCCTGCGCGGCGTTCCAGTAGTCGGCGAACTGCGCCGGACTCACCTGGAGGTGGAACTGGGTGCTCGTGCAGGCCGCCTCCGGGGTGATCGTGTCGGCGGTGACCGCCAGCCGCTCCACCCCGTTGATGGAGATCCGCAGGTCCTCGCCCCGGGCGGCGAAGATCTGCTCGTTGAGCAGCTCGTAGCGCGGGTTGGCCGAGAGCGTCCGGGCGGTGAGGTGCTCCGGCCGCAGGGTCGGCAGGATGCCGATCATCACCATGTGCGCGCCGATCGTGCGGGCCTTCTGCTCGGCGGCGTTCAGGCTGGCCCGGACATGCTCCTCGAACTCTGCCGTGCCGGTGCCGGTCAGCCGACGCGGCGCCACGTTGATCTCGACGTTGAACTGGCCCAGCTCGGTCTGGAAGCTCGGGTCGGCGACGGCGGCCAGCACGTCGGCGTTGCGCATGGTCGGCTGCGACTCGTCGTCGACCAGGTTGAGCTCGATCTCCAGCCCGGACATCGGGCGGTCCACGTCGAAGCGGGACTCGCGCAGCATCTCGGCGAAGACGTCCAGGCACCGGCGGACCTTGTCCCGGTAGCGGGCCCGATCCTCACGGCTGAAGGTCCGCACACCGACTTCCTCGCCCATGGTCACCACCCTGTCACCGCTGGTCCTCCTAACCTCGCACGCGAGTGCAAGTGGGGGAAGGCCCGTTGACCCCTTTCTCTACCCAGCCTGTCGCGGGGTGATCCCCGTCGCGTCCGGGCAGTTCCTGCCGGCGGGCCGGCGCGTCGCCGCTAACATGGCGCCCCGAGAGGTGGTGGCGGTGTCGATGCGCGACAAGGTGACGAAACTGTTCGTCGGGGCGGCGATCGCCGAGGCCTGCTCCTGGCTCGGCCTGCTGGTCGGCATGGCCGTCAAGTACG
The DNA here is from genome assembly GCF_027497215.1 of Micromonospora sp. WMMD812. NCBI lineage: Bacteria > Bacillati > Actinomycetota > Actinomycetes > Micromonosporales > Micromonosporaceae > Micromonospora > Micromonospora sp. WMMD812. Next base: position 1,310,230 of record NZ_CP114904.1, on the reverse strand, counting down.
GCCCGCCCGGCAACGAGGTCGGCGTGAAGATCTTCGGGCCGATCCACGGCGGTCTCTTCGTCGCGTACCTGGTGCTGGTCCTCGCCGTAGCCCGGCGGCACCGGTGGAGCCTGCTCGCGACCGCCGTGGCCCTGGTCTGCGCGGTGCCCCCGTTCGCCACCGTGGTGTTCGAGCGGTGGGCCAGCCGCCGGGGCATGCTCGGCGCGACGGCCGCCCCGGCGCACCGCGAACCGACACCGGTGGCCTGAACCCCGGACCCGACCGGGCCCGCGAGGGCTCGCGGCGGTCGGGCCGGACACCGTTGCCGGGCTCCACGGTCCGCCCGGCTCACTCCGTGAGGAAGTCGCCGAGCAGCGCGGCGAGCTGCTCCGGCGCCTCCTCGGCCATGTGGTGCCCGGAGTTCACCGATGCGGCCCGGACGTCGTCGGCCCAGCCCCGCCAGATCGCCGCCGGGTCGCCGTAGAGCTCGACCATGTCGTCCCGCTCCGACCAGACGAAGAGCACCGGGCAGCGGATCCGTCGACCGGCGGCCCGGTCGGCGTCGTCGGCGGCCCGGTCCGGGCCCAGCCCGGCCCGGTAGTCCTCGCACATCGCGTGCACCGTCGCCGGGTCGTGGATCGCCCGCCGGTAGTCGGCGTACGCCTCCTCGCCCATCTGCGCCGGGGAGCCTCCGTACCACGCGTCGGGGTCCGCGTTGATCACCCGCTCGGCCGGCTTGTCCCGCTGGCCGAGGAAGAACCAGTGCCACCACCGCGCGGCGAACCGCGCGTCGGCGCGGGCGAGGGCCTCGCCGATCGGCACCCCGTCGAGCACCCCGAGCCGGGTGACCCGGTCGGGGTGGTCCAGCGCGGCGCGCATCGCCACGTAGCAGCCCCGGTCGTGCCCGACCACCGCGGCGCGCCGGTGACCGAGGACGTCGAGCAGTGCCACCACGTCGGCGGCCATCGCCCGTTTCGCGTACGAGGAGTGGTCGGCCGTGTCCGACGGCGCCGACGATCCGCCGTACCCACGCAGGTCCGGGCAGATCACCGTGAACCGGTCGGCGAGCAGCGGCGCGACCCGGTGCCAGGTGGCGTGGGTACGCGGATGGCCGTGCAGCAGCACGACCGGCGGACCAGAACCGCCGTGGCGGACCCGCAGCCGCACCGGGCCGACGTCGATCTCGTCCAGGGCGAATCCGGCGAACATGGCGTCCCCGGTGCCCCACCCACCGCTCGCCGAAACGTCGGCCGGCGGCGCGCCTCAGCGCAGCGCGGACCAGACGGCGACGCCGAGCAGCAGCACCGCGCCGAGCATCGCCTGGAGCAGCAGCGGCGGGCCGAGGTGCGTCCAGAGCGTCGCCGTCCGTGGCGTGAGCAGCTGCCCGGTCGTGAGGTTGACGATCCGCTCGATCCGGGGTGGCAGGTCCGGGTCCCGCTGGGGCCGCAGGGTGAGCTGCACGTGGTCGGCCGGGTGCAGCGCGCTCTGCGGCAGGTGGCCGTGCAGCTCGACCTCGCAGAGCCGGCCGGTGGTGTCGCGCAGTCGGAGCGGCGTCACCAGGTACTCCGGGCCCTTCTTCAGGTCCTTCCAGCGCCGCCGGCCGCCGCCGGCCGCGCCGGGCAGCACCGAGCGCACCAGCAGCATCAGCAACCCCGCCACGCCCGCGGTCGCCAGCACGGCGACCAGCACCGGTTGGCCGATCGCCACCTCGCGGGAGTAGCCGTCGAGCAGCCGGACGACCCGGCCGGTGACGATCCGTTCCGTGGGATGGGCGATCCGCCTCGTATCGAGCCCGCTGTCCATGGTCACCACCGAGAGTCCTGATCCGTTCACTGATGGTATCCGCGCTCCGGGTTGAACGGCGTGAATGAAACCTGGTCACGCGCTCATGACCGCCGAGGTGACATCCGGGACGGCACGGGTAAGCGGGGGGCCGAGCTGGAAAGGGGTCGAGCATGCAGCTGTCCTTCCTGCGCCCGCTCTACGGCCGCCCCGGGCCGTGGTGCTCGGTGTACATGGACGCGTCCGCCGACACACACGACGCCCACCCGGCGCTCGACCTGCGCTGGCGGGCGCTGCAGGGCCAACTGGTCGACCAGGGCGCGGACGAGCCGACGGTCGCCGCGCTGGACCGCGTGGTCCGCGGCCACGACCCGATCGCGGGGGACTACGGGATCGCCGCCTTCGCCACCCGCGGGCGGGTGGTCCTCACCGAGTACCTCTCCGCCCCGCCGCTGCGCGACCTCGCCGCGTACGCGCCGCTGCCGCACGTGATGCCGCTGCTCGCGCAGCGCGGCGAGCAGGTGGCCTGGGTGCGGGTGCTGGCCGACCGCACCGGCGCCGACGCGATGGCGGTCAGCGCCGGCGGGGTGCCGCGCCGGGCGCACGTCGTCGGGCGGGAGGAGTACCAGTTGCGCCGGGTGAAGCCGGGCGGCTGGTCGCAGTCGCGCTACCAGCGCGCGGCCATGGAGGCGTGGCACCACAACGCCGGGGACGTCACCGCGGCGACCGTGGAGCTGGCCGAGAGGGTCGGCGCCGAGGTGGTGGTGGTGGCCGGCGACGTACGGGCCACCGGCGTGATCGCCGCGCAGATGCCGGAGCGCTGGCAGGACATGGTGGTGCGCACCGACGCGGGGTCCCGGGCCGGCGGCGCCGACCAGGCCCTGCTGGACGACCTGACCGTGCAGACCATCGCCGAGGTGGCCGACCAGCGGATCACCGCGGCGCTGGACAAGTTCGGCATGCAGGAGGACGTCGGCGCCGGCCTAGACGCCGTGGTCGCCGCGCTCCAACGCAACCAGGTCGACACGATGCTGATCGTGGACGACCCGTCCGCCAACGGCGAGCTGTGGATCGGCCCGGAGGCCACCGAGATCGCCGTCGACCCGGGGCAGCTGGCCGCGATGTCGGTCGCCGACCCGCAGCGGGTACGCGCCGACGCCGCGCTGGTGCGCGCGCTGGTCGGCACCAACGCCGAACTGGCCGTCCTCGGGCCGGACGAGGCGCCCGACCTGACTGACGGCGTCGGCGCGGTGCTGCGGTACGCAGACGCGAGCACCCCCGGACGCGGCAATGGCTGACCGTATCGTCGCCGACCTGGTGGTCGACCGGCTGCGCGCCTGGCGAGTGCCCCGCGCGTTCGGCTACCCCGGCGAGGCGATCGCCCCGATCGTCGCGGCGCTGGACCGCGCCGGCGGCGACCCGGCGTTCATCCCGGCGCGGCACGAGGAGACCGCCTCCTTCATGGCCACCGGGCACGCCAAGTTCACCGGCGGCATCGGGGTCTGCCTGGCCACCCAGGGGCCGAGCGCCGTGCAGCTGCTCAACGGGCTCTACGACGCCAAGCTGGACAGCAAGCCGGTCGTGGCGATCGTCGGTGAGGACGTCTCCGGCCCGCTCGGCGGCGCGCACCAGGAGATCGGGCTGAGCCGGCTCTTCGCCGACGTCTGCAACCAGTTCGTCCGGTACGCGCGCGGCCCCGGGCAGGTGCCGACCCTGCTCGACCAGGCGTTCCGCACCGCCGCGGCCACCCGCAGCCCGGTCTGCGTGGTGCTGCCCCGGGAGGTGCAGGAGGCCGCCGTGCCCGACCTGCAGGTGCACGCCGCCGGGGTCATCAGCGCGACGCCCGGCGAGCCGCTGGCGCGGGTGCTGCCGCACGAGGTCGACCTGGCCGCCGCCGCGCAACTGCTCGGCAGCGGCCAGCGCACCGCGATCCTGGTCGGCCAGGGCGGCCGGGGCGCCGAGGACGAGATCGTCGCGCTGGCCGACCGGCTCGGCGCCGGGATCGCCACCTCGCTGCTCGGCAAGCCGGTGCTCGACGAGCGGCTGCCGTTCCACGCCGGCGTGCTCGGCGAGGTGGGCACTCGTGCCGCCGCCGAGCTGATGGGCGGCTGCGACACGCTCCTGCTGGTCGGCACCAACGACCCGTGGACCGACTACTTCCCCATGCCGGGGCAGGTCCGGACCGTGCAGATCGACATCGACGGCCGGCGGATCGGCACCCGCTACCCGGTTGACGTCGCGCTGGTCGGCGACGCCGCCGAGACGCTGCGCGCGCTGCTGGACCGGGTGCCGGACCGGCCCAACCCGCAGTGGCGGGCCACCGTGGAGAACTCGGTGGACCGCTGGCGGTCGGAGGTTACCGAGCGGGCCGCCGCGCCCGCCGAGCCGGTGAACCCGCAACTGGTGCTCCAGGAGCTCTCCAGCCGGGTGCCGCGCACCGGCGCGGTCGCGGTCGACATCGGGTCGGTCATCTACTGGTACGCCCGCCACCTGGAGCTGCCGCCCGGGGTGAACGCGCAGCTCTGCGGCACGCTCGGGTCGATGGGGTGCGCCCTGCCGTACGCGATCGCCGCCAAGCTCGCCGCGCCGGACCAGCCGGTCATCGCGCTGGTGGGCGACGGAGCGATGCAGCTCAACGGCCTCGCCGAACTAATCACCGTGTCGCACCACTGGTCCGAGTGGCGTGATCCGCGGCTGGTGGTGCTGGTGCTCAACAACCGGGACCAGTCCGGCATGGGCGGCGGACGGCCGCCGAGCACCGATCCGGCCCGGCGCCGCCCCGACGTTCCGTACGCCGGCTGGGCCCGGCTGCTCGGCCTCCACGGCGTACGGGTCGACCGGCCCGAACTGGTCGGCGCCGCCTGGGACGAGGCCTTGGCCGCGGACCGGCCCTCGGTGTTGGAGGCGGTGGTCGATCCCGCGGTGCCGCTGTCGCCACCGGAGCCGGCCTTCGCGGACCTGCGGGGCGTCTTCGCCGAGGGAGAGGCGGCCCGGCGGGTCCGCGACCAGCTGGACCGGCGGCTGTCCCTGGCCGCGGAGGAGCTGATCTAGACCGTCGGCCGGGGCGCGCCCGGCCCCAGCTGCTGGCCGAGACCGTGGTCGTGGCCCCGGCGACGGCGGGGCGTGCCTGACGACTGATCCACTTGGTGTCGCCGACCTGGCGGTGTCGCCGTGTCTCGGGACACCGCCAGGTCGGGGGTCTGTCGTGCTCTCTATTTGATGATCGCGGTCTCCGGGTTCCCGGGCGCCCGGGGGCGGAGCGGGCGCGGCGGCGGGGCGGCGAATCGGGCGTGGGCGCACGTGGGGCGGATCCGGCCCGGGCGGGACGGCCGGCCCGAGGCGGGCCGGACGCCGTTAACCGCCCGCGACCGGCGAAGGGCCGCCGACCTGCGGATTGGTCCCGCCTGGTGGGGGACGGGCCGTTTGAACCGCATCGGGACGGGAAGCCGGGCCGCGTGGTGAGCGAACGAGGCAAGGTGGGGCCGGTGCACAAGGTGCGCGAGGGGCTCACGGCCAACGGTGCCGGTCTGGCCGGCGACCGGGTCGTGTCGGCCGGTAGCACGGCACGGGTCCTGGTCGCCGCCACGGCGCGCGCGCTGCGCGGCGCCGACTGCGCCGATCTCGGACACATGGGCCCGGTCTCCCGGTTCCCGGGGGCACCGGAGCCGGTCCGCCGGGCCGCGGTCACCCGCGCCGCCGGCCGGGTGGCGCTGACGCCGGGGCAGACCGCGGAGGTCGACGCCGGTCGGGTGGCCGCGTGGTTCGTCGACCAGTACCCGCGGGGCAGCTATCCGGGGGCCGTGCTCGGGTCACCGCACGGTGCCGCCGTGCACCTGGCGGTCGCCCTCGGGATGCCGTGGCTGCCGGCGAGCTTCGAGATGACCGTGCACTGGGCCCAGGGCGGCGTGGACCTGCCGGGGGCCGCGCTGGACCACGGCTCGGCTCTCGCCGCCCGGCTGCTCGCCGGCAACGACGACCTGCACGTCCGCCAGGTGCACTGTCCGGCCAGCCGGGGCGCGCTGGCCGGCGCGACGGTCTCGCTCGCCGCCCGCTGGCGGACCCTGCCGGCGGCGTACCGGCGGTTCCTGGCCGACCGGTTGGCGCCGGGGGCGCCGGTGCTGCTGCTGCGTGACGCGCGGACCTGGCCGGTGCTCGACCCGGGGCAGGGGCACAGCTTCCAGGTCGGCTGCCCGAGCAGCGGGCTGGACCCGGTGGACTTCCACCCGGACAGCCACGCCCTGCGCCAGGTGCTCCGGTCGGCGGGTGGCGACGCCGCCCGGTGGGAGCCGCCGCAGGTCTCCTCGCCCTCCGGCTACGCGGAGCACGGCGTGGAGTCCGGTTTCGAACTCAGCGCCCGGGACTGGGCCGGTCGCGCAGGTCGCCGGCTGCACCGGGTGCTCTTTCCCCGGCCGGAGGCGTTGAGCGCGGCGACCGCCGACCTGTACCGGCGCTGGCTGCGCGCCGCCGGCAAGACCGGCGACCGGCTCGTGGTGGAGTGCGGACGCCTGCTCGACCCGTGGCAGGTGGTGCGGGCGGGGATGGTGCCGTACTGGTGCGAGAACGCGACCCGGCGCAGCGTCGAGGGGGCCGAGTGGTGGCTCGCCGGGAGCGAGCCGTTCAGCTCGGTGGACGTGCTGCCCGAGCCGCCCGGGGTCCGGTCGCCGGCGCTCGCCGGGCTGCCGCAGTGGCTGGCGGTGGCCGGGTTCGGCCGTCGGCGTCGCGCGCTGGACCGCACGTCGGCGCGGGGCTATCCGGTCACCTCGGTACCCACGCGGAGGGCCACGGAGGTCCTGCGGGCCCAGCCGTACGACCTGCCCGTGCCGCCTCCGATGGCCGCCGCCGAGGCCCTCGCCGTGCTCCGCGACAGCGGCACCCACCAGGGGTTGCTCGTCTCTTGAGGGGAGCACACCGAAACATCCTCGCGAACCGGGGATCCCGTGATTGAGTACCTACGGAGCGGGAACATCGCTGGCTGCGACGGCCTGAACACGCTGCGCAGCACGGTGTCGTCGCCCGCTGGCGTCCCAGTCACGTAACCCACTTCCGGCCCGGTGCGTGGCCCGACCACGCGCACGACCGGTTTCCCAATCCGGGCGGGGGACCTTCCTGAGGGAGGCGCGGATGTTCGGACAGACCACCACAAGCACACCACCACCCACCGAACGGGGGCTGGAGGACCTCGACGCGGCCGCACTGGCGTACGCGGCACGGATCGCCGGCCTGCCCCCCGAGCGGCGGCAGGAGGCCCGCGACGACCTGGTCCGGTTCGCGCTCCCGTTCGCCGGCCGGCTCGCCCGCCGGTACCGGGGACGGGGGGAGCCGCTGGAGGATCTGGAGCAGGTGGCCCGGCTGGGGCTGGTGAACGCCGTCGACCGGTACGACCCGGAACGGGGCTCCTTCACCGCGTACGCGGCGATCACCATCGTGGGCGAGATCAAACGCCACTTCCGCGACCGGACGTGGGGTGTGCACGTGCCCCGCCGGCTGCGCGACCTGATCCTCGAGGTGGGGCAGGCGACCGCGGCGCTGACCAGCGAGCTGTCCCGGGCGCCCTCGGTGGCCGAGCTGGCCGAACGGCTGGAGACGCCGGAGGAGGAGATCCTCGCCGCGCTGGAGTCGGCCGCCGGCTACAGTCCGGCCTCCCTGAACGCGCCGGTGGGCGGTGAGAGCTCCGCCGAGTTCGGCGACCTGGTCGGCGAGTCGGACAACGCCCTGGAGTCGGTCGACGACCGCGTCACGGTCAGCGGGCTGCTGCACCGGCTGCCCTGGCGGGAGCGACGCATCCTGGCCATGCGCTTCTACGGCAACCAGACCCAGGCGGAGATCGCGGCCCGGTTCGGCATCTCCCAGATGCACGTCTCCCGCCTGCTGTCGCGCGCGCTGACCTGGCTGCGCCAGGCGATGCTCGCCGACGCGCCGCCGCCCTGGCAGAACGGTGCGGCCGAGTCGGAGCCGGCGAAGGCCCGGATCTCCGTCCGGCAGACCGGTGACCGGGTGGTGGTCGAGGTCGGCGGGGAGGTCGACCGGGACGGCGCCGACCAACTGCGCCGGGCGATGATCGAGGCGGTCACCGGCCAGCCGAGCGAGGTGGTGGTCGACCTGGTCGGCGCGGGCGGTTTCGACGCCGGCGGGATCGCCGCCCTGATGGCCGGCCGGGACGCCGCGGCCCGCACCGGAGTGCCGCTGCGGCTGACCCGGGTGCAGCCGGCGGTACGCCGCTCACTCACCGCCGCCGGTCTCGCACCCGCACACGACTGAGGCGCGCTCGCACCCGCACACGACTGAGGCGCACCCGCACCCGACTGGGGCACGCTCGCACCCGCACACGACTGAGGCACGCCTCCGCCACGGGCGCCCGGGGCCGGCACGATTCCGTGCCGGCCCCGACCGTGTCCGCTCACTCCGGCGGGTCGCCGTGGCGGGGATGGCGCCACTTCTCGGTCCGCCGCGGCCTCTGCCGCGGGTCCGGCGGTTCGTCCTCCGGCGCGTCCGTCTCGTCGAAGCTGGCCCGGCGGATGTCGGTCGGGTGCGGCACGTCCACCGGGCGGGCGCCCGACTGCGGCGGCGGCTCGTACTCGGCGATCTCGCGTGGACCGTGCGCCCCCTCGGCGGCGGGCGACTCGGGCGCCTGCGTGATGTGCCGCAGCTCCTCGTGGAACTCCTGCGGCGGCTTCGTGGTGCGCTGCGGCAGGTCCCGGCCGAGGTCGGCGACGAGTTCGCCGTACTTGGCGTCGAAGGCGGGCCGCTCGGAGCGGATCCGGGGCATGTGGTCGAAGTTGCGCAGCGGAGGCGGGCAGGTCGTCGCCCACTCCAGCGAGTTGCCGAACCCCCAGGGGTCGTCCACCGCCACCATCGCCCCGTACCGCCAGGACTTCCACGCGTTGTACATGAAGAACAGCGTGGAGATGCCGAGCACGAAGGCGGAGATGGTGGAGATGGTGTTCAACACGGTGAACCCGTCGGTGGGCAGATAGTCGGCGTAGCGGCGCGGCATCCCCTCGTTGCCCAGCCAGTGGTGCACCAGGAAGGTGCCGTGGAAGCCGAGGAACATCGTCCAGAAGTGCGCCTTGCCGAGCCGGTCGTCGAGCATCCGCCCGGTCATCTTGGGCCACCAGAAGTAGTAGCCACCGAAGAGCGCGAACACCACGGTGCCGAACACGACGTAGTGGAAGTGCGCGACCACGAAGTACGAGTCGTGGGTGTGGAAGTCGGCCGGCGGGCTCGCGAGCAGCACGCCGGTGAGCCCGCCGAGCAGGAAGGTCACCAGGAAGCCGATCGCGAACAGCATCGGCGTCTCGAAGGTGAGCTGCCCCTTCCACATGGTGCCGATCCAGTTGAAGAACTTCACCCCCGTCGGCACCGCGATGAGGTAGCTCAGGATGCTGAAGAACGGCAGCAGCACCTGCCCGGTGGCGAACATGTGGTGCGCCCAGACGGTCATCGACAACACCGTGATCGCGATGGTGGCGAACACCAGACCCGTGTAGCCGAAGATCGGCTTGCGCGCGAACACCGGGATGATCTCGGTGATGATGCCGAAGAACGGCAGCGCGATGATGTACACCTCGGGATGGCCGAAGAACCAAAACAGGTGCTGCCACAGCATCGGGCCGCCGGTGGCCGCGTCGTACACGTGGGCGTTGAGCAGCCGGTCGGCCGACAACGCCAGCAGCGCCGCGGCGAGCAGCGGGAAGACCAGGATCACCAGCACGCTGGTGAAGAGCATGTTCCAGGTGAAGATCGGCATCCGGAACATGGTCATGCCGGGTGCGCGCAGGGTCAGGATCGTGGTGATCAGGTTGACCGCGCCGAGGATGGTGCCCAGTCCGGAGATGACCAGCCCGATCACCCACAGGTTGGCGCCGACGCCGGGGGAGTGGTCCGCGTCGTTCAGCGGCGCGTACGCGGTCCAGCCGAAGTCCGCCGAGCCGCCCGGCGCGGCGAACCCGCCGATCACCATGAGCCCGCCGAACAGGTAGAGCCAGTAGGCCAGCGCGTTGAGTCGGGGGAACGAGACGTCCGGCGCGCCGATCTGGATCGGCACGATGAAGTTCGCGAAGCCGAACGCGGCCGGTGTGGCGAAGAGCAGCAGCATCACCGCGCCGTGCGAGGTGAAGAGCTGGTTGTACTGCTCCGACGAGAGGAACTGCAGCCCGGGTCGGGCCAGTTCGGCGCGCATCAGCATCGCCTCGATGCCCGCGGCCAGGAAGAAGCCGAACGACGTGAGCAGGTAGAGGATGCCGATCTGCTTGTGGTCCGTGGTCGCCAGGAACCGGATCAGGTACCCGCCCCGGGTCGGCACGCGCAGGGGGCCGGGGAACCCGCCGAACCGGGCCGGCGCCAGGATCGCCGGTCCTCGGTCGCGGCCGGGCTCCGTGGTGACCCGCTTGGGCATCGCTGCTTCACCCCGCCAGGACGACAAAAGGACGGGCGTGCGTACCCGACCCGGTGCCCATGTAACCAGGCCGAAGGGGTTAATCCGGGCACTTTGCCGGTGCCGATCAGTTCGCGGGCAGCAGCGCCCAGACCGCCTTGCCCTCACCGGCCGGGACGGTGCCCCAGCGCTGGGCGAGCTCGCGCACCAGGAGCAGCCCCCGGCCGCCCTCGTCGCGCAGGTCGGGGCTGCCCGGCCGGGCAGCCGCCCGGCTGCCGTCCACCACCGCCACGTGCAGGTACGGGCGGCGCAGGGTCAGCGTGACCTGCATCGGTGTGCCCGCGTGCCGGACCACGTTGCCGACCAGTTCGGTGAGCACCACCGACGCGGGGCCGAGCGCCTCCGGCAGGTTCCACCGGGCGCACGCGTCGGCGACCAGGTCGCGGGCTCGCCGGCACGCCTCGGCCACCGGCTCGAGCCGGGTCCACAGCCGGGGCGCCGCGGCGGCACCGGCCACCCGGGTCGCCTCGGCGCAGTTTCGGCCGACCGGCACCCTGCGGCACGCGGTGGATTCGGCCAGCCAGCGCGCCGCGACCGGCGGCGGGTCGCTGAGCACGACCGGCACCGCCGGCCACTCCTCCGCGCGCCGGGCCGCGGCGGCGAAGACGGACAGCGCCAGCCGGTCGCGGACGATCACGTCGCCGAGGTCGACCACCAGCGCGTGCGGCTGGGCGGCCAGGCAGCCGGCGAGCGCCTCGTGGACCGATCGCATGGTCTCCAGGTCGAGCGGCCCGGCGAGCCGGACGACGGTGACCGGAGGCCGCTCGCACACCTGATAGGTGATTCCGCTCGCCATCAGTTTCTCTCCGCGTCTCGTCCGTGGGACTCGGAAAATACCCGTGGCCTCGCCCGACGAAACCGGACTGGCGGGCCCTGGGACCGCCGTCACCGGCCGGCCCGCGTGGTGACCAGCCCCAGGCCGATCATGCCGATCCCGAGGCCGAGGTGGAGCCAGTTGTCGGCGCCGTTGAGCGGGACGAAGTTCGCCCCGCTGTCCCGGTCCACGACCAGTCCGTACAGCCAGAGGACCAGGGAGATCGCGCCCCCGCCGACCAGGTAGGCCCGGGCGTGGGTGACGGTCCGGGACAGCACCAGCCCGGCCACCCCGAACAGCAGGCGGATCAGATTGTGCAGGATCGAGACCTGGAACGCCCCGAACAGCGTCGCGCCGGAGTGGTGGCCGGCGAAGCGCAGGTCGCCGAAGTCGCTGGTCACCCCGGGGACGAAGCCGAGCAGGCCGATGAGCAGGAAGAGCACCGCCACCACGCCGGCGGCCCGCCGGACCGGTGCCTTGCCGTCGGCCGGGTTGGGACGGGCGCGGGCGTGTGCCATCGGTCCGGCCACCACCGTCACCTCCCTGAGCGGGCCGCTCGGTGGTGCGCGGCTACCCGCCACGCGCCCCGGCAAACCGACGGCGGACCGGCCCACCGCGGGTGGACCGGCCCGCCACCAGGGCGTCAGGCCGGTTGCAGGCGCGGGGTGGCGGCCACCTGCCGGACCCGCTCGTACAGGCCGAGGTACCGCTCGGCCATCGCGGCCGGGGTGAACCGGGCGGCGGCCTCCCGGCGGCATTCGTCCGGGTCGAGCACGCTCGCCGCCAGCACCAGGTCGCCCAGCTCGTCCTCGTCGGCGGTGAGCAGCCCGGTGCGGCCGTGCTCGATCAGCTCGGGCAGGCAGCCGCGGGACATCGCCACGACCGGCGTGCCCAGGGCCAGCGACTCGACCACCGCCGTGCCACCGGGCTCCTCCCAGCGCAGCGGGAACAGCGACGCGCGGGCGCCGGCGAGCAGGTCGTCGCGCTCCTGACCGGCGACGGTGCCGACCCAGCGGACCAGGTCTCCGTCCACGTACGGCGCCACCTCGTCGTAGAAGAAGCGGACATCCGGGTTCTGCCGCGCCTCGTCGTCGGCGGCCGCGAGGTCCTCGGGCCGGTGGTACGGGCCGACCGGCCCGGCGAGCACCAGCGGGAACCCGACCCGCCGGGCCAGCCGGGCGCCGAGATCCTGCCCCTTGCCGGGGTTGATCCGGCCGAGCACCACGACGTAGTCGCCCTTCTCGGTCGCCGGCCGGGTGTCGGCGCCGACGGCGAGGGGGGTGGACAGGTGCACGTGCCCGACCGAGTGGTCCCGCAGCGCCTGGGGCGCGCGCGCCAGCTGGGAGGCGGAGACGCCGTTGACCCGGACCCGGTCGCCGCCGTCGAGGTTGCCGTAGAGCGCGGGATGCTTGGCCAGGTCCCAGTGCAGGGTGTGCAGCACCGGCGGGGCGTCCGGTCCCATCGCGGCCAGCGTGGCGAGTCCGACCGCCTCGACGTGGTCGTGCACCAGGTCGATGTCGTCGCGGCTGTGCAGCTGCCGGACCACCCCGTTCAAATGCGCCTGGGAGATGCCGCAGACCTGGTTGTACGGCCGCTGCAGCGCGGCGAACTGGCCGTCGGGGAAGACCGACACCAACTCGTCGACGGCCAGGGTGCTGCTGTCCACCGAGGCCAGCACCACCCGGACGCCGAGGCGCCGCAGCTCCGGCACGAGCGTCGCGATCACGTTCTCGATGCCGCCGTAGCCGGGCGGCGGCACCGACAGCCACGGACCGGCGTTCATCAGGACGGTGAGGCTCATCGGTCCCGGCTCCTCTCCCCGCCCGCCCTCCAGGGCCGGTGACCGTGCGCCCGGCCGGTCACGCCGCGGCCATCCGCCGTCGCGGCACCCGGTGCCGCAGCTCGGCCAGGGGCGGACGCTCCTCGATGGACACGTCGCTCACCACGATCTCCCGCTCCAGGTTGGGCAGGGCCTCCGAACCACCGCGCCGGAACTGCGTCAGCAGCGCGGTCGGCGCCGTGCCCGGGGCGGCCCAGCCGCGCCGCTGCAACCGCGACCACGCGGTGAGCATGATCTGCGCCGACATCCGGCCGAGCGCCGCGGTGTCCTGGTGCCGGTGCTTGCGCTCGCCGAGGTCCACCTGCGCCAGCGCGTCGAGCCCGACCAACTCCAGCAGGTCGATGAGCATCGCCGTCTCCACCCCGTACCCGGAGACGAACGGCACCTGGGCCAGCACGTCGCGTCGGCCGGCGTACTCGCCGGCGAGGGGCTGCACGAAGCCGGCCAACTCCGGCCAGAACAGGTTGAGCAGCGGGCGCGCCATCAGCTCGGTGACCCGACCGCCGCCGTCCTGCTCCACGCCGGCCGTGCCGATCAGGGGCCGGTGGTAGAAGCCCTTGACGAACTCGACCGACGGGTCGGTCAGCAGCGGACCGATGAGGCCGGTCACGAAGTGCGGGCGGAACTCGCGCAGGTCCGCGTCGACGAACGCCACCACATCCCCCTCGGCGGCGGCCAACCCGGCCCAGAGTGCGTCCCCCTTGCCGGTCAACCGCGGCAGCCCGCGGGTCATCGCATCCTGGCTGACCACCTCGGCACCGGCGGCCCGGGCGACCTGGGCGGTGCGGTCGGTGGACCGCGAGTCCACCACGATCAGCTCGTCGACCAGGGCGACCCGGTCCATCAGGTGTTCCCGGATCGTCGACACGATCGCGCCGACGGTGGCCTCTTCGTTGCGCGCCGGCAGCACCACGCTGACCCGGCTCTCCCCCTTGGCCCGGACCAGTCGCCGGGGCGTCCACTCGGCGGCGGAGGTGGTCCGGTATGTCGCCCAGGCCTCCACTACCGGTGAGACAGTCGATTCTGTATCCCGCACGGGCACACCCCCAGATCGTGGCGGAAAACGCGACGTCGGATTTCCCACTGCCGACCTCGTGCTAACCGGATCATGCCTAACGGCTCGATCACGACGTTCCCACCGCCGCGTTCCCGCCGGGTGAACGTTTGATTGCGCCGGTGTGGGGGGAGTGCTTGCGGAGAAATGTGAGCCGAGGGCGGAAAGGGCTGGTCGGATGCGCACGTGCCGGGTGGGACTGGTAGGGGCCGGTGGGGTGGCGCAACGTCACGCCCGCGTGCTGGCCGGATTCGACGACACCGAGCTGGTCGGGGTGACCGACGTGCTGCCCGACGCGGCGGCCGCGCTCGCCGACGCGCACGGCGCCCGGACGTACACCGACATCCACGAGCTGCTCGCGGCCGGTCCGGACGCGGTGTACGTCTGCGTGCCGCCGTTCGCGCACGGCCCGGTGGAGGAGGCCGTCGTCGCCGCCGGGGTGCCGATGTTCGTGGAGAAGCCGGTCGCGGTCGACCTGGTCACCGCCGAACGGGTCGCCGACCTGGTCGCCCGGCGTGGCCTGCTCACCGCCGTCGGGCACCACTGGCGCTACCTGTCGGTGGTGGAGCAGGCTCGGCAGCTGCTGGCCGGACGTCCGATCCGGATGGTCAGCGGCACCTGGTGGGACAAGGTGCCGCCGGTGGCCTGGTGGTCGCGGCGGGACCGCTCCGGCGGCCCGGTGGTGGAGCAGGCGGCGCACGTGCTGGACCTGGTGCGGGTGCTGGTCGGCGAGGCGACCGAGGTGACCGCGTACGGGGACGGCAGCCCACCACCGGTCGACGGGGCGGACATCGACTCGGTCACCACCGCCGCCCTGCGCTTCGCCGGCGGCGCGGTCGGCACGCTGAGCGCGGCGTGCGTGCTGGGCTGGAAGCACCGGGCCGGGCTGGAGATCCTGGCCGACGGGATGGCCTTGACGCTGACCGAGGAGGGCCTGCTGGTCTGCGACGCCGACGGGGAGCGCCGGCTGCCCGCCGACCCGGAGGGCGCCCGGGTGGCGGTCGACCGGGCGTTCGTGGACGCGGTCCGCGGCGTCGGCGACGACGTGCGCGTCCCGTACGCCGAGGCGCTGGCCACCCACCGGCTCGCCCTGGCCGTGGCCGACTCGGCCCGCACCGGCCGGGCCGTACGCCTGGACGCGCCGTCCACCGCGACGCTGGACACCACCGGGGTGACCGTCGATGCGTGACCGGGTGGTGGTGGTCCAGGCCCCGGGCCGGGTGGAGCTGGTCGAGCAGGACGCCGCGCCGGTGCGCCCGGGCACGTTCCGGGTGGAGACGCTGTACAGCGGCGTCTCCGCCGGCACCGAGCTGAGCTACGTCAAGGGGACCAACCCCTACCTCAACGGCACCTGGGACGCCGACCTCGGTCTGTTCCGTCCCGGCGACGCCAGCACCCCGTACCCGGTGACCCGGCTGGGCTACATGCAGGTGGGGCGGGTGGTGGAGAGCGCCACCCCGGCGGTCCCGGTGGGCACGGTCGGCGCGATGACGTACGGGCACCGCACCGGCTGGGTCGCCGACCCGGTCGCCGAGCGGTTCGTCCCGCTCCCGGACGACGTGGACCCGCTGCTCGGTGTCTACGTCGCCCACATGGGGCCGATCTGCGCGAACGGGCTGTTGCACGCCGCCGCCGACCTGCACGGCACCGATGTCCGGTCGCTGGGCGACGGGGTGCGCGGGCGGCGGGTCGCGGTGGTCGGCAGCGGGGTCGTGGCGTTGCTCACCGCCCTCTTCGCCCGGCGGCACGGCGCGGCCTCCGTGGTGGTGCTCGACCCGACGGCGGAGCGCCGCCTGGTCGCCGAGGCGTTGGGCCTGGAGACCCTCGACCCGGGCGCGGACGACCCGGCGGTGGTCCTCAAGACCCGCTGGGCGCACCTGGCCGGCGACCGGGGCGCGGACGTGGTGTTCCAGTGCCGCGGGCAGGACTGGGCGCTCCAGCTGGCGCTGCGTCTGCTCCGGCCGCAGGGCACGGTGATCGACCTCGCCTTCTACCAGTCCGGCGCGGACGCCGTCCGGCTCGGCGAGGAGTTCCACCACAACGGGCTGTCCCTGCGCTGCGCCCAGATCGGCCGGGTACCCCGTGGGCTCGCTCCCACGTGGGACCGGGAGCGGCTGTCGGCCGAGACGGTCGACCTGCTGCGCGCGTACGGGGACGTGATCCGCAAGCACCTCGTCTCGGCGGTGGTCCCGTTCGACGAGGCGCCCGCCCTGCTCACCGATCTCGCCGAGCGGCGCCGGCAGGAACTGCAGGTCGTGCTCACGTTCTGAGCGGTCGATCATGTGCCGCGTACCGCCCGGGCCGACATGCGGCCCGAGCGGTACGCGGAAGGCGCCCCGGATCGCGTACCGTTGCCGCTCATGGGTGTGTCGCAACGGTTCAAGAGCAGGTTCCGGCGGTTCCTCCAGCGCCCGGGGACGACGGTCGACCTCGCCCCGCTGGAGAAGCTGCTGCCGGCGATCGAGGCGCGCGAGGAGGAGCTCGCCGCGCTCGACGACGCCGAGCTCACCGAGGCCGCCGGGACGGCCGCGGGCTACGAGGAGATCTGCGCCATCGGGCGGGAGGCCGCCCGGCGCGGGCTCGACCAGCGCCCGTACGACGTCCAGCTGCTCGGCGCGATGGCCCTGCTCTCCGGCAAGGTCGCCGAGATGGCCACCGGTGAGGGCAAGACCCTGACCGCGACCGTCGCCGCGTACGGGCATGTCCGGATGGGCAACGGCCCGGTGCACGTCCTCACCGTCAACGACTACCTGGCCCGCCGCGACGCCCAGTGGATGGAGCCGGTCTACACCCTGCTCGGCCTCACCGTGGGCTGGGTCAACGAGGCGTCCACCCCCCAGGAGCGGCGCGAGGCCTACGCCTGTGACGTCACCTACGTCTCGGTCAGCGAGGCCGGCTTCGACTTCCTCCGCGACCAGCTGGTCACCGACGTCGACGACCGGGTGCAGCCGCCGCTGCGCACCGCGATCGTCGACGAGGCCGACTCGATCCTCATCGACGAGGCCCGGGTGCCGATGGTCCTGGCCGGGGCGGTGCCCGGCGAGCAGGACCCGGTGCACGCCGCCGCCGCGCTGGTCCGCGGGCTGCGCCGGGGCAAGCACTACACGGTCGCCGAGGACGGCCGCAGCGTGGCCTTCACGTCCGCCGGCCTGGCCGCCGTCGAGGCCAAGCTCGGCATCGACCTCTATGACGAGGAGCACGTCGAGCAGCTCTCCGCGGTCAACGTGGCGCTGCACGCGCACGCGCTGCTCAACCGTGACGTGGACTACATCGTCCGGGAGGGCTCGGTCGAGCTGATCGACGAGATGCGCGGCCGGGTCGCCCAGCGCCGCCGCTGGCCGGACGGGCTGCAGGCCGCGGTCGAGGCCAAGGAGGGGCTGGACGCCACAGCCGAAGGCGAGGTGCTGGGCACCATCGCCGTCCAGGCGTACATCGGGCTCTACCCGAAGATCTGCGGGATGACCGCGACCGCGGTGCTGGTCGGCGACCAGCTGCGCGAGTTCTTCGACCTCGAGGTGGCGGTGATCCCGCCGAACACCCCGTGCGTCCGGGAGGACGAGCCGGACCGGATCTACGCCACCCGGGCCGAGAAGGAGGACGCGCTGATCGACGAGATCACGCGCTGCCACGAGGCCGGGCGGCCGGTGCTGGTCGGCACCCTGGACGTCAAGGAGTCCGAGGGGCTCGCCGCGGGCCTGCACGCGGCCGGCGTGCCCTGCGTGGTGCTCAACGCCAAGAACGACGACGAGGAGGCGGCGATCATCGCCGAGGCCGGCGCGTACGGCGCGGTGACCGTCTCCACCCAGATGGCCGGCCGCGGTGTGGACATCCGGCTCGGCGGTAGCGACCAGGCCGACCGGGACCGGGTGGCGGACCTCGGCGGCCTCTACGTGATCGGCAGCGGCCGGCACGACAGCCGCCGGGTCGACGACCAGCTGCGCGGCCGGGCCGGCCGGCAGGGCGACCCGGGTGGCTCGGCCTTCTTCGTCAGCCTGGAGGACGACCTGGTCGTCCGGCACGCGTCCGACGCGGTGCCGGCGTCGCCCCGGATGAACGCCGACGGCCTGGTCACCGACGAGCAGGTCGACTACGCCGTCGAGCACGCCCAGCGGGTGGCGGAGGGCGTCAACCACGAGATCCACCGCAACACCTGGCGCTACAGCGTGGTCATCGAGCAGCAGCGCAAGGCGCTCGCCGAGCGGCGGGAACGGCTGCTCACCAGCGACGTGGCCGCGCTGATGCTGCTGGACAAGGTGCCGGACAAGGCCGGCGAGATGGACGAGGACCTGCTCGCCCGGGTCGCCCGGTCGATCGCGCTCTATCACCTCGACCGGCTCTGGGCCGAGCACCTGGCCGAGCTGTCCGAGGTCCGCGAGGGCGTGCATCTGCGCGCGCTGGGCCGGCTGGACCCGCTCGACGAGTTCCACCGGGCCGCCGTGCCGGCGTTCAACGCGCTCGTTCCGGAGATCGAGGCGCGCACCATCGCCACGTTCACGGAGACCGAATTCGACGAGGACTGGGAGCCGGCCGAGGCCACGCTGGTCCGCCCCAGCGCCACCTGGACCTACCTGGTGCACGACAACCCGTTCGGCTCGGAGCTGGACCGCCTGATCGCCTCGGTCGGGCGACGGCTCACCGGCGCCTCCCGCTGATCTCCACGGGGTTCCGGCCGGCGCTACCCCGCCGGCCGGACCTCCGTTTGCGCCCGTTTCGACCCGTGTTCGCTCGGGTAGTAGGCCGGGTCCGAAGACTCGGGAGAGAGCAGACGATGACACAGGTGACGGCATCGGCCGGGCGTGCCGAGGCACGCGTGAAGGCGGAGGCGCTCCGCCGGTGAACCTGGAGACACCCCAACCGGTGGTGGCTACCGTCGGGGCGCTGGAGACCGCCGCGCTGCTGCGCGAACTGACCGCCGGCCTGATCGCCGTGACCGATTTCGATGAGGCGCTGACCGCGCTGGTCCGGATCAGCCGGGACGCCGTGGCCGGCGTGAGCTGGTGCGGCTTCACCGTGCTGCGCGCCGGTCAGCCGGCCGGCGGCGCGGCCTCCGACCCGCGGCTGGCCGGCCTGGACGATCCCCGGCACGACCCCGACTCGCCGGGCATGGACGCCATCCGGCGCCGGGAGATGGTGCTGTCGGAGAACCTGGGCCGGGAGCGGCGCTGGCCGGACTGGACGCCCCGCGCCGTCGACCTCGGCGTCGGCGGCGTGATCTCCGCCCCGCTCGACGTCGACGACCACGTGATCGGCGCGATCAACCTGTACGCGGGCACCTCCGACGTGCTCACCACCCAGCACCAGCTGACCGCCATGCTGCTCGCCGAGCACGCCGGCCTGCTGCTGGCCGCCGTCCGGGACCGGGCCCGCCAGCTCAAGCTGGCCGGTGAGTGGGACGCCGCGCTGCTGCACGACGGCGTGGTCGCACAGGCCATCGGGGTGATCATGACGCAGCGTGGCTGCCTCGCCGAGGAGGCGCTCGACGTGCTGCGCAGCGCCGCGTCCTCGCTCGACATCCCGCTGCGCGAGGTGGCCGAGCGGCTGGTCCGCACGGTCTCCCGCCCCCGGGAGAGCTGACTCGCGCGGGTGGGTGCGTCCGGTCCCGTGCCGTTTCGCCCCGGGTGCGCCCGGGTAGCACCCTGAGCTCAGGAGCTGAGCCGACCAGGGGAGGGCACGATGGAGAGCCGGCTGCGGGTCGAGGGGCACCCGATCCAACCGATGCTGGTGACGTTCCCGTACGGGCTCTTCGTCAGCGCTCTCGTCTTCGACCTGACCGACGTGCTGGGCGGGCCCGCCTTCCTCGGCGAGGTCGGCTACTGGACGGCGGTGGCCGCCCTGGTCGCCGCCGCGCTGGCCGCGGTGGCTGGCATGGTCGACCTGTGGGACGTGCCCGGCGGCCGCACCCGCCGTACCGCGGTCACGTTCAACCTGGTGAACGTGGCGATGGCCGGGCTGTTCCTGGTGTCCTGCCTGATCCGGGCCGACTCACCGCAGCGCGGCGCGTCGGTCGTGCTGCTGGTGACCGAGGTGATCGCCCTCGCCGTCGGCGGGGTAGGTGTACGGCTCGGCGCGCGACTGGTGCGCCAGTTCGACGAGGGCCGCGCCGAGGCGACGACCTTCGACGCCCTGCCCGGCGTCGCCGGCTCGACCGCCGAGATCATCCCGCCCCGACCCTGACGCGGCGTTCCGAAATCCGTTGCCCGCGCGGACCCGGGCGGGCAGGCTCGCCCGGGTGGAGACAGTGACCACCGACCCGGACTTCGCGCGGCTGATCGCCGAGGGCGCGGCCGCGCCGGTCGAGGGCTGGGCCTTCGACTGGCTGGCCGGCCGGGCCACCGAGGAACGCCCGCCCTGGGGGTACGCCCGGTTGGTGGCCGCCCGGATGGCGGACGCCGACGCGGCGCTGGACGTGGACACCGGCGGCGGCGAGGTGCTCGCCGAGATGCCCCGGCCGCCCCGGCTGCTGGTGGCCACCGAGGGCTGGCCGCCGAACGTCGCCGTCGCCCGGCGGACGCTCGGCCCCCTCGGCGCCACCGTCGTGGCGGTCACCCCGGACGCCCCGCTGCCCTTCCGGAACGCCTCGTTCGACCTCGTGGTCAGCCGGCACCCGGTGCGCACCGACTGGGCGGAGACCGCCCGGGTGCTCCGGCCCGGGGGCACCTTCCTGTCCCAGCAGATCGGGGCGGGCACCGTGCGGGAACTCAGCGAGGCGATCCTCGGCCCGCTGCCGCCGCCCGCCCAGCGGCACCCGGACCAGGCGGTGGCCACCGCCCGGGCCGCCGGCCTGACCGTGGTCGACCTGCGGGAGGCCACCCTGCGTACGGTCTTCCACGACATCGCCGCGGTGGTCTGGTTCCTGCGCAAGGTCGTCTGGACGGTCCCCGGCTTCACCGTCGACCGGTACCGCCCCGAACTGCTCGCGTTGCACCGGCGGATCCGGGCCGAGGGCCCCTTCGTCGCCCACGCCCGCCGCTTCCTGATCGAAGCCCACCGCCCCTGACGGATCCCCCTCCCGCCCCCGCCGGATCGGCGTTGATCATGAGGTCTGCGGCGAGAATCGCCTGGTTTCCTGCCGTCAACCTCATGATCGACGCCCTGAGGCCGGGGGTGGGGGTGGGGTGGGTCAGGGGCGTGTCAGGGGTGGGGGTGGGGGTGGGTTTGGTGGTGGGCGGCCAGGACGTCCTCGCCGAAGTCGCTCGTCGGGCGGCGCAGCACGGTGTGCGCGTGGTTGCCGTCGTCGGAGGTGTTGTCGTACTCGATCAGCAGGTCGTCGCCCTGGACGCGGTAGTAGTGACGCTGCCCGGGGCACGTCGGGCCGGCCCAGGCGAAGTGCAGCGCGCGACCGTCGAGCCGACCCGCCTCCCGGATCGCCAGTTCCGGCGGCAGCCGGTCGAGGTAGACCGCGACCAGCTGGTCGAGCAGCGCCCGGCCGGTCGGGCCGAGCCGGTCCGCCGGCACGCCGAGCGGCTCCAGGGGCCCGTCGACCCGGGGCCGGGTGGCGCTGATGATGTCCCCGGGCGCCTCGTCGGCGACGATCGCGGCGGCGCGGCCGGCCGGACCCATCGCGTCCAGCAGGGCGCGGCCGAGGTCCTCCTCGGCGCCGAGCGGGCGGGAGACCGGGTAGCCGGCGTGCCGGACCACCGCCGGGTTGGCGCCGAGGAAGAGGGGCGCGGGGGAGACCTGGTCGTCCACCACCGTCATGCTCACCGACAGGTGGTGTCCCTCCAGCCGCCAGGCCCAGCGGTCGTCCCGCTCCGGGTCGCCGAAGACCGCCACCCAGTAGTCGCCGCTGTGCCGGCCCCGGCGCCAACCCTCGGCCCGGTCCAGCACCTCCTCCAGCGCGACGATCGCCATCGCCTGGGCGTACGCCGCCGGGCTCAGCGCCGTCGCGAGCAGCCGGTGTGCGGCCTTGCGGCCGGCGACGTCCAGGTCGGCGAGGCAGACGCCGGGTCTCGGCCGGGGCCGGTACTCCAGCCAGCGCCGCGCCGCGTCGTCGTCGAAGCGGTACGCGGCACGGGCGCGCGCCTCTTCGTCGAGCGAGGCCAGCAGCACGGTGCCGGCCGCGCGCATCTGCTCGGGCAGCGGATCCTCCACCGCCCCTGTATACCGGGCGCGGCGTCGCGCCGCCGGGTGTCAGCCGGTCCGCAGCAGGGCGAGCATCTCCGGCAGGTCGAAGAAGCGGGCGGTGTCCACGGCCGACGGGTTGCCGTGCTCCGGGTCGGCGCCGGCGTCGAGCAGGGCCCGTACGCCGTCGGCGCTGCTGCGGAAGACCGCCGCGGCCAGTGCGGTCTGCCCGCGGTCGTTGGCGCGGGTGTGGTCGGCGCCCCGCGCGAGCAACGCGGCCACGGTATCCGGACGCGCGTGGTAGGCAGCCAGGATCAGCAGCGTGTCGCCCTTGTCGTTGGTCAGGTTGACCGGCAGCCCAGCGTCCACGTAGCCGGCCAGGTCGTCGGTCGCGCCGGCCCGCGCCAGGTCGAACATCCGGTGCGCGAACGCCAGCGTCTCGGCGTCGAGTTCCTCGCTCACCGGTCCAGGTTAGGCGGATCCGCGGCTGGTACGGTCCTCGGCCGGGAGGATCATGGACGAGCGGGTGTACGTGGGCAACGCGGGCGCCGACGGCGCGCGCAACGCGGGCTGGCTGCTGGGGCACTTCATGCCGCCGGGCGACCCGCGGCACAGCACCGACGTCGAGGTGAAGTGGGGCGTGCATCCGGTTGGGGAGGCGCGTGCCCGCTGGGCGACCGGCGAGCGGCGCACCGCCCTGCTGGTGCTGGTCAGCGGCCGGTTCCGGGTCGAGTTGCCGGACCGCACGGTCGTGCTCGGCGCTCCCGGTGACTACGTGGTGTGGGGGCGGGGCGTCGACCACAGCTGGTACGCGGAACAGGAGTCGGTGGTGCTCACGGTCCGCTGGCCGTCGGTGCCGGGCTACCGCGTGGAGCCGCCGACGCGCCGCTGACCAGGGCGAGCGGCCCGGCGCGTCCCAGCATGCGGATTACCTACTAAACCGATAGGGTTTACCGTCTAGGGTGAGGTGACCGTACCGCACGACCCGCGAGGAAGCCCGATGAAGCGCGACCGCCCGGAGCCCGACCTGCTCGCCGTCGCCGCCCGGTGGGCGGCCGATCCGGCCGGCTGGCCGGTGCCGCTGCGCTTCGACCCCGCCGAACGCTGGTACGCCCGGCTCGCCGTCGCCGCAGACCACGAGGTGTGGGCGCTGAGCTGGCTGCCCGGCCAGGGCACCGACCTGCACGACCACGGCGGCTCGGCGGGTGCCTTCGTGGTCCTCGCCGGGGCCCTCAACGAGGAGACGGTCGGCGGCGGTCGGCTGCGCGCGCACCGGCTCGCCGCCGGCAGTGGTCGGCGCTTCGGCGTCCGGCACGTGCACCAGGTCACCAACCGCGGCGACGTGCCGGCGGTCAGCGTCCACGTCTACCGCCCGGCCCTGCGGCGGATGACCCGCTACGCGCTCGCCGACGGCCGGCTCCGGGTCGCCGAGGTGGCCGAGGCCGGCATCGCCTGGTGACCACGGCCGACCGGGGCGCGCCACGTCCGCGCCCGGGCCCGCCGCCCCTCCACCCGCCCGCTTGATCGGAAGGAACCGACCATGCACCAGTCCAGCGCCACCCGCTGTCCGGCCCCGGCGCCGCCGCCGGGCTCGCGTGGCATCGAGGAGATCCTGGCCGACGCCCGGGCCCGGCTCGACCGGCTCGACCCGGAGCGGGCGCACCTGGCGTACCGGTCGGGGGCGCTGCTCGTCGACATCCGCCCGGCCGCCCAGCGGGCCGCGCACGGCGCCGTGCCGGGCTCGCTCGCGGTGGAGCGCAACGTCCTCGAGTGGCGGTTCGACCCGCGCTGCCCGGCCCGGCTGCCCCAGGCGGTCGGCTACGACCTGCCCGTAGTGATCATCTGCCAGGAGGGCTACACCTCGTCGCTCGCCGCCGCGGCCCTCCAGGACCTCGGGCTGCGCCGGGCCACCGACGTCGTCGGCGGGTTCGCCGCCTGGCGGATCGCCGGCCTGCCCGCCCTCGGCCCGACCGCCCTGCCCCCGTCCCCTCTCGCGTCCCCGGTGACCGCCGGCCGGGCGCTCCGCTGAACCGCCACGCTCCACCGGGCGTGGCGGGCGTACCGCCGTCACAGGAGGCACCATGTCCGTCGTCGCCAGCTCCCCGCGGCCCCACCCGCCGGTCCGCGCCGACCGGACCGGACCGGCCCGCTCCAGAACTGCGGCGTCGGCTACCGGCTCGCCGACGACGCCCGGATCGACGTGGACCGCAGCCGCTGAGCGCCGACCCGCACGACCACGCCGACGCGGCACGCCCGGTCCGCGGGGCGCGCCGCGTCGGCGTGCCGCCGCGCGACGTGTCCCGCCCCCGTGACGCCCCGCTCCACATGGGAGCGCGCCCGACCCAGGTCGGCCACGCCTCGCCGGTGCGGTGCGTGGCCCCGGACGCGGAACGTGAACCGGGCGGGCACCCCCCGTATCGGGTCATCTCGACGGCTCTGCTGTAATCATCAGGCCTCGTACGCAGAGCGAGCATCCGGCTCCGATGTGTTCGTCAATTGTCACATTCATGCAACGCAGCCGCCCCTTGACCCTCGCACGGGCGCCGGGAAGCATCGATGAAGCGGCGTCCCGGGCCGTGGGGAGATACCCGGACCAGCCAAGGAGGACCATGTCGGTCAGCCCCGCCTCGTCGCGCGCCGGATGGCATACGTCCCAACCCGCGGTCCCCGGTCGTCCCCCGGGCGGCCAGCGCCGGCCGGCGAACACGGCCGCGCCCGTGCTCACCGTGACGCTCTCCATCCCGCTCGCCGCCGAGGAGTCGCTGACCCCGCCGGCCCGCCGGTTGCTCGAGGCCGCCCGGGAGATGCTCGAGCGCGGCGAGTGCGTGATCTCCAGCAACGTCCCCCTGGAGCGGCGGCCGGAGCCGCTGCCGGCCAACCGGGTGCCGCCCCGGCCGCTCGCCCCGACGATGCCGGCCCTGCACATCCTCGCCTCGTCCCGCTCCGTGCTGCGCGACGGCGAGCCGCTGCCGCTGACCCGGCTCGAGTTCGACCTGCTGCTGCACCTGGTCGCGCATCCCCGGCGGGTGTTCACCCGTCTCCAACTGCTCAACGCGGTCTGGGGCTACGAGCACGCCGGCGTACGCACCGTCGACGTGCACGTGCGTCGGCTGCGCGGCAAGGTCGGCGTCGACGTCCCCCTTGTCACCACGGTCTACGGCGTCGGCTACCGGCTCGCCGACGACGCCCGGGTCACCGTCGAACGCAACGGCTGACCGCTCCGCCCACCCGGCTCGCACCGCCCACCCGCGCCCCGTCGACCACGGCCTTCCACCCGGACGGCAGGATGGTCGGGTGCGCGTCCGTCCCATCTCGCCCGAGCTGCTCGTCACCGAGCTGACCGACCGGCTGGCCGAGCAGGCCGACCGGGTCGCGACGGCCGACGCGGGCCGGCTGCGGGTCGGCGTGGACGGTCCCGCCGCCGCCCGTCCCGAGGACCTGGCGGCCGCGCTGGTCGACCCGCTGCGCGCCCGTGGGCATCCGGTGCTGCACGTGCTCGCCGCGGACTTCCTGCGCCCCGCGTCGCTCCGGCTGGAGCACGGCCGCACCAACCCGGACGCGTACTACGAGGGGTGGATGGACGAGGCCGGGCTTCGCCGCGAAGTCCTCGACCCGGCCGGCCCGGGCGGCTCCGGGGAGCTGCTGCCCTCGCTCTGGGATGCCGCGGCGGACCGGGCCAGCCGGGCCGGGTACGTCCCGCTGCCGCCCGGCGGGGTGGTGCTGGTCAGCGGGTCGCTGCTGCTCGGCGGCGGGCTGCCCTTCGACGTGACCGTCCACCTGGCGCTCTCGCCGGCCGCGCTGCGCCGCCGCACCGACCCCGAACAGCGCTGGACGCTGCCAGCGTTCGACCGGTACGCCGAGGAGGTCGTGCCGGCCTCCTTCGCCGACGTCGTGGTCCGGGTCGACGACCCCCGCCACCCCGCAATCGTGGAGTCGTGGGAGGCCGGCTGAGACCGGCGAAATCGGCGGTTTGGTCGACTCCCACCGCGGGTAATCGCCCGGCTCACAGAGCACGGGTGACCGCCCGTGCACCGGACGCGACCGTGACCGGGGCCAGGTGCACCGGGCTCCCCGGTTGACCAGACGCCAGGAAAGGCAGGCAGCGATGCTCGTCCACGACACGGTCGGAACGGCCCGTTCCCAGGCGGAGATCGACCAGATCCGGCAGTCCCTCCAGGCGCGCTACGACGAGCTGTCCGCGGAGTACGAGCAGGCGGTGCTGCAGAGCCAGGTGTTGCGGCTGGTGGAGGTGGGCGACACCGCCGGCGACGACCAGGCCGACAGCGGCACGAAGACCGCGGAGCGGGACACCGCGCAGTCCCTCCTGCGCACCATCCTCGACCGTCGCGCCCAGTACGAGCACGCGCTGGGCCGGCTGGAGGAGGGCACGTACGGCTTCTGCGAGGGCTGCTCGGCGCCGATCCCGGTGGAACGGCTGGAAATCTTCCCCTCCGCCACGACCTGCGTGTCGTGCAAGCAGACCCGGGAGCGTCGGGCGGCCTGACCAACGCCAGCGGTTGCCGGTCGGCCCGGAGCGCGGTGGACTCCACCCATGGGTGACATCAAGGTGGGCACCGCCTCCTGGACCGACCGGACCCTGTTGGACTCCGGCTGGTACCCGCAGACGGCCGACACGCCGGAGAAGCGGCTCGCGTACTACGCCCGCCAGTTCCCACTGGTCGAGGTGGACGCCACCTACTACTCGCCACCGGCCGAGCGGACCGCGAAGCTGTGGGCCGAGCGCACGCCCGCCGGCTTCACCTTCAACATCAAGGCGTTCAGCCTGCTGACCGGTCACCCGACCAAGGTCAGCGCCCTCTACAAGGACCTGCGCCCGGAGACGGACAAGCGCAACATCTACCCGGACGCCCTGCCCGCCCAGGCATACGAGGAGGTGTGGACGCGCTTCCTCTCCGCCCTAGACCCGCTGGTCGAGGCGGGCAAGCTCGGCGCCCTGCTGTTCCAGTTCCCGCCCTGGTTCACCATCAAGCGGGAGAACAAGCAGTACCTGCTCGAGGTGGCGAAGCGCTGCGACCCGCTGCGCCCGGTCTACGAGTTCCGGCACGCCTCCTGGTTCGACGGGGCCAACCGCGACGAGACGCTGGCGTTCCTGCGCAAGCACCGGCTGCCGTACGTCTGCGTGGACATGCCGCAGGGGCACCGCTCGTCGGTGCCGCCGGTGCTGGCCGCCACCGCGGACCTCGCGGTGGTGCGTTTCCACGGGCACAGCGACAAGTGGACCAGCACCGACATCCACGAGAAGTTCGGCTACCGCTACGCCGACCGTGAGCTGCGGGACTGGGCGCCCCGACTGCGCGAGCTGGCCGACTCCACCGAGCGGACACACGTGCTCATGAACAACTGCTACCGCGACTACGCACAGACCAACGCCGCCACCCTCGCCGGGCTGCTCGGCACCGACTGAGCCAGCTCATCCTGCCGGGGTGAGGCCGGGTCACCCGCCGCGGCGGCAGCGTGGAAGGTGCGTGCGGTCGGCGTCGCGGACCCGACCGGCGCACCACGAGGAGGTGACCGGGAATGACGGCTCGGGTGGTGGCGGATCCCCGGCGGGGTGCCGTCCTGCACGTGGTCGGCGCGTCCGGCGACCCCCGGCAGGGCCTGCGGGCCGGCCGGCGGAGTCCGGTGCGGGCGCGGCCCGGCCCGGCGGGGCCGCCGCGACGCAACGACGACCGACGCTGGGAAACCGAGGAACGGGGGTGGGAAGATGGCTGAGCAGTTGATATCGGCGTTCGAGTCCTCGCTGGACAAGACGAACCTGATCCTGAAGGACATCGAGAACGCCTACGGCTGGCCGAAGGAGCAGCGCAACCAGTCCTACGCCGCGTTGCGGACCGTGCTGCACCTGCTGCGGGACCGGATGCCGGTGCAGGAGAGCGTCGAGTTCGCCCAGCAACTGCCGATCCTGGTGCGCGGCATCTACTTCGACGGGTGGAAGCCGTCGGACGTGCCGGTCAAGCTGAACCGTGACGACTTCCTCTACGAGGTCCGGCAGGGCTTCCCGTACGACGTGGAGGGCGGCACCGAGCGGGTGGTGCAGGTGGTGCTGGACACCCTGCGCCAGCACGTCACCCAGGGCGAGTGGCAGGAGGTCAAGGACACCATGCCGCGGAGCCTGGCCAAGATGATGCCGTGACGCCCCGGCCCGCCCCGGACCCGGGGCGGGCCGAGGATCACGCCACGGGCACCCGGCCCACCGGGTGCCCGACGTGGCGGGCCAGGTCGGCGAAGACGGTCGCGTCCACGACGGCCGCGCCGCCCGGGTCGTTGTTGAAGTAGACGTACGCCGGCACGTCGCCGAACGTGTCGGCGACGCGGCGCACCCAGGAGGCGAGCGCCGCCCGCCCGTAGCGCGGGTGCGGTCGGGCCCGCCCCTCGTGCAGCCGCAGGTAACCGAAGTCGGTGGTCCGCCACAGCGGGGCGACCGGCCGGCCACGCCGGTCCGCCCAGACCAGCGCCGCCCGCCGCCGCTCCAGCGCCGTCCGGGTGGCCGCGGTCCACCAGGACGGGTGGCGCGGCTCCACCGCCACCCGGACGTCGGCGGGGAACAGGCGCAGCGTGGCGTCCAGCGCCGGTACGTCGGCGGGCAGGTTAGGCGGCAGCTGCAGCAGCACCGGGCCGAGCCGGTCGCCGAGCGCGGTGGCCCGGTCGAGGAACCGGGCCACGGGTTCGGCCGGCTCCCGCAGCCGCTTGACGTGGGTCAGATAGCGGCTCATCTTCACCGCCACACAGAAGTCGTCCGGGGTCCGCGCCCGCCAGGCGGCGAAGGTGTCCCGCTCCGGCAGCCGGTAGAACGCGTTGTTGACCTCCACCGTGGCGAACCGCTCGGCGAAGTGCTCCAGCCAGAGCCGCTGCGGCAGCCCCGCCGGATAGAACCGCTCCCGCCAGTCGCGGTACTGCCAGCCGGAGGTGCCCACCAGGATCATCCGCTTCATCGTGGCACCGCGCGACCCCCGCCGCATCCCGTGCCGGACGCCGCGGCGCCGGGGCCGAGCCGGTCCGGAGGCGGTCCGGCGAAGCGCCCGTGTCGACCGTTCCGGCCGTCTACGGTGGGTTAGAGAAGATCGCGTGGGGTACCAACCGCTGGACGACGGACCCCGGCGTACGGCGGGGGCGGCACTAGGGAGCACCGATGGCACTCAACGACGACGACATGACCACCAGCGGCGCCGCCGGCGCCGAAGGTCCGGCCGACGGCGGCGCGACCCCCGGCCAGCGCGACGGTGGCGCGGACGGTGGCGCCGACCAGGGCGCCGAGCGCGGCTTCGATCGCGGCGCCGACCAGGGCGCGGAGGGCCCGGCCGACGGCGGCGCGACCCCGGGTAAGCAGGACGGCGGCGCCGACGGTGGCGCCGAGGGCCCGGCCGACGGCGGCGCGACCCCGGGCAAGCAGGACGGCGGCGCCGACGGCAGCGCCCGGTAACGGCCCGTCGTGACGCACATCGACCCGCCGGGCGGCCACGGCCGCCCGGCGGTCTCGTCCGTCAGCGCGGCCGAGGCGCTGGCCCGCTGCGTGTCCGTCGAGCCGGCGAAGTTCGCGGCCGCGCACTGGGGCCAGACACCGCTGCTGTCCCGCGCCGACGAGCTGCCCAACGCGGCCGGCTTCACCGACCTGTTCAGCCCGGCGGACGCCGACGAGCTGCTCAGCCGGCGCGGCCTGCGCACCCCGTTCCTGCGGATCGCCAAGGACGGCGACCTGGTCCCGTCCGCACGCTGGACCGGCGGCGGCGGGGCCGGTGCGGAGATCGGCGACCAGGTGCTCGACGAGCGGGTGCTGGAGCAGTACGCCGGTGGCGCGACGCTGGTGCTCCAGGGCCTGCACCGCACCTGGCCGGCGCTGATCGACTTCGCCCGCGACCTCGGTCTCGCGCTTGGCCAGCCGCTGCAGGTCAACGCCTACCTGACCCCGCCGGGAAACCAGGGCTTCGCCACCCACTACGACACCCACGACGTCTTCGTGCTCCAGGTGGACGGCCGCAAGCACTGGCGCATCCACCCGCCGGTGCTGCCCGACCCCCTGGAGCGGCAGCCGTGGGGCGGCCGGGCCGACGAGGTCGGCGCCACCGCACAGGGACCGGCCGCGCTGGACGTGGTCCTCGCCCCGGGCGACGCCCTCTACCTGCCCCGCGGATGGCTGCACAGCGCGCAGGCGCAGGAGACCAGCTCGCTGCATCTGACGGTGGGCATCCGCGCGCTGACCCGCTACGCGCTCGTCGAGGAGCTGCTGGCGCTCGCGGCGGAGGACCGCCGGCTGCGGGCGAGCCTGCCGTTCGGCATCGACGTGGCCGACCCCGACGCCGTCGAACCGGAGCTCACCGAGACCGTCGAGGCGCTGCGGGACTGGCTGCTGCGGGCCGACCCGGTCGCGGTGGCGGGCCGGTTGCGGCAGCGCGCGTGGCCGGCGGCTCGGCCGGCACCGATCCGGCCGCTCGCCCAGGCCGCCGCGCTCGCCGCCCTCGACGCCGACGCCCGGCTCAGCCCGCGCGCCGGATTGCGCTGGCAGCTCGTCGCGCAGGACGCCGACCGGGTCGGCCTGCGCCTGTTCGATCGTACGATCGCGCTGCCCGCGCAGTGCGGGCCCGCGGTGGACGCGCTGCTCACCGGGCCGGTCACCCGGGTCGGCGACCTGCCCGGCCTGCCCGACGACGCCGACCGGCTCGTCCTGGCCCGCCGCCTGCTCCGCGAGGCGGTGGTGGTTCCGGCCTGAGCGCCGTGCTCGGGCGCTGGCCGTGCGGGGCGCGGCGATCGCTCGCCGGGTGCCACGCGAACGCCGGGCGGCCGTCGCCCGCCGCGCTTCACGCGGACGACGGTCTTGCCGGGCCCGCCGGATACGTCAACGCGCGTTATGACTGAGCGTCATATTTATGACGCTCAGTCATAACGCGCGAGAGCATGGGCCGCCGCGGCGGCCCGGCGTGCCAAGACCCGGCGCGCCAAGCCCAGCCCGTCGCCGCCGCCGGCTCAGCGGCCGAGCACCAGGAGCAACGCCGTGGTGAGCACTCCGGCGACCAGCACCACGGTGATCGGGCGCGGGCCGAGCACGGCGTGCCGCCGGTCGGCCAGCACCTTCGCCGGCACCAGGCCGACCAGCGGGCCGAGCAGCGTCACCACCAGCGCCAGCACCGGCATCCCGACCGCCAGGTCGCCGCCGTACCCGACCCCGGCCGCCCGGGCGCCCATCCCCAGGCCGTACGCCAGCACGGCGCCGGCCGCCCCGCAGAGCACGAGCATCGGGTTGACCGACCCGGGCAGCTCACCCGGCTGCCGGGTCCGGTCCAGCAGCTCCCGCACCCGGTGCAGCAGCAGCACCGGATCGCCTTCGGCGCCCGCCGCCGGCGCGGGCGGGCCGGTCAGCCGTCGTCCGCCGACGCCGAGCCGCCCGCGCAACTGCTGCCACAGGTGGGCCGCCTCCGCGTCCACCCGCTCCTGCAGCTCACGGGCATCGGCCAGCTCCTGCTCGGCGTGCCGGACCTGCTCGTCGGCCTCGGCCACCGCCCGGTCCGCCGCGGCGCACTGCCGCTCGTACCAGGTGCGTGCCTCCTCGCGCTGGGCGTGTACCCGGGCGGTCAGGTCGGCCAGCCGGCGCACCTGGGCCGCGTACGTCTCACTGGTCACCGGTTCGTTCATCGGGACGGTCCATAGGGGATGATCACCTGTCCGGTGCGGTGCACCGCCCGGTCGAAGAAGAGCCCCCGCCACGGCCTCGGGTACCAGTCCGGGCCGCCGGTGCCGGGGTAGAGCGAGGAACCCAGCTCGCCGCCGTGTGTGTCCAGCGCCACCCACGCGCCGATCTGGTCGGTGCGCGCGGCCGGCCCGCCCAGGTCGGCGCGCATCCGGGCCACGCCCCGCCACCAGGCCAGCACGTGCGTACGCCGCTCCGGCCCGTCGTGCAGGATCCGCCGCAACTGCTCCAGCCCGGTACGCCGCCCGGCCGGGGCGGCCAGCGATCCGGCCGCCGCGTCCACCGCGAACAGCAGCAGGTAGTGCGGATCGCTCCCGGCCGCGAGACCTTCCGCGGTCTCCGCCATCAGCTCCGGCACGGTCTCCTCGTCGTACCAGGCCGCGTTGTCGGCGAGGTCCTCGTAGAGGGAGCGGGCGACCGGATCGGCGTCCGGGTCGAGGCAGGCGATGGAGAACCGTGCGCTTCCCGGGCGGTGCTGGCGGGCCAACGAGCGGGCCGCGGCGTCCAGCACCGCGCACGCCTCGTCGACCCGGGTGCCGAGGACCGCCAGGTTCCGCCCCGGAGCCCGGGGCAGGCGCAGGACGGCCGAGCGCGCCTGCACGTCGATGATCTCGCCGAGCAGCGCGACCGGCCCGCGTGGCGTCGCGGCGTCGGCGACGAGCGCACGGAAGTCCGGGGCATCGGCCAGCCGCGGGATGGCGTCGCCGTCGAAGAGCCGGGCGGGTGCGGCGTCCTGCGGGCGCATCCGCCACAGCCGGTGCTGCAGGCCGCTCCACGTCTCCCAGTCGCTGGCCGACGGGATCCGCGCGACCTCGTTGCCCTCCGGCAGCCCCGATTCGGCGTTGATCACGGCGTGCCAGCGGGGCAGCGACTGGGCCGCGTCGTTGCGCTCGGCCAGGATGCGCAGCGCCTTGGGCAGCGCGATGCGGAGCGTGAACTGGGCGACCAGGGCCGGGCGCCCCCACAACGCCTCGATGCCGCGGACGTCCTGCGAGGCGAGCACCAGGTGGATGCCCTGCGAACGCCCCCGGCGGGCCAGGTCCTCCAACAGATCGGCCGCCTCCCGGGCGACCACGTCCCGGCCGGCGAGCAGCATCTGGAACTCGTCGACCACCGCGACGATCCGCGGCCACCGCCCGGTCGGGTCCACCGCCCGCAGCTCGGCGAGCTTGGTGACCTCGTGCTTCTTGGCCGCGTCGGCGCGCCGGCGCAGCTCCTCGGCGAGGAACCGCAGCAGCGCCAGGCCGAACTCCCGATCGGTGTTGACGTTGATGCCCACCAGCCGCATGTGCGGCAGCCAGCTCGGGTCGCGCCGGCCCTGCGCGAACCGGGCGAACGACACCCCCTCCTTGAAGTCCAGCAGGTAGAACTCCAGTTCGGCGGGGGAGTACCGGGCGGCCAGCGCGCCGATCCACGCGAAGATCAGGTTGGTCTTGCCGGTGCCGGACGGTCCGCCGATCAGCGCGTGCGGCGGGTAGTCGCCCAGCGTCAGCCGCACCGGCCGGCCGTGCGGTCCCTCGCCGATCGGCGCGGTGAGCCCGATGGCGGAGTCCTCCTGCCACATCTGCTCGGGCGGCGGCAGCAGGTCGGTGAACGGGGTGGGTGGTGGGCCGGCGTTGACCCGGGCGGCCACGTCCCGGCAGGTCTCGGTGACCAGCGTCGCGGGCGGCGGCGGGTCGAGGCGTACCGGCAGGCCGGGCGGTCCGCCGACGCGGGCGCCGTCCGGCTCGGCGACCACCCGGGTGACCGTGGGGTCGTCGGGCAGCGGCACACCGCGGACCACCAGGTGCACCCCGCAGGCCGCGCCGGTGCGCACCACCCGGTCGAGTTGGCCGCGCTCGTGCCGCGACAGCTCGTCACCGCCGAGCAGCACCGCCACCCGCCACGGTTCCGGGCGTCGGCCGGTCGCCGCGGCCAGCTCGCGCAGCGAGCCGTGCTCGCCGGCGAGCACGGTCTCGTTGATCCGGCGGATCTGCTCCACCAGGTCGTCGAGGAGCCGGCCCAGCCCGCCCGGGCCGACGAACGTCAGCAGCCCGGCCGTGCCGAGCGGCGCGAAGCCGGCCAGGCCGCTGCCGAGGTGCTCCGGGTCGTACCCGACCAACCGCACGGCGCCGGGGCCGGCCCGGCCGACCGCCCGCAGCAGCAGCGCGGACACCACCGCGTCGCAGCCCTCCCGGTCGTCTCCGGCGAGGTGGACGTGCCCGGCGTCGAGCAGTGGCACCAGCGCCGGCACCGGCTCGGCGCCCGGGATGCGGACGGTGCCGATCCGCAGCGCGCCCGCCGGTTCGCCCCGGTCGGCGGGGGTGGGCCGCCACCCCGGCCACTCGTCGGCGGCGGCGCCGGGCGCCTCCCGGCGGGCGGCGTCGGTGGCCCGGCGAGCCAGCTCGGCGATCCGGGCGGCGTGCCGCGCGTCGATCTCGGCCAGCCGGCGGTCCCGCTCCGCGCCGACCCGATCCGGCACGGCCGCCGCGGCGCGGCGTACCCGGGCGAGCCGCTCCCGTCCGGCGGTCAGGTCGGCCTGGGCGGCCGAGGACCGCGTCCGGGCGGCGCCGAGCGCCTCGGCGAGCGTGTCCCGGACCCGGGTGACCAGCTGGGTGCGCCGGTCAGCCATGGGAGTCCCGGCGCCGCGGGGCGTCGTGCCACGGGCCCGGCCGTGGCGGCACCCGACCGGCGACCGGGCTGCCCGACAGCGTTCGGACGTCCGTCCCGACGGCGGCCGCGGCCTGCCGGGCGGAGGCGAGGCCCGACCACCGCGGCGGTGTCCGGCCCGTCCCGGAGCCCGTCGGGCCGGTCGCCGGGGGCTGCTCGCCGCCGCCCGTCCGGTCCGGCCCGGACGCCCGCGCCCGGTCGGCATCGCGGCCCGCCCGGCCGGCGTCTCCGGTGGCTGCCCGTCCGCCGTAGCCCGTGGCCGTCCCCGCGCCGCCGCCGGAGGCCGCCCGGCCGGCGTCGGCGGGCAGGTCCCGGCCGAGGCGGGCCAGCAGCACCCCGGTGAGGACACCGGCGGTCACCGCGGCATCCGCGGCGTGCGGCGGCTCCCCGGAGCGCCGCGGTGGGGGCATCCGGCACACCCGGGTCAGCAGCGTCTCCAGCACCGGCGCCGGCAGCCCCGGGAGCAGGGCCCGCACCCGGCCGTCCAGCTCGCCGCGCAGCCGGCCCAGGTCCTCGGCCCGGGGCGGGTGCCCGAGCAGCTCCCCGGCCAGGCCGCGCAGCAACGGTGGGGCGATCGCGGCCAGCCCCAGCCCGACATCGGCGTGCGCCCGGCGCAGCTCGGTGCGGAGTCGGTCCCGGTCTCCGGCACCTACCCCGCGCACCACCCGGCGCAGCAGCTCCGCGGAGTCGCCGATCCGTTCGTCCGGCTCGTCGGCGCCCTCGGGCCCGGCGGTCAGCTCGGCCACGCGCACCGACCACCACCGGCGCAGCCGGACCTGCTCGGCCGGTTCGGCGGGCACGGCGACCGGGGCCGCCGCCCGGGGCGCGTCATGGCCGGGCTCGCGCGACTCCGGCCGCGCCGGCGGCGGCCCGTCCCCACCGCCCAGCCCGATCGTGGCCAGGTACGCCGAGAGCTGCTCCTGGGCCAGGCGCAGCGCGTACCCGGCGGTCTCGGCGTGCTCGGTGGCGGCGGAGAGCTCCGGCACCCCCATCGGGTTAGCCGACTCCTGCCGCACCCACCGCAGCCGCTCACTGGCCAGCCCGAACTTCTCCAGCGCCTGCCCGAGCAGGCCGAGCGGCAGCTCCTCGGCGGCGGCGCGGACCTGCGCGCCGACATCCTCGACGATCGACACGGCGAGCCTCAGAGGGCCGAGACGTAGAGCTGCGCCTGCTCGACCGCGACGAGGGTCGCGGCGAGGCACTCCTCCAGCTCCTGGCTGGCCTGGGTCAGCGACGCCTGAGCCGCCTCGACCGTCTCGTGCCCGCTGCCCTCCAGCGCGCCGGCGAGGGTCTGCTGCGCCTCGGCCAACTTCTCACCGGCGGCCTGGACGGCGCTCTGGCCGTCGCCGATCTGTTGCAGTGCAACGTCGATGGCTGCCTTGAGCTCGGCGACGCTCGCCACGGGGGATACCTCCTGGGGGCGGGGAGGCCTTCATTAGAGCCTATTCGGACGGCGGGGGAACATCCGCCCTGTCAGTGTTCCTGCCCCGCTGACCGCTTGTCACCACGAAGCGCCGGGAGTCCGATTGCCGGGACCGCCGGCGGGACCTGCGTCAACCCCGGCCGGCCCGGTCCGGGCCCGGCACGCCCTCGCGCAGCCAGCGCGGCCCGTACACCTCCGCGCCCCGCTCGGTGACGCGTTCCCGCAGCTCACGATCGGCGGTCACGACCACCCGGCGGCGCTGCGGGGTGGCCTCGACGAGGTCGACGATGGCGTCGTCGCCCGAGCCGCGGGCGGCGATCACCCCGACGCCCGGCACCGCCGGCACGTCCCGCGCGGCGCCCTCCACCACCAGCACCACCTCGACCGGCGGCGGCAGCTGCGGCAGCCCGACGGGCGCCACCCGGGTCAGCGAGTCGCGCAGCCGGGCGGTGGCGCCGGCCCGGTCCCGCCACCACCCGTCCGGACGGGACCCGACCACGTTGGCGGCGTCCACGATCAGCAGCGGGGCTTCGTCCATGGCCTCAGCCTGCCACCGCCGCCGTCGGACCGCCGGGTGGCGCGCGGTCCCGGCGGGTCGGCCCGAACGCCCGGGGTGCCGGATCCGCACCGGTGCCGTGCCGCCCGTGGCGTTTGTCGCGCCGACCGCCGGGTAGCCCCTGCCGACCGTGCCGCGCGCGACTGCGGAGGACAGACATGATGGGACCCGGCGACTTCGGCACCGACCCCTGGGACGAGTTCCTGGCCCGGTACTTCGGCCGGGGTGAGGGTGGGCGCCGGCCGGCGCACCGGGTCGACATCACGCGGCTGATGACCGCCGACGCGCGGGAGATGCTCGCCGACGCGGCCCGGCGCGCGGCGCAGAAGCGCAGCAACGACCTGGACACCGACCACCTGCTCTGGGCGGCGCTGCAACGCGAGCCGCTGCGCGACCTGGTGCGCCGCGCCGGCGCCGACCCGGACACCCTGCTCAACGCGCTGGGCGGACGCGGGGACGGCGCGCCGGGCGGCGAGGTGCCACCGAACCTGTCGCTCACGCCGGCGGCGAAGCGCGCCCTGCTCGACGCCCACCAGCTCTCCCGGGCGATGGGCGCGAACTACATCGGCCCGGAGCACATCCTGATGGCGCTGCCGCTGAACCCGGAGTCGCCGGCCGGCCGGATGCTCGCCGCGGGGCGGATTCAGCCGGAGTCGTTGCAGGCGGCCAACGCCGAGCGCGGGCCGATGGCCGGCCCCCGGCCCGACCGCGGCACCCCCACCCTCGACCAGTACGGCCAGGACCTGACCGACCTGGCCCGCAACGACCAGATCGACCCGGTGATCGGTCGGGCCGACGAGATCGAGCAGGCGGTCGAGATCCTCTCCCGCCGGACCAAGAACAACCCGGTGCTGATCGGCGAGGCCGGCGTCGGTAAGACCGCCATCGTCGAGGGACTGGCCGAGCGGATCTGCGACGGCGACGTGCCGCAGACCCTGCTCGGCAAGCGGGTCGTCCAGCTTGACCTGGCCGGCCTGGTGGCCGGCACCCGCTACCGCGGCGACTTCGAGGAACGGCTGAAGAAGGTGATCGACGAGATCCGGGCGCACCGGGACGAGCTGATCATCTTCCTGGACGAGATCCACACCCTGGTGGGCGCGGGCGGCGCCGGCAGCGAGGGCGGCATGGACGCCAGCAACATGCTCAAGCCGGCCTTGGCCCGGGGTGAGCTGCGGGTGATCGGCGCGACCACGTTGGACGAGTACCGCAAGAGCATCGAGAAGGACGCCGCGCTGGCCCGCCGGTTCCAGCCGGTGCTGGTGCCCGAGCCCACGGTCGACGACACCGTGGCCATCCTGCGCGGCCTGCGCGACCGGTACGAGGCGCACCACCAGGTGCGGTTCACCGACGAGGCGCTGGTCGCCGCGGCCGAGTTGTCCGACCGGTACGTCACCGACCGGTTCCTGCCGGACAAGGCGATCGACCTGATCGACCAGGCCGGCGCCCGGGTCCGGCTGCGTACCCGGACCCCGGCCGCCGACGTGCGCGACCTGGAACGCCAGCTCGACGAGGTACGCCGGGACAAGGAACAGGCGGTCGCCGACGAGAAGTACGAGCGCGCCTCCTCCCTCCGCGACCGGATCGCGGAGCTGGAGGAGCAGATCCGCCGGGCGCACGGCGAGGACGGCAACGGCTCGCAGGTGCCCGAGGTTGGGCCGGAGGAGATCGCGGAGGTGGTCTCGCGGGCCACCGGCATCCCGATCTCCCAGCTCACCGAGGAGGAACGCGACCGGCTGCTGCGGCTGGAGGGGTACCTGCACGAGCGGGTGGTCGGGCAGGACGACGCCGTCTCCGCCGTCGCCGAGGCGGTCCGGCGCTCCCGGACCGGCCTGGCCGACCCGGACCGGCCGATGGGCAGTTTCCTCTTCCTGGGCCCCACCGGTGTCGGCAAGACCGAGCTGGCGCGGGCCCTCGCCGAGGCACTTTTCGGCGAGGCGGACCGGATGGTCCGGGTGGACATGAGCGAGTTCCAGGAGCGGCACACCGTCAGCCGGCTGGTCGGGGCCCCTCCGGGGTACGTCGGCTACGAGGAGGCCGGGCAGCTCACCGAGGCGGTGCGCCGCCGCCCGTACGCGGTGGTGCTGCTGGACGAGATCGAGAAGGCCCACCCGGACGTGTTCAACGTCCTGCTCCAGGTGCTCGACGACGGGCGGCTCACGGACAGTCAGGGCCGGACGGTGAATTTCAAAAACACCGTCCTGATCATGACGAGCAACCTCGGCTCGGAGCTGATCACCGGGGCCCAGCGCGCGGTCGGCTTCGGCGCGGGCGAGCCGGGCAGCGTCCAGGAGAGCGACGAGCTGCGGGAGCGGCTGATGCGCCGGCTCCAGGAGAACTTCCGCCCGGAGTTCCTCAACCGCATCGACGAGGTGATCATCTTCCGCCGGCTGGAGGCCGAGCAGCTGCGGCAGATCACCGAGCTGCTGCTGGAGGAGACCCGGCGGCGGCTGCACGCGCAGGACATCGAGGTGGAGTTCACCACCGCGGGCATCGACTGGCTGGCCGAGCACGGCTACCAGCCGGAGTTCGGCGCCCGTCCGCTGCGCCGGGTGATCCAGCGTGAGGTGGACAACCGGTTGTCCCGGATGCTGCTGGAGTCGCAGATCTCGCCCGGGCAGCGGGTGACGGTCGACGCGCGCGACGGCGAGCTCACCGTCGACGTGGGCGCGGGCGAGCGCGGCTACACCGCCGCCGCGACCTCGCATCCGCGATGAGCCGGCCCGAGACGCCCGAGCCGGAGGAGTCCCACGAGCCGGCGGAGTCGGAGGACAGCGAGCGCGCCGAACCTATCCAGGCCCGCCCGACGGCGAACCCGGCGCGGGTGCGGATGCCGGCGGAGGGCCGAGGCCGGAAGAAGGACGAGGGGGACCCGGAGGCGTCCGGGCCGCCACCCGCAGAGGAGGGCTGATGGTACGAGAGCAGCGGCTCGAACCCGAGGTGGAGGTGCTCTGGGATGACTTCCACGCCCAGGTCAACGTCCCGTCCGAACAGCTGCGCCGGTGGCTGCTGACGCGGGGCTCCGGCGAGGAGGCGTTCGGTCCGGACCCGGACCTGGGCCTGCCCGAGCCGGGCCGGCAGATCCTCCAGGTGCTGACGAAGCGGAAGGTCGACCTCACCCCGGAGGACATCGAGGTGATGCGGGACGCGATCGACCGGATCCAGTCCCTGGTGGACGCCCGGCCGCCGCGCGGCAACGCCGACGACGAGTGGCGGCACTCCCTGCTCGACCTCGGTCACGACATCCTCATCGAACGCTGACCACCCCAGCCCGGCCCGGGGTGGCCCGGGCCGGCCCGCGGTGATCATGAAGTTGTTGTCACCCGCCTCGGCGTGTCGTGACAACAACTTCATGATCAACAGTTGGTGGGTGTCACTGGCCCTGGTCGGACTCCAGGCTGCCGATGGTCAGGCCGGCGGCGTCCGCGGCCGCCGCCCGGTCGGCGCGCATCTGCTGCTCCCGGGTCATGAGGCTGGCGTACTCGGTGATCTCCGCCGCGCCGGGGACCTCGGGCAGCCGGCGGAGGAAGGCCTCCACGTCCTGGGTGGCGGCGGTGTGTGCCGCGGCCGCCCGGCGCAGCAGTTCGCGGTCGTCGGCGGCGGGATTCAGGTCGGTCATGGGCCCGTGATACCCGGCGCTACGCGGTTCGCACCCCGCCGGCCCCGGCGACCGGGCCGGCCTCCGTAGAGCGTCGGACGCCGAAGGCCGGGTTGCGGGTCAGCCAGGCCAGGTAGCTGGGGTGCGGGGCCAGCGAGTCGGTGTACGCCGCCTTCGCCGTCTCCAGCACCAGCTCGGCCACCCGGGCGGCGGGGGAGTCGGGGTGCCAGCCGAACATCAACCGCCAGCGCAGCGGCACGCCGGCCAGCCGGCGGGTGACCAGCCCCGCCACCGGACGGAAGGTGGCCTGGCACAGGGCGACCGCCTCGCCGGCGTCCACCAGGTCCATGCAGCCGCGCACGTCGGTCTCGTACAGCTTTCGAGGGGTGAAGCCGGCGCGGGCGCAGGCGGCGGCGAAACAGTCGCCGAAGCAGCCGTCGCCGGGCGCCGCCACCCACTGCTCGTGGCGCAGGTCGACCAGGCGGACCTCCTCGCGGCCGGCCAACGGGTGGGTCTCCGGCAGCAGCACCAGAACCGGGTCGACCGCCACCTCCCGCCAGCTGAGCCCGAACTCGGCCGACGGGCTCGAGTCGCCGCAGACACCCGTCACCACGAAGTCCAGCCGGCCGCCGACGACCAGCTGCGCCAGCTCGTCCACTGACCAGGAGGCGTACGTGGTGATCTGCGCCTGCGGCTGCTCGGCGGCGAGCCGGTGCACCAGCCGGCCGAGGATGGGACTGTTCACGCCGCCGAACCGGAACCTCCGGGGCGCGTCGCCGGCACCGGCCAGCCGGGCGGCCTCGTCCTGCAGGCCCTTCATCGCCGGCAGCAGCACCCGCGCCCGGGCGAGCACCAGCTCACCGAGCGCGGTCGGCCGGGCGCCCCGGCGGTCCCGCTCGAACAGCGGGCCGCCGAGCGTCCGCTCGATGCGCTGGAGCTGGGCGGTGAGGGCCGGCTGGGCCAGGCCGAGAGTCGAGGCCGCCTTGGTGACGCTCCCCGTCTCGGCGATCGCGCACACCACCCGCAGGTGTCGCAGCTCCAGATTCATAGGGTGACGGTAGGACCACACCCCGGGCTGCGGAAGGGCCCGGACGGATCGGTGATGATGGATGACCGTCGCCGTGGACCAGCCGACACCCGGCGGGCTCCGCGTCGACCTCAGCCGCGTGGCGGCTCCGGCAGGTCCGCCAGGTAGGTGGGCCGACCGGTCACCACGTCGCGCACCTTGTCCACCACGCCCACCGCCGGCTCGACGATCCGGTTCCAGGGCGGGGTGGCCGGGGTGGCCGGGTGCGGCCGGGTCGGCGCAGCTTCCTCAGCGATCTCCAGCCGGTTGCCGAGCCGGATCAGCTCCTCCTCCGTGGCCACCCCCCGCAGCGCCGCGACCAGCGTGTCCACCCCCTCGACGTGCCGGCGCACCCGCTCGGCGACCTCGCCCAGTCCGTCCTCGGCGAGCGCCCGCAACGCGGTCAGCAGACCGGCGTCCGCGTCGATCTCGTGGTCGACCCGCTCGGCCGTCTCGGGCAGCGCCGCCCGAACGGCCGGCAGCAGGTACTGCTCCTCGGCGGAGAGGTGCCGGGACAGCGCGGCGGTCAGCACCGGCAACCCCTGCTCCGGGATCGCCTCCGGGCCGGTGAGCTGCCCGACCAGCTCCAGCAGTTGGCGGTGCTCCTGCTCGACGATGTCGGCGATGCTGCGCCCGCCGGGCCGGTAGCCCTCGTCTGGCGCGGGCGGCAACGGCGGCAGGGGGACGGTCATGGTGCCCTCCTCGGTCGGCGGGGGTGCGGCACGGGACGTGCGGTCGCGGGCGGCGGTACCCCCGGCGGCGCCCCCCGAAACCGCGACCCGCCCGGGGTGACGTCGCCGGGCTGCGCGACTGGTATGAAGAAGCGATGACGAGCGACGCCACCTCCGCCCGACCCGACCCCACCGACGAGGTCGTCGACCTGTGCCGTGACCTGCTGCGGATCGACACCACCAACACCGGCGACAACGACACCAGCGCCGGGGAGCGCCGCGCGGCCGAGTACGT
The DNA here is from genome assembly GCF_027497215.1 of Micromonospora sp. WMMD812. Classification (NCBI taxonomy): domain Bacteria; kingdom Bacillati; phylum Actinomycetota; class Actinomycetes; order Micromonosporales; family Micromonosporaceae; genus Micromonospora; species Micromonospora sp. WMMD812. The sequence continues at coordinate 1,268,311 of NZ_CP114904.1, read as the reverse complement.
GGCGGAGAAGCTCGCCGAGGTGGGCGTCACCGCGGAGATCCACGAGTCCGCGCCGGGCCGGGCCAACGTGGTCGCCCGGATCCCCGGCACCGATCCCGGCCGGGGCGCGCTGCTGGTGCACGGGCACCTCGACGTGGTGCCGGCCGACGCCGACGAGTGGTCGGTGCACCCGTTCTCCGGCGAGCTGCGCGACGGCTACCTCTGGGGCCGGGGCGCGATCGACATGAAGGACTTCGACGCCATGGTGCTCGCCGTGGTGCGGCACTGGCAGCGCACCGGGGTGCGCCCGACCCGCGACATCGTCCTCGCCTACACCGCCGACGAGGAGGCGGGCAGCGACTACGGCGCGCACTTCCTGGTGCAGCGGCACCGCGACCTCCTCGACGGCTGCACCGAGGCGATCGGGGAGGTGGGTGGCTTCTCCTACTCGGTCAACGACTCCCAGCGCCTCTACCTGATCGAGACCGCCGAGAAGGGGCTGGACTGGCTGCGCCTGCACGCCAAGGGGCGTCCGGGGCACGGCTCGATGGTGCACGACGACAACGCGGTCACCGCGCTGGCCGAGGCGGTGGCCCGGGTCGGCCGGCACCGTTTCCCGGTGGTGGTCACCCCGACCGTGCGGGCCTTCCTGCAGGAGGTCTCCGACCTGCTCGGCGTGGAACTCGACCCGGAGGACCCGGAGACCGCGATCGCCAAGCTGGGGCCCATCGCGAACCTCATCGGCGCGACCGTCCGCAACACCGCCAACCCGACCCGGCTGGCCGCCGGCTACAAGGACAACGTCATCCCCGGCCGGGCCACCGCCACCATCGACTGCCGGAGCCTGCCCGGGCAGTCCGAGCTGCTGGAGCAGCAGCTGCGCGAACTGGTCGGCCCGGACATCGCGATTGAGTACATCCAGCGGCAGCCGGCGCTGGAGACGACCTTCGACGGTGACCTGGTCGAGGCGATGTCCGCCGCGCTGCGCGCGGAGGACCCGGGCGCCCGCCCGGTGCCGTACATGCTCTCCGGGGGCACCGACGCGAAGGCCTTCTCGCAGCTCGGCATCCGCTGCTTCGGTTTCGCGCCGCTGCGGCTGCCCGCCGACCTGAACTTCTCCGCGTTGTTCCACGGCATCGACGAGCGGGTTCCGGTCGACGGACTACAGTTCGGCGTGCGGGTTCTCGACCGGTTCCTCCGCGCCTGCTAGAAGACCTCCCCATCGTGAAGGGACAACCTCCCATGACCGACCAGCACGGTGAGCTGGACGCCGCCCTCGAGCGGGTGATCGACGCGGCTCGCCGCCACCTGGCCGCCGTACGAGCCGCGCAGGGCCGGATCGACGACGACGACGTCTGGCAGGCGTACGTCGCGTTGAACAACGAGTCCTACGCCTACGACGAGCAACTCCTGGACGCCTTCGGCGAGGTCACCCCGTGGGACGTGGACTCGATCGACCCGGACGAGGCCGACGAGCGCTTCGGCGGGCCGGAGGGCGTCGAGGCCAGCGACCCGCACCCGCGGGTCATCTCGGTCCGCCAGCGGCGCGACTACCGCGTGCCGAGCGTCTCCGCGCTGATCCGGGTCGCCGAGATCGCCCGGCGCGAGGGCAGCCCGGAGGACGACGAGCCGGCACCGGTGGAGGGTGTCGGCGAGGCGGTGCTCGAGCTGCTGCAGAACGGAGACGGCTCACTCGGTGCGCTGGACGTCCCCGAGCTGGAGCCGCTCGACGGGGTGGTCATGGTCAGCGAGGTCGGCACCCCGGTCGACCTGGAGTCGTTCGACGACGACGACCCGGTCGGGCCGTTCCAGCCGGCCGTGGACGACCGGCTGATCGGCCGGCTCGACGAGCACCCGTTCCTCGACCTCGACGAGGAACACGACCACGCCCACTAGTCGGCGCCGCCCCGGGGCCGGCCGGCACGGCACGGCCTCGGGGCGCGGGCGCGGCGCCCGGCGTACGCCGGGCGGGCCGCTCAGTACGACAGGCCCGGCTGCGGCTGGTTGACCCGCCGACGGCGCAGCATCACCTGCCGCGTGCCGTCCCGAAACAGCCGCACCCGGGCCAACTCCCATCCGGAGAACTCCGCCTGGATCGCCAGCTGCGCCGCGGCGGTCAACCGGTCGACATTCGGCGGCAACCGCAGCGGCGCGTATTCGTAGTCCATGGGCCCTATGCTGCCCAGCTCGGCGGCTGTCCGCCACCCCCTGCGGCGTGATCGACGCCGCTGCCGCGGGTGGTTCGTGCCGCCCTGAGCGCCACGGCGGATTCGCCACCCGCGCCCCGCGCAGCCGGCCGGTAGACGCGGCGGACCGCCGCGCCTTGCAGTACGGCGGCCAGCGAGAAGGCTGAGCCGTCGCGCCCCGCGCAGCCGGCCGGCCGAGGCGGCGGAACCGCCGCGTGTCGCCCGCGGACCGGCCCGCCCACCGGCCCGGCGTTACCCGGCTGGCACGTTGGTCGCGATCAGCGCGGCCAGGGCCGGCGCCGACAGGGCGACCGCCCGGGCGCTGCCTGGGTCCACCGCCAGCCCCCAGGACGCGTCCGGCCAGTCCTCGAACAGCTCGGCGCAGGGCAGCGCGACGAACGGCACGCCCTCCCCGGCGAACGCGGCGAGGACCCCGGGGGAGGTGAAGACCGGCAGCAGCGGCGCGCCGGCCGCGTCGCCGACCACCGTCCACGGGAAGTCGCCGTCCTCCGCCGGCTCACCCGCCAGGGGGACGCAGACCGTCGCGCCGGCCAGCACCCCGAGGTAGCCGGGGAGGTCCCGCCGGTCGGCGGCCGCGGCGAGCAGCTCCACCACCGGCGGCTCCACCACCGGCGGCTCCGGCACCGGTCCGCCGGGCTCCGCGGCCGGTGGCACCGGCCGGCAGGAGAGCGCGCCGGGGTCACCGGTCAGCACCTCGGCCGCGGTGCGGGCGACGAACATGCTGAGCCAGTCCAGCCGCTCCGGGGTGCGCGGCGTCTCGTACCACCAGCCGGCCTCGCCGGTCGGACGCTGCCAGCCGAGCGCGGTCAGGCGCGCCTCGTCGTAGCCCGGGCAGACCACCCGCACCACCTCGCGACGGACCAGGAGCCGCATCGCGCGCGGCCCGGCGGCCAGCTCCAGGTCGGTGTCGCGGTCGCAGGCCGTGAGGGTGTCCCGTAGCCGCGTGACGATCTGCGGCCACGTCGGCGAGGTCATGCGGGCGAGCCGGGCAGGCGGCCGTCCAGCCGCCCGAGCCGGCTGATGGTCTCCTCGAGGCGGCCCATCGCCGAGAAGTCGCCCGGAGTGCCGAACAGGTCGCTCAGCCCGGCGCCGAGCTTGGCGTCCAGCCCCTCGGTGTGCTCCTCGACCTGTTCGGTGGCGGCCGTGCGGGCGCGCCGGTACGCCTCGAGCACCAGCTCGGCCAGCCCTTCGGTGCCGGCACGCAGCGCGGTCGGCGCGAAGGTGAGGCCGGTGAGCCCACCGGTGGCGTCGACGGTCACCGACACGAGCCCGTTCTCGTCGGTCCCGGTGGCGGACAGTTCGGCCAGGTCGTCGCGCAGGCCGGCGAACCGGCGCTCGATGTCGGCGATCCGTCCGGCGAGCGCGTCGAACGCGGACATCGGGTCAGTCATGAGATTCCTCCCCCGTGGACGGTGGTACCGGGGTGGTGCCCGGTGGCCGGGGAATCGTATCGTCGGTGCGCCGGACACACGGGGGAGGAACGGCATGCCACCGGATATCGACGTCGACGTGCAGGCGGTCCGTCGACTGGAGACCGCCGCGAAGCAGGTCGGCAGCTCGCTCGCCGCGCTGGAGGGTCAGCTCGCCTCGGCCGGCGACGTGCCGTCGGACGCCTTCGGCCACCTGCCGTTCGCCAGCGACATGCTGCGTGACAAGTACGCGGAGCAGGTCACCGGCGGCCAGGAGCTGTTCCGCGCCGCGCAGGCCGCGTTCGGCCGGGTCGCCGCGGCGCTCTCCGACACGGTCGACGCGTACGAGCGCAACGAGCAGGACATCGACTCCGGGTTCAAGGCGATCCAGTCCGGGATGGCCCGATGAGCGGGCCGGCCGGCAGCGCCGTGCAACTGTGGAACGGCCTCGACAACGCGCTCTCCGGTGTGCAGGACGCGGTCGACAGCGTCTGCCGCACCCTGGCCTGGCCACTCATCCAGCTGGTCGACATGGTCGACGGCGAGCCCGCCGCCCTGCGCGCCAAGGCCGCCGAGTGGGACGCGCTCGCCGGCCAGATCCGTGACCTGGCACAGGGCCATCGTGGCACCCGGGAGGCGGCGCAGGTCGGGTGGCGCTCGCCCGCCGGTGAGGCGTACGGCCGGCGCATGGCCGAGGTGGAGCAGCAGCTCCTCGATCTCGCCGAGCAGTTCGCCGCGACCGCGGAGTACCTGCGGGGCGTCGCCGACGGCCTGCAGACCGTGCACGACGTGCTGGTCGACCTCTGCGTCGAGTTCGTGAACTTCCTGCTGGTCACGCTGGTGACCGCGTTGCTCATGGCGCCGTTCACCGCCGGGGCCTCCTGGGCGGCCGGCGTGGGGCTGGCGGTGACCCGGGGCATGATCGCGGTGACCCGTGCGCTGAAGGTCATCCGACCGCTCGCCACCCACCTGCAGAAGGTGATCAGGCTGCTCCAGCGGGTGCTGCTCTACCTGCGTAAGCTGCGCAGCCACCTCGACAAGCTGGTCGACAAGCAGAAGGCGCTGCGCGCCGGCGCGAAGTACGCCGACAAGCGGCGCGCGGCCGGCAAGGCCGACAAGTGGTACCACAAGGTCACCGACCCGACGAAGGGCACCTACAAGCTGGGCAAGTCGGGTTCGCCGTTCGACATGAGCACCCTCGACCGGGCCGCCGCGCTGCGGGCGCACGGCGTCACCGACGGCGCTCGGGTGATCGCCCGCGACTGGGCCACCAACCTGCCCTGGAACGTGCCGAACTCGGTCGTCCACGGCGTGACCTGGGGGACGCTCGCGCTCACCTCCGGCCTCTCGGTGCCCGGCGCGGACCTGGTCAGCGACCAGGTCGGCCAGGCGGTGCAGGACGGCGCCGACTGGATCGACCAGAATGTCTTCGGGCAGCCGCCTGCCGACCAGCCGGCGGGTCGTTAGGCCCGTCGAGGAGGTACGGCGTGACGTCAGGGGAGCGGGGTCGGCTCGGTCGGTTCACCGACGCGATGCTCGGCGGCGCGCGGGCCGCCCGAGACAAGGCCCGCGAGCTGCGCGAGGAGTTCCGCGGCAGCGACGAGCCCGAACGGGCCCTGGTCGCGCCGCTGGTTCCCGAGCAGGAGCTGCGCTACGTCGGGCTCGCCCCGGTCCGGGCGCCCGAGACGCACCGCGCCGGCAGCCAGCTCGCCGACCGGATGTCCAGCGAGATGGCCGAGGCGCTCGACCCCCGGGCGCTGTTCGGTCTGCTCAACATCGTCAACCCGCTGGTCTGGGTCGACGCGGTCATGACACCGGTGCGGCTGGCCGCCGGCGTCCTGCTGCTGCCGGGCAAGGCCGCCGCCGTCGCCGCCGGCCTGCCCGAGGAGGCGACGCCGGAGCCGGGGCCGCCGCACCAGCCGGCGCAGCGGGAACCGGTCCCCCTGACCGAGGAGCAGGAGGCGTTCCGGGCACTGTTCCGGCTCAGCCGGTACCGCCCGCTGGCCGACCAGCTCGCCGAGATCGCCTACCGGCGCCGGTACGTCTTCAGCGGCGACCTCGCCACCCTCGCGGGCAGCCTGCTGCTCTTCCTCGAGCGGTACACCGGCACCCCGCTCGCGGTGACCGACACCCACCTGCACCTGTTGCGGATGGGCCCCCGCCCCGACCCGGACCGCCCCGACCGGCGCCAGCCGCGGGTGCTGTGGAGCGTGCCGCGCAGCCGGGTGGCTCGCGTCGACTCGGAGCGGGGCGTGGCCGGGCTGGTGCAGTTCCCGTCCACCATCTTCTTCGACGACGGGTCGTGGATCCGGATCGTCAACCCCGCGCCCCGCGACGACCAGTCCCGGTTCCTGACCGCGATCCTCGAGATCCCCGGCCAGCGGCCGACCCCCTGACACACGCCGCCGGTCCGTCCGGCGCCGGTCCCCGCTCTGCGGCGCCGGCAGCGCGGGCCGACGGCCGCGGCCAGTCAGCTGTCGCGCTCGGGATAGCCGACCGGCAACGACGAGACGTCGTCCAGCGCGGTGGTGATCTCCTCCGGCAGGGTCATCCGCTCCACCTGGAGCGCGCCGAGCAACTGCCCGACCGTGCGGGCGCCCAGGATCGGGGCGGTCACCCCGGGCCGGTCCCGGATCCAGGCCAGCGCCACCTCCAGCGGCGAGACCCCGAGCCCACCGGCGGCGGTCACCACCGCCTCCACGATGCTGGAGCAGCGCGGGTCGAGGTAGGTGGCCACGAACCGCTCGAAGTGCGGCGACGCGGCCCGGGAGTCCGCCGGACGGCCGTGCCGGTACTTGCCGGTCAGCACCCCACGCCCGAGCGGCGACCAGGGCAGCACACCCAGGCCGAGCGCGTCGCAGGCGGGCAGCACCTCCCGCTCCACCCCCCGTTCCAGCAGCGAGTACTCCACCTGGGCGGCCACCACGGGCGCCCGGCCGGGCCACGCGGTCTGCCAGGTGGCCGCGCGGGCGGTCTGCCAGCCGGAGAAGTTGGACACGCCGACGTACCGGACCCGGCCGCTGGCCACCGCGTGGTCGAGGGCCGCGAGGGTCTCCTCCAGCGGGGTGGCCGGATCGTACCCGTGCACCTGGAACAGGTCGACGTGGTCGGTGCCGAGCCGGCGCAGCGAGGCATCCAACGTACGCAGCAGGTGGCCCCGGGAGTTGTCGCGGCGCCGGCCGTTGCCCGGCCGCAACCCCGCCTTGGTAGCGATCAGCAGGTCGTCGCGGGGGACCAGGGTGCCGAGCAGCGACCCGATCACCGACTCGGCGTCACCGTCGCCGTAGACGTCGGCCGTGTCGATCAGGTTGCCGCCCGCGTCGAGGTAACTCTTCAGCTGGGCGGCAGCATCGTCGGCGTCGGTGTCCCGTCCCCAGGTCATGGTGCCGAGCGCGAGCCGCGAAACCGCCAGCCCGCTTCGGCCGAGCGGTCGCTGTTGCATGGGTGAACCTTATTTCGAACCTGCCGCAACCGATATCCTCGCTCCCGTCATGTCTGGCGACTTCTGCCGGTGTTCCTGCCGGCGGGCCGCCCGGATCCTGCTCCGCCCGCTTGTCGGTGAGCCGGTGATCGAGTCGACAGCCGGCATTGCGTAACCTGGTGCGACCTGTGGTGCGGATGGGGGAGGACCAGTGCGACTCGGGCTCAGCCTCGGATACCAGACGGCGTGGAGTACACCCGCCGACCATCTGGCCTTGGCTCAGGAGGCGGATCGGCTCGGCTACTCGGTGGTGTGGGCGGCGGAGGCCTACGGCTCCGACTCGCCGAGCATGCTCGCCTGGATGGCCGGTCAGACCGAGCGGATCGACGTGGGCAGCGCGGTGATGCAGATCCCCGGCCGCACCCCGGCGATGACCGCGATGACCGCGGCGACCATCGACGCGCTCTCCGGCGGCCGGTTCCGGCTCGGCCTCGGCGTGTCCGGTCCGCAGGTCTCCGAGGGCTGGCACGGGGTGCGCTTCGGCAAGCCGCTCGCGCGGACCCGGGAGTTCGTGGACATCGTGAAGCTGGCGATCGCCCGCAAGGAGGTCGCGTACGACGGGGAGTTCTACACGCTGCCGCTGCCCGAGGGCCCGGGCAAGGCGCTGCGGCTGGGCTTCCACCCGCCGCGCGAGCACATCCCGATCTACCTGGCCGCGGTCGGCCCGAAGAACCTGGAGCTGGCCGGCGAGATCGCCGACGGCTGGCTGGCCGTCTTCTACGCCCCCGAGTTCGCCCAGGAGCAGCTGGACTCGGTGCGGGCCGGCCGCGCCAAGGCGGGCAAGGAGCTGGCCGGTTTCGACGTCGTGCCGTCGGTGCCGGTGGTGGTCGGCGACGACGTGCACGCCTGCGCCGAGCTGGTCCGCTGGTACGCCGCGCTCTACGTCGGCGGGATGGGCAGCCGGCAGCAGAACTTCTACAACCAGCTGGCCACCCGGATGGGCTACGGCGACGCCGCCCGGGAGGTGCAGGACCTCTACCTCGCCAAGCGGCAGCGCGACGCGGCCGCCGCGGTGCCCCTGGAGTTCATCGACCGCACCTCGCTGCTCGGCCCGAAGGAGCGCATCGCCGAGCGGATGCGGGAGTACGCCGAGGCCGGCGTCACGACGCTGTCGGTGACCCTCTTCGTGGCGGACCGGGAGAGCGGCGTGCAGACCCTGCGTACCGTGGCCGAGGCCCTGGAGCTGTCCGGAGTCGGCGAGTGACCTGGGTCGAGGCCATCGTCCTGGGCATCGTCCAGGGGCTCACGGAATTCCTGCCGATCAGTTCGTCGGGCCACCTGCGGATCACCTCGGCGATCTTCTTCGGGCGCGACGCCGGCGCGTCGTTCACCGCGGTGACCCAGCTGGGCACCGAGGCGGCGGTGCTCATCTACTTCGCCAAGGACATCTGGCGGATCACCCGCACCTGGGTCCTGGGACTGTGGGACCGGTCGGTGCGCACCAGCCTGGACTACCGGATGGGCTGGTACGTCATCGTCGGCACCATCCCGATCGGGATCTTCGGCTATCTGTTCAAGGACCAGATCCGCACCGCCGGCCGCAACCTCTGGCTGGTGGCCACCACGCTGATCGTCTTCGCCTTCGTGCTCGCGTTCGCCGAGTACTGGGGACGGCAGACCCGCACGCTGGAGAACTTCCGGATGCGCGACGGCGTGGTGATGGGCTTCGCCCAGGCGATGGCGCTGATCCCGGGAGTGTCCCGCTCCGGCGGCACGCTCACCGCCGGCCTGCTGCTGAACCTCACCCGGGAGACGGCGGCCCGGTACTCGTTCCTGCTCGCCATCCCGGCGGTGGTGCTCTCCGGGATCTTCAGTCTCGGCGACGTCTTCGAACCGTCCGCGCCGGGCACGGCGGCACCGACGGTCGCCATGCTGATCGTGGCCACGATCATCGCCTTCGGCGTCGGGTACGCGGCCATCGCCTGGCTGCTGCGCTACGTCGCCCACCACACCCTGTACGTCTTCGTGCTCTACCGGGTCGCGCTGGGCACGCTGGTCCTCGCCCTACTGATGACGGGCACCATCACCGCCACCTGATCCGCCGTGGACACGCCGCTGGCCGGCACCCCTCGGTGAGGGGTGCCGGCCAGCGGCGTAGTTGCTGTTCTGCTGGGGTCAGCTGTTCCAGTGCTGGGTGACGAGGTCGGCGGCCTGCCGCTCCCACTGCGCGTACGCGTCGGGGTAGGCCGACACCTGCACGGTCTGGGCGGCGTCGGTCAGCGGCATGTCGTGCCACCCGTCGACCTGCTTGAGGCCCTTGAGGAACGCCTGGGTGGAGTAGATCGGGTCGGTGATCTGCTCCGGGCTACCCCAACCCGAGCTCGGGCGCTGCTGGAACAGGCCCAGCGAGTCATGATCATTCTTGTCGCCGAGGTGGCCCAGGTTCTCCAGCTTCGACTCCTGCAGGCTGGTAGCGATCGAGATCACCGCGGCCCGCTCGTCCAGACCGGACTTCTTCGTCGCGGCGATGATCGCCTTGACGTTAGCGGTCTGCTCGTCGTTCAGGTCGATGCGCGACTGCGCGCCCTGCACACCGTGCGGGATCAGCTTGCCCGCGTCCACACCCGGCTTGTCCACGTGCACAACCGCGACGGGCTTGGCATCGACGGTGGGGGTGGCGGCGTGCGCGGCCACCGGACCGGCGAAGATCCCACCAGCGAAAGCCACACCAGCGATACCCAGAACACTCTTGCGCATGATCGTGTTCATCACAAAGGCTCCTTCGGGGGTGCACCCGCACACCAGACGGGGGACGGTGATGCGGGACGCGGCACGCCCACGGCGTCCGCAAGGGGAAAGTCTGTAAACCGGGATCGACGAACTCGGGGGACGGTCCGCGACCCGGGGGTTCCGGTCGGGAGCGATGCTCACCGTGACCGGAGGGCCGGCGGGTGGTGGGCGGGGGTGCCGCACCGCGCCGGGTCCATATCCAACGACCGACAGCCCACCATCATTCCGGGGGCCAGGCCATCCGCGTCACCCGGCCAGGTCAGCCGGAGACCGGCGCGCTACCTCGGCCGTCGCCCATGTTCAACGACCCCGGGCCGCCCACGATTCCAGCCCGGGGATGCCCCCGGTCACACGCCAAAGCACCCACACCGGCCCAGCCGGCCGGAAACCACCGCCCCGCGCCGAGCCCGAACCGGACATCAGGCACCACACCGGCTCACCCGATCCCACACCGCCGCCGGCCCGCTTCCCTTCTCGCCGCACCCACCCGCCCGCCCAAACCGGACACCGAGGACGCCGTCGTTCGGGCCCATGGCGTCGATCAGCCGGCAGCTCTGGTGATCAAGAGGTCTGCGTCAGCGAACCGGACGCAGGTGACGCAACCTCTTGATCAAACCGTGTCCCGGCCAGCGGCCCGCGACGCTCGCCTGGATCTTGGTACGAAATGGCCCCTGGAGGGGCCTCGTCGTACCAAGATCTGCCGGGTGCCGGGTGCCGGGTGCCGGGTGCCGGGTGCCGGGTGCCGGGTGCCGGGATTGCGGGCTGGCGGGGGTTGGCGGGACTGCCGGGCTGACGGATTTGCCGGGCTAGCGAGGGTCGGCGGCGGTGGCCGGGCTGGCGGGGATTGCGCGTCGGGGAGCTGCGGCGACTGGTTGCCGCGGAGGCGCCCTTCCTTGACTCGTTTGCGCCGTCAGCTCCAAAGGGCGCAGCCGGCACCCAGGACGCCGACCGCAGCCGCCGGCCACTACTGGTAGCCGAGGGCGACCGCCTGCGACCGCACACCGCGGACAGCTCCCCGGAAGCCGCGGCGGACGGCCGGCATAGGGCCGTCCATCTGACTCGGACCTCACCGGTCCCGGGCCGGGTCGCGGGTCGGGCCGGTGCGGTGAGCGTGGCCGGCCGCGCCGGTCGGGCAGGCCCTAGGGTGGTGACCGTGGCGACCCTTCTGCTTCTGCGACACGGCCGGACGACCGCGAACGCCGACGGTGGCCTGGCCGGCCGGCAACCGGTCGAGCTGGACGAGACCGGCCGGGCGCAGGCCGCCGCGGTGGGAGAGCGGCTGCGTGCGGTGCCCCTGGCCGCGGTGGTCACCAGCCCGCTGATTCGGTGCCGGCAGACCCTGGAGCTGGCGCTGCCCGACGCGACCCCACAGGTCGAGGACGGGCTGATCGAGTGCGGCTACGGCAGTTGGGAGGGGCAGCCGCTGAAGAAGCTCGCCAAGGAGCCGCTCTGGCCGGTGGTCCAACAGCATCCCAGCGCGGCCGTCTTCCCGGACGGCGAGGCGATGGCCGCGATGGCCGCGCGCGCGGTGGCGGCGGTGCGGTCGTGGGACGCCCGGGTGACCGCCGAGCACGGGCCGGAGGCGGTCTGGCTGGCGTGCAGCCACGGCGACGTGATCAAGGCCATCGTGGCGGACGCGCTCGGCGTACATCTGGATCTGTTTCAGCGGATCGTCGCGGACCCGGCGTCGGTGACCGCGATCCGCTACACCCCGCTGCGGCCGTTCCTGGTCCGGCTCAACGACACCGGTGGCGACCTCGCCGGGCTGGTCCCGCCGGCGCCCAAGCGACGCCGCCGGGCGGCCCGGCGGGCCGACTCGGACGCCGCGGTGGGCGGCGGCGCCGGCACCGCCGGCTGAACCCCGGCGGCGGGTCGCCACGCCGGTGACCTGCCGCGGTACGACGGGCGCGGCGCCGGGGCGGCGATTCGGGTCGGTGGGGTGCGCAGTGCCGTTGCGGGCCGGATAGGGTCGTGGGTATGACCCACCAGGTGCACGCCTTCGAGCCGCCGGAGCGGTTCGTCGCCGGGACCGTCGGGCCGCCCGGGGAGCGCACGTTCTTCCTCCAGGCCCGCGGCGGAGGCCGGCTGGTCAGCGTCGCGCTGGAAAAGGTCCAGGTGTCCCTGCTCGCCGAGAAGCTCGAGGAGTTGCTCACCGAGGCTCAGCGCCGGTTCGGGGTGGACCTGCCCGAGGCGCCGGCCGCGCTCGGCGACAACGACCCGCTGGACACGCCGGTCGACGAGGAGTTTCGGGTCGGCACCCTCGGGCTGGCCTTCGACGTCGACAGCGCGACGGTGGTGATCGAGGCGATCGCCGCCGGCGAGGTGGAGGCCGAGGTCGAGCTGGGCGAGTCCGAGGACGAGGACGAGGACGACGAGGAGCCGGACGAGGACCTCGACCGGCTGCGGGTCCGGCTGACCCCGCAGGCGACCCGCGAGTTCATCGAGCGGGCCCGGCGGGTGGTCAACGCCGGCCGTCCGCCCTGCCCGCTCTGTGGCCAACCGCTGGATCCCGCCGGGCACCTGTGCCCGCGGCACAACGGTTACCACCGGTGACCTCTTCCGGCACCCAGCCCCGCCAGGACGGCGCCGCCGCGCTCCGGTTGCTGCGCGACGGTGAGTTCGAGCTGGAGGGGCGGCTGGTCGACGCGTCGAACACCACGCTGCGCGGGGTGCTGACCCTGGACGGGGTGGCCGCGCGCTGCGTGTACAAGCCGGTGCGTGGCGAGCGCCCGCTCTGGGACTTCCCGGACGGCACCCTGGCCGGCCGCGAGGTGTCGGCCTACCTGGTCTCCGCGGCCACCGGCTGGGACCTGGTGCCGCCGACCGTGCTCCGGGACGGCCCGTTCGGGCCGGGCTCCTGCCAGCTCTGGATCGACGAGCCGGAGGACGGTGAGCCGCTGGTCGGGTTCGTGCCCGCGGACGCGCTGCCGCCCCGCTGGTTCCCGATCGCGGCCGCCCGCGACGACGACGGCACCCCGTACGCCCTGGCGCACGCCGACGACCCCCGGCTGGCCCGACTCGCGGTGCTCGACGCGGTGATCAACAACGCCGACCGGAAGGGCGGGCACGTGCTCGTCGGCCCGGACGACCGGATCTACGGCGTGGACCACGGGGTGAGCTTCCACGTCGAGGAGAAGCTCCGGACGGTGCTCTGGGGCTGGGCCGGGCGGCAGCTGCCGCCGGACGCGGTGGAGATGCTTGACGCGCTCGCCGGCCAGGTCGCCGGCCCGCTCGGCGCCGAACTCGCCGACCACCTGACGATCAGTGAGATCGCCGAGGTGGCCGCCCGGATCGACCGGCTGCGCGACACCGGCCGGTTTCCGCTGCCGCCGGAGGAGTGGCCGGCGGTGCCCTGGCCGCCGATGTGAGCCCCGCGGCCCACGTCGCTCGTGTCATGTTGATCACCTGCGGGGCGCACTCCCGCCGTCGTACGGCTCGTTAGGCTGGCGGTCATGGAAGCGTGGACGGGACACGAGGTGCCGCGACTGCCCGGCAAGGGCGTGCCGCTGGCGTTGTACGACTCGGCGCGGCAGGGCGTCCACCCGAGCGACCCCGCGGACGCGGCGCGGATGTACGTCTGCGGCATCACCCCGTACGACGCCACCCACCTCGGCCACGCCGCCACCATGATCACCTTTGATCTGGTGCAGCGGATGTGGCGGGACGCCGGGCGGTCCGTCCGCTACGTGCAGAACGTCACCGACATCGACGACCCCCTGCTGGAGCGGGCGGCCCGCGACGGCGAGGACTGGGTGGTCCTCGCCATGCGCGAGACGGCGCTGTTCCGGGAGGACATGGAGGCGCTGCGGATCATCCCGCCGGAGCACTACGTGGGCGCGGTCGAGTCGATCCCGGACATCGCCGACAAGGTGCAGCTCCTGCTCAAGGACGGGTCGGCGTACCGCCTGGACGACGGCACCGGCGACGTCTACTTCGACGTCTCCGCCTCGCCGCGGTTCGGCTACGAGTCCAACCTGAGCCGCGAGGAGATGCTGAAGATCTTCCCCGAGCGCGGCGGCGACCCGGACCGGCCCGGCAAGCGTGACGCGCTCGACCCGCTGCTCTGGCGCGGTGCCCGGGACGGTGAGCCCTCCTGGCCGGGCGGCGACCTGGGGTCGGGCCGTCCCGGCTGGCACATCGAGTGCGCGGTCATCGCCTTGAACCTGCTCGGCGACACGATCGATGTGCAGGGCGGCGGCAACGACCTGATCTTCCCGCACCACGAGGATTCCGCGGCGCACGCCGAGCGGCTGACCGGTGAGGCGCCGTTCGCCCAGCACTACGTGCACGCCGGCATGATCGGCCTGGACGGCGAGAAGATGTCCAAGTCCCGGGGCAACCTGGTCTTCGTGTCCCGGCTGCGCGCCGACAAGGTCGACCCGATGGCGATCCGGCTGGCGCTGCTGGCCGGGCACTACCGCAGCGACCGCGCCTGGACCGACGAGCTGCTGGCCGCCGCCCAGGAGCGGCTGGCCCGGTGGCGGCAGGCCGCGGCCGCGCCGTCCGGGCCGTCCGGGCCCGAGCTGCTGGCCGGCGTACGCGCGCGCCTCGCCGACGACCTGGACAGCCCCGGCGCCCTGGCCCTCGCCGACGCCTGGGCGGAGCGGGCCCTCGCGGGCGTCGGCGACGACCCGGCCGCCCCGGCCCTCTTCGCCGACACCGTCGACGCCCTCCTCGGCGTCCGCCTCTGACGGTGCGTGCCGCAGCCGCGCCGCGGATCCCGCGCGGGCTCCAAGGCGGCGACGCGCGGCTTCCGCGCGGGCTCGCGGCCTCCGGCCGGGCCCGCGGCTCGCGCGCGCGGTGCTCGCGGCTTCCGGGGGACGGTTGTCACACCAGGCTCGGTGCGGTGTCGGGCGTCGCGCCGCGCAGCCGGGCGGCGTCCTGGCTGGGCGGCGCCCCGAACTGGCGGCGGTACTCGCGGCTGAACTGTGACGCGCTGTCGTAGCCGACGCGGTGGCCCACGCCGGTGACGTCGTTGGGGTGGGTGGCGAGCAGCAGGCGGGCTTGCTGGAGCCGGATCTGTTTCTGGAACTGGATCGGGCTCATCGCGGTGACCGCCTGGAAGTTGCGGTAGAACGCGGACACGCTCATGCCGGACAGCTGTGCCACGTCTTCGACCCGGAACGACTGCGTGTAGTGGTCGCGGATCCACTGGACGGCTCGGGCGATGTGGGTGAGGCTGCTGTCGGCGAGGCCGAGTTGGCGGACGACGGCGCCCTGCTCGCCGGTGATGACCCGCCAGAGGATCTCCCGTTTGATCAGCGGGGCGAGCACCGAGATGTCGCGCGGCCGGTCGAGCAGGCGCAGCAGCCGGACCACCGCGTCGACCAGTTCGTCGGGCGCGTCGCTGACGGCCATGCCGGACGGCGCGCCGCCGGCGGCGGGCGGGAGGTCGCCGGGGCCGGCCTGCAGCAGCAGTTCGGCGACGCTGGCCGGGTGCAGGGTCAGGCCGAAGCCGAGTGCGGGCCGCTCGGGACTGGCCTCGGTGAAGTGGCCGGTGATCGGCAGGTCGACCGAGGCGATGAGGTACTGCCCGGCGCGGTACTCGTACACGCGGTCGCCCAGGGCGATCCGTTTCGCGCCCTGGACGATGAGGGCCAGCACCGTGCCCGACGTCGACGGGGACGGCGGGTAGGCCTGCTCGACCTTCGACACCAGGACGCCGTCGATGGCGGTCCGCTGATCGGGTCGCGCGTGACGGGAGAGCAGCGCGTGGAGCTCGTCAAGGGCCATGAGCCGATTGAAGCACCATACCGATAGCCGCTGCAACGAGAGAATCGTGTAAGAGTCCAGCGGGATCGTTCTAACGTTTCTACTGATCGCGGTGTTTCGATGGGGTGGTCGATTTCCCCGGAGCGCACGCTCCGCCGTCGAGGAGGTACCGCAGCCCATGCCCGTCACCCACGGATTCCACGCCACCATGACCGCGCGACCCGGAAAGGGCGACGAGGTGGTCGCGCTCCTGCTGGACGCGCCGTCCCTGTCGCACGAGGACTGCGTCGTCTTCCTGGTCGGCCGCTCGGCGAGCGACCGCGACGTCCTCCACGTCACCGAGGGCTGGACCAGCGAGGAGGCCCACCGCCGCTTCTTCGCCGGCGAGGAGGCGCAGGCGCTCGTCGCGAAGCTCCAGCCGCTGCTCAGCGGCGACTCCCGGTACGCCGACGAGCTGCCCGTCGGCGGCAAGGCCACCTTCTGAGACCGCCGCTCCCTCGCCCACCCCACCGGAAGGAACCCGCCATGACCCGGCCCGACATCGATCCCGAGCTGCGCGCCCTGCTCGCCGACCTGCCCCTCATGTCCCAGCTCGACCCCGAGGTCCTCGCGCACCTGCGCCAACTCCCGCCGACACCGGTCGACACCCTCCTCGAGGGTCGCGCGGTCGACCGACGCGAGGTCACCGTCGCCGGCCCGGACGGCGTACCGATCCCGCTGTCGATCTTCAGTCCGGCCGGGACCGATCGGGGCACGGCTGCCCCGTGCGTCTACTGGATCCACGGCGGCGGCATGGTGATGGGCGACCGCCTCTCGAACATCGACATACCGCTGGAGTGGCTCGACCTGTTCCAGGCCGTCGTGGTGACCGTCGACTACCGGCTCGCGCCGGAGGCCACCGGCACGACCCTGGTCGAGGACTGCTACCAGGGCCTGCTCTGGGTCGCCGCGCACGCGGACGAGCTGGGCGTCGACCCCACCCGCATCGTCGTTGCCGGCGCGAGCGCCGGCGGTGGGCTCGCCGCCGGGCTCACCCTGCTGGCCCGCGACCGGGGCGGTCCCGCGATCGCCGCCCAGGTGCTGATCTGCCCGATGCTGGACCACCGCTACCGCACCACCTCCAGCCGGCAGTACGCGACCGGACCCGGTGTCTGGACCGGGGAGATGAACCAGTTCGGGTGGCGGGCGGTTCTCGGTGACCTCGCCGACGCGGACGTTCCCGGCTACGTCTCACCGGCGGTCGCCGACGACCTCTCCGGCCTGCCGACCACCTACATCGACGCCGGCACGGCCGAGGTCTTCCGCGACGAGGACGTCGAGTACGCCAGCCGGATCTGGGCCGCCGGCGGCCAGGCGGAACTGCACGTCTGGGCGGGCGGCTTCCACGGCTTCGACGCGCTCTACCCGGCGGCGCGGGTCTCGGCCGCCGCGCGTCGGACCCGCACCGACTGGCTGGGCCGGATCCTCAGCCCGGCCCCCGACACCGCCGTGTCGGCCCTCTCCTCGGTCTGAGCCGACCGGCGCGGCTGACACACGGGAGCGCGGGTCCACCGGAGACCCCCGGTGGACCCGCCGCGACCGGCCGACCCGCTCAGCCCAGGACGAGACCGGGGTCGGGGTCCGGGTCGGCGGCCGGGGCGGGGACCTGGTACTCCTCGGTGAGGGTGGTCATCGGGCCGGGCCAGGTCGCCTGGGCGACCTCGATCGGCTTGTGCGCGCCGTCGTAGGCGACGTGCAGCAGGTGCAGCACCGGCGTGTCCGGGCGGATCTGCAGCGTCTCCGCCTCCTCCCGGCTGGGCTGCCGGGCGCTGATCGTGTCGGTGGCCGAGACGTACCGGCGGCCGGTCGCCTCCTCGGCCTCCTGGTAGAGCGGCCGCCCGAACGCCTCGGCCCGTTCGAGGGACGTGCCGGCGGTGTCCGCGGGCAGGAACCAGGAGGCACCCACCTCGACGGGGGAGTCGTCGGTGCGTACCAGGTGGCGGCGGCAGAGCAGGTCGGTGCCGTCGGGCACGCCGAACGCGTCGGCCACCTCGGGGGGCGCGGGCGCCCGGCCGACGGAGACGAGCTGCTGCCGGTACCGGGCGGCGAGGTCGGTGTGGTAGCCGCGGAAGCCCCCGTACCGCCCGCGGGAGAGGCGGTTGAGCCGGCGCCGGGTGCCCCGCACGTACGTACCGGAGCCGGGCTTGGTGATCAGGATGCCCTCGACCCGCAGCTGGTCGACGGCGCGCTGCACGGTCTGCTTCGCGACGCCGAACATCTCGGCGATGGCCGGGATGGACGGCAGCCGCTCGCCCGGCCCCCAGTCGCCACGGCGCACCTGGGCCTTGAGCTGCGCGGCGATCTGCCGGTGCGGGAACTCGGCGGCACCCGGATTGATCTGCACGCCCGCCTCCTTGATCACATCTAGGTTCCTAGGATGCCCTAGGCGGGGTGCCCGGCACCACCCCGACACGCGGACGACAGAAAGCGGGCCCCGGACGAGATTTCCGTCCGGGGCCCGCGCTGCGACAGGGGGAGTGGCTACCAGGAGCCGGCGGTGGGGCCGGCCGACCCGCCCCGGCGGCGCAGGTACTTCTCGAACTCCTGGGCGATCTCGTCACCGGTCAGCGGGGTGATGCCGGCGTCGCCGACCCGCTCCTCCAACTCGCGGACGTACTCGCCGAGCTCCGCGTCCTGCTCGGCGGCGTTGCGCACCCGCTGCTCCCACTCGGCGGCCTCCTCGGCCAGGTCGGCCATCGGCACCGGCAGGTCGAGCACGTCCTCGACCCGGTGCAGCAGGGCCAGGGTGGCCTTGGGGCAGGGCGGGTTGTTCGCGTAGTGCGGCACGTGCACCCAGAACGACACCGCGTCCACCTCCGCGCGGGCGCACGCGTCGTGCAGCACCCCCACGATGCCGGTCGGGCCGTCGTAGCGGGTGGGCGTGAGCTGGTAGCGCTCGGCGGCCTTGGCGTCGGACGCGCTGCCGCTGATCGGCAGCGGCCGGGTGTACGGCACGTCGGCCAGCAGCGCGCCCAGCAGCACCACCCGTTCGACCTCCAGGCTGTGGCAGATCTCCAGAACCTGCTCGCAGAAGGTGCGCCAGCGCATGCTCGGCTCGATGCCCCGGATCAGCACCACGTCCCGGTCGGTGCCCTCCGGGCTGGCGACCATGAACCGGGTGGTCGGCCACTCGACCCGGCGGGTCTCGCCCTCGGCCATCGTGATGGTCGGCCGGCTGACCTGGAAGTCGTAGAAGTCCTCCGGGTCCAGCTCGGCGACCTGCCGGGCCTGCCAGACCTGCTCCAGATGCTCGACGGCCGCGGTGGACGCGTCCGCGGCGTCGTTCCAGCCCTCGAACGCGGCGATCGCCACCGGGGACCGCAGCACCGGCAGCCCGTCGAACTCGGTCACGCCGTCACCTCACCCTGCTCGTGACGGGCGGAGACGGGGCCGGCCCCGGTCGTCCGTCCCTGGTGCGCGGTGGCGTCCCTGTAGTCCTTCACGTCCGTCAGCCTACGTCCCGGCCCGGGATGCGGCCCGTCGGCCGCGCCGGTCGGCCCCCGGGACAACCCGGCAGAGGGGGTCGAACCGGACATGGTGATCCCGCTGACACAATGTGGGAAGCCGCGCCGGGCGCGAACCGTACGGCGGACGCCGCACTAACCTGAACCCGTGCGGACTTCGTTGCTCGACGTGCTGGCCGATCGGATCCTCATCGCCGACGGGGCGATGGGCACGATGTTGCAGGCCGCCGACCTCACCCTGGACGACTTCGAGGGCCTCGAGGGCTGCAACGAGATCCTCAACGTGACCCGGCCGGACGTGGTGCGGGGCGTGCACGAGGCGTACCTGGCCGCCGGCGCGGACCTGGTCGAGACCAACACGTTCGGCGCCAACCTGCCGAACCTCGGCGAGTACGACATCCCGCACCGGATCCGCGAGCTGTCCGAGGCCGGCGCGCGGATCGCCCGGGAGGCCGCCGACGCGCACAGCACGCCCGAGCGCCCCCGGTTCGTGCTCGGATCGATCGGCCCCGGCACCAAGCTGCCCACCCTCGGCCACGCCGGCTACGCGGACCTGCGGGACGCGTACCAGGAGAACGCGGCCGGCCTGATCGAGGGCGGCGCGGACGCGCTGATCGTGGAGACCTGCCAGGACCTGCTCCAGGTGAAGGCGGCCATCGTCGGGTCGCAGCGGGCGATGGCCGAGCTCGACCGGGTGGTGCCGATCATCTGCCACGTCGCCGTGGAGACCACCGGCACGATGCTGGTGGGCAGCGAGATCGGGGCGGCCCTCGCCGCGATCGAGCCGCTGGGCGTGGATCTGATCGGGCTGAACTGCTCGACCGGCCCCGCCGAGATGGGCGAGCACCTGCGCTACCTGTCCCAGCACTCGCGGACCCCGCTGTCGGTGATGCCGAACGCCGGCCTGCCCGTGCTCACGGCCGACGGGGCGTACTTCCCGCTCACCCCGGTGGAGTTGGCCGACGCGTTGGAGCGCTTCGTCACCGAGTACGGCGTCTCGCTGGTCGGCGGTTGCTGCGGCACGACCCCGGAGCACATCCGGGTGCTGGCTGAGCGGCTGCACGGCACCACCGCCGCGCCGCGTACGCCGCAGCACGAGCCCGGCGTCTCCTCGGTCTACCACCCGGTGCCGTTCGCCCAGGACGCCTCGGTGCTGATGGTGGGGGAGCGGACGAACGCCAACGGCTCGAAGGCGTTCCGCGAGGCGATGCTGGCCGAGGACTGGCGGGCCTGCGTGGAGATCGCCCGCAGCCAGGCCCGGGACGGCTCGCACCTGCTGGACCTCTGCGTGGACTACGTCGGCCGCGACGGCACCCGGGACATGCGCGAGCTGGCCGGCCGGTTCGCGACCGCGTCCACCCTGCCGATCATGCTCGACTCGACCGAACCGGGAGTCATCGAGGCCGGGTTGGAGATGCTCGGCGGCCGCTGCGTGGTCAACTCGGTGAACTTCGAGGACGGCGACGGCCCGGACTCCCGGTACGCCCGGGTGATGCCGGTGGTCAAGGAGCACGGCGCGGCCGTGGTGGCGCTGCTCATCGACGAGGAGGGGCAGGCCCGCACCCGGGACTGGAAGGTCCGCGTCGCGGTGCGCCTGATCGAGGACCTCACCGGGCGCTGGGGGCTGGACCGTTCGGACATCCTGATCGACGCGCTGACCTTCCCGATCGCCACCGGCCAGGAGGAGACCCGCCGCGACGGCATCGAGACCATCGAGGCGATCCGGGAGATCGCTCGGCGCTACCCGGGGGTCAACTTCACCCTCGGCATCTCGAACATCTCCTTCGGCCTCAACCCCGCCGCCCGGCAGGTGCTCAACTCGGTCTTCCTGCACGAGTGCGTGCAGGCCGGGCTGACCTCGGCGATCGTGCACGCCAGCAAGATCCTGCCGATGTCGAAGATCCCCGAGGAGCAGCGCGAGGCGGCTCTGGACCTGGTCTACGACCGGCGCCGCGAGGGGTACGACCCGGTGCAGCGCTTCATCGAGCTGTTCGAGGGGGTCGACGCCGCCTCGGCGCGGGCCGGGCGGGCCGAGGAGCTGGCCGCGCTGCCGCTGGACGAGCGGCTCAAGCGGCGGATCATCGACGGTGAGCGCAACGGCCTGGAGGCCGACCTGGACACGGCGATGGCGGACGGGCGCTCGCCGCTGTCCATCATCAACGACATCCTGCTCGACGGGATGAAGGTCGTCGGCGAGCTGTTCGGCTCCGGCCAGATGCAGCTGCCGTTCGTGCTCCAGTCCGCCGAGGTCATGAAGACCGCCGTGGCGTACCTGGAACCGCACATGGAGACCGTCGAGGACGGCGGCAAGGGACGCATCGTGCTGGCCACCGTGCGCGGCGACGTGCACGACATCGGCAAGAACCTGGTGGACATCATCCTGTCCAACAACGGCTACGAGGTGGTGAACATCGGCATCAAGCAGCCGATCAACGCCATCCTCGACGCCGCCGAGGAGCACCGCGCCGACGCGATCGGCATGTCCGGGCTGCTGGTCAAGAGCACGGTCATCATGAAGGAGAACCTGGCCGAGATGGCCAGTCGCGGGGTCGCGGACCGGTGGCCGGTCCTGCTCGGCGGTGCGGCGCTGACCCGCGCGTACGTCGAGGACGACCTGCGGTCGATGTTCCCCGGGCAGGTGCACTACGCGCGGGACGCGTTCGAGGGGCTGTCCCTGATGGACCGGGTGATGACCGCCAAGCGCGGCGGCGCGCCGGTGGTCGACCCGGAGCGGGAGGCGGCCCTGGCGGCGCGGCGGGCCCGCCGGGAACGGCAGCGGGCAATGGTCACCGAGTCGCTGCCCGAACTGGACGACGCCTCGGTCCGCTCAGACGTGGCCCGGGACGTGGAGGTCCCCGCCCCGCCGTTCTTCGGCACCCGGGTGGTCAAGGGCGTGCCCCTCGCGGACTACGCGTCGCTGCTCGACGAGCGGGCCACCTTCCTCGGGCAGTGGGGGCTGCGCGGCTCCCGCGGCGGACAGGGGCCGTCGTACGAGGAGCTGGTGGAGACCGAGGGGCGGCCGCGGCTGCGGTACTGGCTGGACCGCCTGATCTCCGACCAGATCCTCGAGGCGGCCGTGGTGTACGGGTACTTCCCCGCGTACAGCGAGGGCAACGACCTGGTGGTGCTGGACGAGAACGGGCAGAGCGAACGGGCCCGGTTCTCCTTCCCGCGGCAGCGGCAGGAGCGGCGGCTGTGCCTGGCCGACTTCTTCCGCCCGCGCGGCGACGAGCTGGACGTGGTGGCGTTGCAGCTGGTCACCGTGGGCCAGCCGATCAGCGAGTACACCGCGAAGCTGTTCGCCCGCAACGAGTACCGCGACTACCTGGAGGTGCACGGGCTCTCCGTGCAGCTCACCGAGGCCCTCGCGGAGTACTGGCACCGGCGGGTCCGCGGCGAGCTGACCCTGCCCGGCGGCCGTACCGTGGCCGACGACGACCCGGCGGACCTGGCCGGCCTGCTGCGCACCGACTACCGCGGCTGCCGGTACGCGTTCGGCTATCCGGCCTGCCCCGACCTGGAGGACCGGGCCAAGATCGTGGACCTGCTCGGCGCCGAGCGGATCGGCGTGCAGCTGTCGGAGGAGTTCCAGCTGATGCCGGAGCAGGCCACCGACGCGATCGTGGTGCACCACCCCGAGGCGAGCTACTTCAACGCCAAGTGATCGCCGCAGGTGCTCTGACCTGCGGCGGAGCGCCCGGAATGGCCGTGATTTGCATGATCATGCCGTCTCCAGGCCGTCCGGCGTCTGCGGATCGTCGGCGAAGGCGTGGTCGATCGCGCGGCGGGTGCGGTCCTCGCTGGTCGGCAGCAGGTGCGTGTAGATCCGGAGGGTGAAGCCGGGGTCGGAGTGCCCGAGGTACGCCGAAAGGGCTTTGACGCTTTCGCCGGCGTCCAGCAGGACCGAGGCGTAGGTGTGCCGGAGCACATGCATGCCGTTGTGCCGGTTGTCGGGGACGCCGGTCGCCCGGATGGCGCGCTTCCAGACGCCCGAGTTGAAGGCCGTCCGGCTCAGCGCCGTTCCGGCCGGGGTTGTGAGGTAGAGCGGCACGGTCCGCGGTTCGCCGGTCGAGGTGCCCCACGGAAGGGTGATGTCGACCGGCGGGTACCGCTTGGCGTGCTCGGCGAGCCGGCGCGCCACTGAGTCAGGCAGCGGAACATCCCGGACCTTGCCGCCCTTGGGCGGCGCGAAGATCAGGCGTCCCCGGACGAGCTTGACCTGACGGGTGACGTGCAGGACGGGCCGGGCGTGGTCGACGTCGTCCGGGCTGACGCCAAAGATTTCACCCTGTCGGAGGCCGCAGCCGGCGCCCAGGTCGACGGTGACCCGGTATCGGTCGGCGACGGCGGCGCGGAAGCGGGCGCGTAAGTCGTTCGGCCATGGGACCACCTTCGGCGCTTGGTACTTCGGTGGCCGGATCGTCTTGACCGCGAACGGATTGCTGACCACCTTCCCCCCACCAGAAGATCATCGACGCAGCCGAACTCGTCGATCAACTTCTGAAACAGGCCCTAGCTTGATCTTTAACCTCCGAGGGTCCTGTAGGGACCCTGACCGATCACGGAAACAGCCCTTGGTCGATGATCTTCTTGTCTAGGGAAGAACATCTATGACCAAGGGCTGTTCTGGTGATCAGTGTGCATGACCGTGGTCCGGCTGATGCTGTCGGGGAGTTGGCGGGGTTCCGGCGAGAGTTCTACGACTGCTTGACTGCTCGGGCTGACGCGTTGTTCGACCTGACGGACGCGGTGTTGTGCGCCGACGGGCCGGTCCGGTCGTTGGTGGAGTTGTCGCTGGTGGGTGAGCACCGTCGGGGCCACGGGGCGTTGTATGACGCCCTCGCCTGCGGCCGGCTGGATATCGATCGGTTGCGGACGTCCCTCGCGGCGGTGCCGTTGCCGCGGGCGGCTGATGGGCGTCTGGTCCTGGCGGTCGACATCACCTGTTGGTTGCGGCCGGACGCGCATACCTCACCGCAGCGGATCCTGTGTCACACCTACGGTCGTGGCAAGGATCAGACCATCATGATCCCGGGCTGGCCGTATTCGATGGTCGTGGCTCTGGAATCGGGCCGAAGCTCGTGGACCGCGCCGTTGGACGCGGTGCGGCTGGCGCCTGGTGATGACGCGGCCACGGTCACCGCTGGGCAGCTGCGGGACATCGTGGGGCGTCTGATCGCGGCCGGGCAGTGGCAGGCCGGTGACCTGGAGATCCTGGTCGTGGCCGACGCCGGCTACGACGCGCCCCGACTTGCGTTCCTCCTTCGTGACCTGCCCGTGCAGATCCTCGCTCGGATGCGTTCAGACCGGGTACTACGCCGGGCGGTGCCGCCTCGGCAGGCCGGGACGATCGGCCGACCGCGCAGGCACGGCGGCGAGTTCGTCTTCGGTGATCCCGTCACGTGGGATGAACCGGACGCAGCCACCGTTGCCGATACCCGTCTCTACGGCACGGCGCGGGCCCGAGCCTGGGACCGGTTGCACCCACGGTTGACCCACCGATCCGCCTGGATCGACTCGGCGAAGGTGCTGCCGGTCATCGAGGGAACCGTCATCCGTTTGGAGGTCGATCACCTGCCCAGCGGCGCGACCCCGAAGCCGGTGTGGCTGTGGTGGTCCGGCGTCGACGCCACCCCGGGCGACGTCGACCGGCTCTGGCAGACGTTCCTGCGCCGCTTCGACATCGAACACACGTTCCGCCTGTTCAAACAGACCCTCGGCTGGACCTGCCCGAAGATCCGCACGCCACAGGCCGCCGACCGATGGACCTGGATGATCCTCGCCGCCTACACCCAACTCCGCCTGGCCCGCGCCCTCGCCACCGACCTGCGCCGCCCCTGGGAGAAACCAGCACCACCGCAGCGTCTGTCGCCCGCCCGCGTCCGGCGAGGGTTTCGGCACCTGCGCGCGAAGGCCGCCTGCCCGGCCGGTGCACCCAAACCCTCCCGGCCAGGACCAGGGCGGCCACCCGGCCGCCGCAACAACCACCCCACCCCGCGTCACGACGTCCACACCGCGACCACCACGAACGCCAAGACACCGGCTGCGAAGAAGACGAAGTCCGTCAATCCCCGTCCACGCCGCACAGGTTAAAGATCAAGCTAGTGGTCTCCCTAGTGGTCTCGTTGTCTAGTCCCACCACATGCTTGACGGATGCGTCCCAGGACATGCTTGACGGTTGACCTAGGTTCTAGGGTTTGCCGGGCTCGGCTCTGGGCCTCGTATCGAGCCCAACGTGGCATGGTTACCGTATGATCCGTCTCGTGGCCGAGGATCCGGCCGTAAGCCTGGACGAGGGACAGGCCAGGCGAATCCAGTTCTGGTTGCTGGAGATGGTGCCCGCCCGCGGTTGCGATGTCCGACGTGCACCGACCGTCGAGATCACCATCACCGGGCCCTACGCGGATGAGCTGCATCCGCCGCTGTTGGCACGGGTGGAAGCCATTGCCGGGTGCCGCTTCGGAGTGGTTACTACCGGCGGCTGACCTCGTCGAGGCGCAATGCGTCATTGGTCGTGCTCCGCAGGACGTCTCGGTCGAGGTGGCACGGCGGTTAGCTGGGCGACCTTGCGCGGCCGGCTGGCTTTCAGATTCCGCACGGGTTGGTCGGTGGTGCGTCGCACGGTGCGCATGCCGTCGTCGCAGGCGATGGCCAGTTCGGTCTCGGTGACATTGATGGTGACGGTTTTGCCAGCATGCACGCGGCCGAGGGCGACTTTCTGCCCGACCACCATCACGACGCCGCTGTTGGAGGCGCGGCGCTGCACCTGCACCGGTCCGGTCGACGGTTGTGGGGGCGGTCCGGCGGGCCGGGCGCCCCGCCGCCGTGCCACCTCGGCAGCGGTGAGGGGGTTGGGTCTGGTGCGCAGCAGCTGCCGGGTGTCGAGGTCGAAGAAGCTCAAGGTCTTGTCCTCGATGCGGATGCCGACGCGTTGCCCGCCGAGGATCTCGGCGGCCAGGACGATGTGCTGACCCAGAGATACATGGCCGCCGCGGTTGATGGTCCGGTCGACCTCGACCGCGTCACCGGGTGGTGCCTGGGGCAGAGGCGGTTCACCAGCTGGTCGCCCGCCCTGCCGGAGCAGGCCGGCGAGGTCGGCTGCGGACAGGTGTGAACGCACAGACTTGATCCGGGTGCCGCCGGTGAGGAGGTGGATGACGTCGGTGTCCGCCCAGAACGTCACCGTCACGCCAGAGCGGGCAGGGCCAGGCCAGAACTGCTTTCCCGCCACCTGCAGGTTCCCTGACGGTGGCACTACCCGGTCGAACTCCACCGCCCCCGGCAGCACCGGCATCGGCGCCGGGACCGGTGGTGAGACCAGAGCCTGGTCGACGGGCTGATTGAGCCTGGCAGGCAGCTTCACTGGCACCACCTGCTCCGGGACGGGGGTGAACCGGTCGGCGGGGAAGTCCATGTCCAGGGATTGGTGCGGCCGGTCGGTGTTGTATTCGTGCCGGAAGGCGTCCACGGCGGCCTGGACGGTGTCCAGGTCGGGCCAGACCGGCACCTCGTCGAGGAGTTCCCGGCGCAGGGTCTGGTGGAACCGTTCCACCTTCCCGGTCGTGGTCGGCGACGCCGGTTGGGTGAGCCGGTGAATGATGCCGTTCTCCCGGCAGATCCGGTCGAACATGACCTCCCCGCCCTTGCCGAACCGGTCGGTGAACTGCTTCCCGTTGTCAGTCCGCACCTCTTCTGGCACCCCGAACCGCTGCAGCGCATCGGCGAAGGCCAAGCAGACGGCCCGGCCGGTGGCCCGCCTGACGACCTGGGCGATGACGCAGAACCGGGAGTGGTCGTCCACGCCCGTGACGACCTTGGCCTCGGTGCCGTCGGCGAGCATGATCCCGCCGACGATGTCAATCTGCCATAACTCCATTGGCCGAGCCCGCTGCCAGCGCACATAGTCCTTCCGACCCCGACGACGCTTGGCCGGGTCGATCAAGCCGTGGCGGACCAGGATCCGATACACCGTCATCCGCGACGGCACCGGATCCGGACAGCCACGCCTGCCCAACTCGAACGCGATCCGCCGAGAGCCCCACCGCGGATGATGCCGACGCAGCTCACACACCAACGCCTCCACCTCCGCCGACGCCTGATGAGCACACCCCTGCGGCCGGCGGGACCGGTCTTCCAACCCGGCCAGCCCCACCTCGGCATAACGGGCGAGCCAGGAATGGATCGTCTGTCTCGACACCCCGGTCCGGGCTGCCACTTCCACCACGGGTTCTCCGGCCTGCACCGCGAGGACCGCCCGATACCGCTGCTCCACGATCGACAACTCCACCAGCGCCAATCCCGGCCTCCCCAGCTCGCGATGCCCGCAACCATCACGCGATGAGGAAGCCGAATATCGATCATGTCAAGCATCTGGTGGGACGCTGGTGTCAAGCATGTCCCGTGACGGGACACCCTAGTGGTCTCGTCTCCTGTGAGGAATTTCTGTACGGGATCAAGGCGGCCCGCGTCGCGGGCCCCTCGCGCCGCCGAACCTGGACCGGGCCGATGGCCCGCCGCCGCGCCTCTGGCCTTCGGCCGCCAGCGCGCCGGTGTTAGCCCGCCGGCGGCGCGACATACGACGAAGCCTCGGGCCGCCATGGTCGATGGCAGATCCGGGGCTTCAGTACGTCGAGACACGGGCAGTGCCTCCGGCGGGGCGCTCAGGCGCTCTGGGATGGTGGCGCCATCCCGTCAACCGTCGTCCGGGCAGAGCCGAGCAGGTGGGGGCTGCCCGGTCAAGGTCGTTCAGACGGTGGTGTGCTCCACCTTGACCGGGCAGCCCCCACCTGCTCCACAAGGTGCGGACGAAGGCCGAGGGGATGGCTCCAGGGCGAGCACGATCGGCGCGATCCGGGCGCCGGTCCGTTGGCTCCATTGCTGGCCTGACCAGGCGCGATCAGCGTGGGCGCGATCGCGGCGACCGCCGTCACTACGGCGGCGCCGAGCGCCGAGTCGGCGACGTGGAACTGGTCCTCCATGCGACCGGATAGCCGTGAGCCGTGAGCCGTGGCCGGTGGGTGAGGACGTTCGTCCAGGCGGAGCCAGCAGATGCAGGTCAATAAATCGACGGACACGTAGAACTTGAGTCGCTAGGGTTGGAGCTGTTGCGGAACCGTCCGCCTGGGAATTGAGGAGCACTGATGTCTAAGTCATCGGTTGGAGCTTCCATTCGCCCCTTGGTGACCGCAGTCGCAGGCTTGTAACGCCGCGCGTGTAGCGAACTCAGCCCACATCCCGGTCGCCGGGGCGAGGTGACACGTGTCACCGGCCCTTGGCGCTTTTCGGCGTCTCCGTTCGCCTTTCCGGGAGCTCTGCTGTGTCCGCTCATCGTTCCTCGATTCACCGTGTCCTTGTCTTTCTCCAACGCCTGATCACTTCCCCGTTCGGGAGGAGAACTCGACGGCTCAGGTCAGCTCCGGCTGCTCCACACCATGCTGATGAGACCGTCAGCCGCAACGTTCGCCTGCTGGGCTGGTTCAACTTCCTCGGCGACTTCCGCATGTACGGGCCAATCATGGTCATCTACTTCGCGCAGGTCACCGGCTCGTACACAGCCGCCGCAAGCCTGCTGGCGCTGAAAATGCTGTCCTCCGCGGCGTTCGAAGTCCCCACCGGCGTGCTCGCCGACCGGCTCGGGCGTCGCGGCACGATGATCGCCGGTGCCGTCGTCATGGTGGCCGCCCACCTCGGGTACGCCGGCGCTTCCGGCTACGGCCTCCTCCTGGCAGCTGTTGTGCTGGAGGGATTGGCGACCTCACTGTGGAGCGGCAACAACGACGCGCTTCTGTACGACACTCTGCTCGGAGCCGACCGGGAGGAGGAGTTCCCCCGGCACTCGGGCCGTGTGAACTCGATGTTCCAGCTCGCGCTCGCGCTGGCGGCAGCCATAGGTGGCGTGGTCGCCGGCGCGTGGTCGCTGCGTGCGGTGGTCGTGCTGTCGGTCGTGCCGCAGGTGCTGTGCGTGCTCGTCGCCTTGCGGGTCCGGGAACCGCGGGTGCACGGCCCGCTGGAATCGAACGTGCTGGTGCATCTCGGATCGGCCCTGCGCGGCCTCCGCCGTAATCCGGTGCTCCGCCGGATGACTCTGGTGTCGGCGCTTCGTTACAGCAGCGAAAGCGCGGCTCAGTTGTCGCCTGTTTTCGTGGCAGGGCTGTGGCCGCTCTGGGCGCTGGGCCTGTGGCGCACCTTCGGCCATGGCGTGGCCTTCGTCGGTTTCCGCGTCAGTGGTTGGGTGATCGGCCGGGTGGGCGCGGCCCGCACTTTGCTGTTCGGTGAGCTGTTCGACAACGTGGCGAACTTCGTGGCGCTGGTCAAGCCGACGGTATTTTCGCCCGTGCTGCTTGGGTCACCGGCCTACGGCATGTCGACGATCGCCCAGCAGACGTTGCTGCAGCGCGAGTTCACCGATCGGGAACGCGCGACGATGGGTTCGCTCGGGTCGCTGCTCGGCAGCGTGCTGTACGCGCTCGTCGCCGTGGGGGTCGGCCTGGTGGCAGACCGTTGGGGCATCGTCGCGGCGTTGCTCGCGATCCAGGCAGTGGTCCTGGTCGCACTTCCGCTCGCCTGGTCGGTGCACGCACACGCTCTCCGACCGCCCACTTACCCCGACGCCCCTTTGGCCGGAACGACAGCAGGAGAGACGGCATGAGAGCCTTCTCAGCCCCGGCGAGGCCTGCGGTAGACGTCAGAGCGGTACCGGACCACCGATCAGCGGTGCGCGCCGAACGGAACCCGGCTGCCAATCTCTGGGGGATAAGCGGCCATCCCGGCAACGCCGAGGGAATTTCAAGATCATGCCGTCTACAGGCCGTCTGAGGTGAACCAACGGCGACCAACGATGACGATCGACGGCAAAGCCCAGCGCAGGTCAGGGGCCGTTCGGTCCGGTTGACGTTAGTATGCCGAGGGCCTTCCACATTGCAACGCCAAGTAGTCGGGGCAAACGCTCTGACCTGTTCAGGCACCGGCCTCAAGCACGGCGAGGTCGCGTACCGCGTAACGGTGATGCTCGGCCTCTTCCTTGAGCACCACCGTGAGGCAGCGGCGCACGACGTACTCCTGGTCTGGATATGGGTCCGCCGGCTTGCGACCACACACCCGATCGAGCTCGGTCTCGGTCAGCCCGTCGACGACACGCCGCATCGTGGCCATGCGGGCGAGCCGCGGCGCGAGTACCTCGTCGAGCGTCGGGGTGGCGTCGAGGGTGAGGCCGAGCTTCGCCGCTGTGTCGGGCGGCATCCCGCCGTGCGGAAGGCCCAACCGGTGATACGGCGCATCCTCCTCGAGCACGGCGTTACCAAGCCAGGCATCGCCGGCCATCAGCAGGTGCCGTTGGGTCTCGACGAACGACCACTCGCCGTTGACCTGCTCGTGCAGCTTGGCCTCGGGCAGCAGTCTGGCGCGGTCGAGCGTCGCCTCCCACTGCGTCTCGATGGCATCCCAAGCAGTCCGGTAGTCGACGGGGGACGCGGCGTCACGCGCCAGCACCCGCGTGGGATGCTGCCGGTCGAGCTCGGCCTCGACGTAGGCAGTCACGTCGACGTCGTTAACAACGAGACGCTCGAAGGCGCCACCGAGGTAGACGTCGCCCCCGTAGCAGTCCACGATCTTCAGGCCGCTGACCTCGCAATCGCGAATCTCAAGGCCGGCAAGATCGCAGAGGTGGATGTGGGCACCACGGAACTGGTCACTGTGGGCGTACGCGGCAGGCATCGAGACAGCCTCCCGAATCCGTCCCGACTGCGTCAATGGGTAGCACAGCCGTGAGGGACGGTTTTGAGTCGGACGCCGTCGATGAGCAGGTGGACGACGGTGGTGTCGGCCCGGAGGGCATTGGGGGCAGCCGCGGTGGGAGGTGCGCGTCGGCGGGCTGGCCGCGGGCGTTCAGTGGGGGAACGCGCGGGGGACGCGTGCGTTGAGGAGTTCGTCGCGGAACGCGTGGATGCGCGTGATGACCTGTCGCCTGCCGACCGTGTTCTCGATGCGGTCAAGGTACAGGCATCGGGCGGCGAGTTTGTCGAGGTCGACGGTGAAGTAGATCGCCATCAGCGGGTTGACGAACAGGTCCCCGTCTCCGGTGCGCCGGCTGAACCGGACGTCTCCGAACGCGCCGCTGGTGGCGGCGGCGATCTGTCCCTGGACGATGCTCGGCCGGTTCGGGGTGGCGGCCAGGGCGTCGGCGACAGCATCGCGGTACAGCGCCGCCTCCCGGCTGGAACCGGGGATGGACAGGGCGCCGAGGTAGCCGCCGTCGCGGTCGAGGGCGGCGAGGTTCTCCAGCACCTGGACGTGGTTGACGCCGTCGTACGCGTCGATGCCGAAGCCGAGACTGGTCACCAGCTTGACCGGCACGTCCAGCCCGCGCACGGCGGCCAGGCTGGTGATGTCCTCCACCGGGGTGCCGAGATCGCTTTCGTCGCCGCGCAGCAGGACGTCGGTGCCGCCGTCGACCAGCACGACCGCATCGATGTTGAGTTGTTCGACCAGGTGCCGGTACGCCGCCCGAAGCGGTTGGACACCGAGCGGCGGAAAGGCGTACACGGTCGACGGCAGCTCCTGAGCCGCCAGCCACCGGGCGAGCGTCCGTTCGGGGAAGTACCAGTCCGGGCTGGTGGTGCCGGGCCGCACCGCCGCGACGTGCTCCGCTACCCACGCCTCCTGGTCGATCAACTCGAGCTCGGAGAAGGACAGGCTGGCCAGATGCACCTGGGCGCCGCCGCGCCACAGGGTGAACGCCAACGGCAGCCCGGCGTACACGTCGAAGCCCCCGCCCGCTCCGGCGATGAGGATGTTCCGCGCCGGAGCCAGCGCGGCAAACAGCGGCGGAACGGCCAACGAGAACGCACCGAGGTCGGCAGTCAGAGCAGCAGGGTTCATCACCGCTCAATGATCAACCAAGCCGACCTCAGCTGAGCTGTTCGGCCAGCCCGACGACGATGCCCTCCGGGCCACGGACGTAGCAGAGCCGGTAGCTGTCCTCGTACTGCGCCAGCTCGCCGACGAGTTCGGCGCCGTGGGTACGCAGGCGGGCAACGACGTCCTCGATGTCGTCGACGGCGAACATGATGCGACGGATGCCCAGCGTGTTCGCCGGCGCATCCTTCGGCTCGGCGCTGATCGCCTTCGGCGTGTGGAACATCGCCAGCTCGATCCGGCCGTGGCCGTCCGGGGTCCGCAGCATCGCGACATCCTGTCGGACGTCATCGATCCCGATGACACGCTCGACCCAACGTCCCTCGACTGGCGCCCTGCCCTCCAACTCCATGCCAAGTTCGACGAAGAACGCCACAACAGCGTCAAGGTCGTCGACAACGATCAGGACGTTGTCCATCCGCTGGATCGTCATGCCGGGTCTCCTTAGCCTCGTGCACCTACCGACTATCACTCTCGGTCGCGGTGACCCGGCTTGTCGTGCGAACGGCCGTTACCGGGGAGGCCGCGCCCGCCGCCACAGTTCCGCGCGGATGGCTGGCCACCGCTGCTGAAACGCCTGCTGGGCAAACCACAGGGTGTCCGGTGGGTCCGACCGGCCACGGGAACGGGCTACCGTCGCCGCGAACGCTTCGCCCGCGCGCATGCGGTAATACCGTCGCCAGCGCTCCGGCGACCCTCCGGGGCTGGCGTTGACCTCCTGCGTCAGCCGGACCTGCAGCCCGTGCAGCTGGTGTGACAGGTCGTCGCCGGCGGGCCAGCCTTGCGGCAACGCGTCGAGGACCGCGCCGACCGCAGGCTCGCCACGCAGGTCCTGCTCATCCGCGAGCATGTCGAGCACCCAGCGCAGCGCGGCGCGCTGCGTCGACTCGCCGGCCAGCAGCAGCATGGCCGCCAGGTCCGGATCCGCCGCGCCGAACATGCCCGGTGGGCGTGGGTCGTCCGGGATCGGTGTGCGCAGCACCACCGTCGGGTGTGGCTGGTCCAACCAGGAGGGGTCCAGCCGGATGCCGGTGCGCCGCTCGACGAACGCCAGCTGGGCGGGATAGTCCAGGTCGTCGCGCAGCGGGTCGCGATCCTCGTCGAGGGCCGTGGGTTGCTCGCCGGTGGGCTGGTCGTCGTCGAGGCTTTCCAGCCGGGTGAGCACCCGGCCGAAGGCGGCGTAGCAGAGGAAACTGCGCCCGTTGGCGGCGCCCCACCACGAGCTGTGCACCGCGGCACCGTCGGACAACCATCGCAGAGCCTCGTCGCGCACGCCCTCGCAACCCGCGGTCTGGACCATGACCACGGCGGGCCCCACCTGGTGCAGGTGCGCCGTCCCGTCGGGTTCCTCGAAGTCCCACCCGGCTCGTTCCTCGATGTCGGCCGGGTTCCCGCCGAGCCGGCGGGCCGCCTCGGGCACGGTGACCGGCTTGGTCAACGGCTGGACGACCGTCCAGCAAGTTGCGAAGTCGACCAGATCCGGCTTCGTTTCGAGCAGCCGCTCGTACCACGCCACGTCCTCGTCAGTCATCGGCACCATCCTCCCTCCCGGACCGACCGGCGTGAAACCGAGTTCCTCGGGTAGCGCAGAATGCCGCCCATCACCGCGACTACACGGTGCCGAGTCGGGGTCGCGTGCTGACCGAGGCGCTGGGCCGAGCGGGGCTGGGATGACGGCCGACGGCCGTCATCCCAGCCCCTCCAGCACCGTGCCGGTCGAGCCTCAGTCGACCGGGGCCGGGGCCCCGACGCCGCGGCCACCGCAGTGGTTGATGGTCGTGAAGGGGAGGCGGAGCCGGAGCTGGCCGGCGATCGGGACGTTGCGTTCCCGGACAACCCGCAACTCCTCGTCGGTGAGGGCGCGGCCGTAGATGCGGAACTCGTCGAGGGTGCCGCGGAACGGGTTGTTCAGGCCGTCGACCCGTCGGCCGAGGAAGATGCTGTGGATGCCGAACTCCTTGCCCGTGGTCACCGAACCGCGGGGGGCGGCCAGGTCGGCCACGGTGGCACCGTCGATGAGGACCCTGACCCGGGTGGCCGTGCGTTGCATGGCGACGTGGTGCCAGAGCCCGTCGTTGTACGCGCCCGCGATGGTGATGTTCGCGTCGCCCTGGCCGGTGCCGACGACACCCCGGATGCGGTTGCTCGCGGGTTCCGCCCGCAGCCAGATCTGCGCCGCTCCCGTGCCCACCTGGTGGAACCACCAGATCACGATGTTGCCGGTCGTCTCGCTGTATCGGAACCAGGTCATGATCGTGAACTGGCTGTCCTCGAGGTCGACGTCCGGGTTGTACGGCACCTCCACGTGGTCGTCGACGCCGTCGAGCGCGAGCCCGGTGCCGTACCGCCCCGCGGTCAACGTCGCGTTGCCGCGCACGTAGGCGGTGTTGTCGTACCGCGGTGCCGCGTCCGGGGTCGTCGGTCCCGGCTGCGGTGGCGGCGGTAGGTCCGGCGGCGAGCCGTTCGGAGTGTCGAGGTACGCCTCGTTGAACCTGACGAACTGGATCACCTCGTACAGGGCGGCCTCGCCACCCTCGTACAGCACCCCGGCCACGGGGCCCGCGACCGGATCGGTCTCGATCTTGACCAGGTCGGAGTACCCGCCCGGGCCCCAGCTGATGACCTTGCCTTCCTGCCAGGGCTCCCAGGTCCGGGCCTCGTCGTACGAGGACCGGATCGTCAGGGCCTCGCGCTTGCCGGGATTGGCCGGTCCGGAGAACAGGATGCGGTTCCGGTCGTCACCCTCGTCGGTGGCGGTGAGCCGCAGCAACGCGCCCTGCACGACCGGCATCGTCAGCTCGGGCGCCATCTGGAACGGCGCGTCGTAGTTTTCGCCGCCGTCGCTGGAGATCGCGTACGCCCGGGTGCCCTCGGCCGTGCCGGCTTCCCGCACGTTGACGTAGATCCGTCCGTCGGTCAGCTCCACCAGCGTCGACTCGTTGACGAAGATGTCGTCGGCGGCGCCACCGGCGCTGGCGCCGAGCTGCCAGGTCTCGCCTCCGTCGTCGCTGTACCCGAGGTGGACGCCGGCGACGCGCCGCCCGTCCGGTGCGAACGACTCGTGGTTGGCGCTCATCACCAGCCGCCCGGTGTGCGGGCCGCGTTTGAGTTGGATGGCGTGCACCGGACCGGTGGCGTACCACGCGGTCCACTCTGGCCGCATCAGCTCGGTCATCTTCCGCGGCGCGCTCCAGGTCGCTCCGTAGTCATCGCTGATCTGCAGGTACGGATCGCGGCCACCGCTTCCGGTGCCCGGGTTGTGGGTCGTGAAGAGTACGACGCGGCCGGTCCGTTCGTCCACGATCGGCATCGGGTTGCCGTGCGTGTCTCCGCTGCCGCGCGAGACGACCTGCAGCGGCCCCCAGGTGCGACCGCCGTCGTGGGACCGCTTCAGCACCAGATCGATGTTGCCCCGGTCGTCGCAGTTGGTGACCCGGCCCTCGGCGAACGCCAGCAGGTCCCCGTTGGTGGCCTTCACGATCGCCGGGATCCGGAAGCAGAAATACCCGTCCGTGTTCGCGGTGTAGACCGCCCGTTCCTCGTGGTGCGGCTCGGCGGCGTGCGCGGTGCCGCTGGTGAGCAAGGCGGCAGCCATCGCCGCGATCGCCACGGTGGACCACAGCCGACGGTGTCTTGGTCTCGTCATGTTCCCTACCTCCACTGGTCACCGCTGGGGCGGCTCGTGTCGACCGGCAGGTGGAGCCGAGCTGCCGGTTGTCGTACGTGTGGCGCTCGCGGATCGTCCGCGGCTTCGCCCGCACCGCCCAACTCTCGTCACGCGAAGATGTCGGACATCCTACGTCCGACGTCGAGAGTCGCAAGCCCCTCGCGCGTCGTGCCGACCAGGGTGGTCCCGCCCGAGGCTGGTCAACCGCCACGACCTGAGCGGTTCGACATCCCTGGCATGGCGGCGAAGAGGGGGCGCAACGCCTCAAATTCCAGCGTGAGTCCGCAGAAGCAGCTACTGGCATGGATTTCTGCCCGCGCTCGTGATCCACGTGGCGAACGGGGCTGGGTCGCAATCGGACGGCGAAGCTGACACCTGTTGACCGCAACCGGCCTGGGGAGCAAACTCGTTGACGACCGCGAGGAGGTCCCATGTCCTACCACCGGAGAATGACGCAGACAGCCGGTGCCGTGCTCGCGCTGGTGCTCGGCCTGGCGAGCCCGGCCCCCGCCGCCGGCCAGGACGCCCCCTCGACGGCGCCACGCCAGGACGCCCCGTCGACGGCGCCACCGGGCGACTGGGTCGGCACCTGGTCGGCCTCGGCCTCCGGCACCGTGCCCAACCTCCCCACCGGATACGCGGACCGGACCATCCGCAACGTCGTGCACACCAGCGTCGGTGGCTCGGGTGTGCGGGTCGCGCTGACCAACGTGCTCGGCACGGCGGCGGTGCGGATGGACGCGGTGACGGTCGCGGTCGCCGATGCGCCCGACGCGCCGGACGCGATCGCGGGCACGATGCGCGCGCTCACCTTCGGCGGCACACCATCGGTGACCATCCCGGCCGGCGGCGAGGTGCTGAGCGACCCGATCTCCCTCGCCGTTCCGGAGGACGGCGACCTCCTGGTCAGCGTGTACACCCCGGTGGCGTCCGGGCCGGTGACCTATCACCAGGTGGCCAACCAGACCTCGTACCTGTCGCAGAACGGTGATCACGCGGCCGAGGAGTCCGGCGCGGCGTTCACCGAGACGATCACCTTCTGGCCGTACGTGAGCGGCGTGGACGTCCTGGGACGCGCCGAGGGCGCGGTGGTCACGCTCGGCGACTCGATCACCG
This sequence comes from Micromonospora sp. WMMD812, assembly GCF_027497215.1. Lineage (NCBI taxonomy): Bacteria > Bacillati > Actinomycetota > Actinomycetes > Micromonosporales > Micromonosporaceae > Micromonospora > Micromonospora sp. WMMD812. The sequence continues at coordinate 1,231,595 of NZ_CP114904.1, read as the reverse complement.
ACGGGAACAACTCGACACGGAACGCGAACCACCGCTGGCCGGACTACCTGGCCGACCGGCTGATCGCCGAGCCCGGGAAGACGCGGCTCGGCGTGCTCAACGCCGGCATCAGCTCGAACCGGTTGCTCAACAGCACCTGGAACCCCAACGCGCTGTCCCGGTTGGACCGCGATGTCCTGACCGCGACCGGCGTACGTTCCGTGATCGTCATGTTGGGAATCAACGACATCGGCGGCCAGCCGCAGCACCACGAGCCGTCGCAAATCATCGCGGCGCTGGGCCAGCTAGCGGCTCAGGCCAAGGCGAAGGGGCTGCGGGTCACCGGTGGCACGCTCACGCCGTTCGGCGGGTCGAGCAACTACACCGAGGAGCTGGAAGGCGTACGGCAGGCGGTCAACGACTTCATCCGCGACGGCGGCGCGTTCGACGCGGTGGCCGACTTCGACGTCGCGCTGCGGGACCCCGCGCTGCCGAACCGGTTGCGGGCGGAGTACGACTCCGGCGACCACCTGCACCCGAAGGACGCCGGTTACCAGGCGATGGCGGCGGTCGTCGACCTGGACAAGCTCGACGCCGGCCGGCCCGGCCGCTGGGTCGGCACCTGGCAGACGGCCATGGCGCGGACGACGCCCGGTGCCGACCAGGGCCTGCCGAACCACTCGATCCGCAACCTGGTGCACACCAGCGTGGGTGGTGACACGGCTCGCGTGCGCCTGTCCAACGCGCTCGGGACGGCACCGGTCCTGATGGGACGAACGACCCTGGCGGTCGCGAGCCGACCCGACGCGCCGGACGCGGTCACCGGCACCATGCGTGAGCTGACCTTCGGCGGTGCGCCATCGGTGACCATCCCGGCCGGCGGTGAGGTGCTCAGCGACCCGGTCTCCCTCGCCGTGCCCGCGGACGGGGACCTGCTGGTGACCGTCTACACCCCGGAGCCGTCCGGCCCGGTGACGGAACATCCGCGCTCGTACCAGACGTCGTTCATCTCCTCGGACGGCGACCACGCGGCGGACGAGCATGGCACCGCGTTCACCCAGCCGACGACGGCCTGGTACTACGTGACAGCCGTGGACGTCCGGTCCTCCACCGCGCGCGGCACGGTGGTGACCTTCGGCGACTCGATCACCGATGGGGACAAGTCGACCGTCAATGCCAACCTGCGGTGGCCCGACGCCCTCGCCGACCGGCTCGCCGCCGAGCCGGGACCGACCAAGCTCGGCGTGGTCAACAGCGGCATCAGCGGCAACCGGATCCTGGACAGCAGCACGGGAACCGGGATCGGGGGCCCGAACGCCTTCGCACGCCTGCCCCGGGACATGCTGACCACGTCCGGAGCGCGCACGGTCATCATGCTCGAGGGCGTCAACGACATCCTCAACCTCGAACGCCCCGACCCGGACATCCTGAAACTCGCCCTGCGGCAGATCGCCGCCCAGGCGCACGCACAGGGCCTGCGGATCGTCGTCGGAACCATCACGCCGATGAAGGGATGGCGCTCCTACACCGAGGAACGCGACACGGTGCGGCAGGCCGTGAACGAGTTCATCCGCACGAGCGACGACTTCGACGCCGTCGTCGACTTCGACGCGGTGGTGCGTGACCCGGCCGACCCGCAGAGGATCCTCCCGGCGTACGACTCGGGCGACCATCTGCACCCGTCGGACGCGGGCTACCGCGCGATGGCCGAGGCCATCGACCTCGGCACACTCCGCTGAGCGCTGGCTGTGCGGCCGGGGCTCCTAATCGCCTTTCCTGCTGAACCGCCGGCGGCTACTGTGGCGCGGCGAGTGACCCACGAGGAGCTGAGACATGCCCGGTCGTCCGAGCGCGCGTTGACGTCCTAGGCCGAGATCGGCCTGTCATCGCGTGCTGCCCCTGAATCGCGCGGCACGGCGAGCCTTTCCCACCTGCACCGCCAGCAGATTGGCCGTACGGCGGTCGGTGCGCCTTGCCCGCAGCAACCCAAGGGGTCCCTGTGCCGTCCCGTTACTCCGCCGTCTCCGATTCCGCCCGATCCGTTACGCAGAACCTGTGGCGCAACTCCGACTTCCGCAGCCTTTGGGCCGGCCAGACGGCCTCACAGGTGGGCGAGCATTCGAGCCTGGTGATCCTGCCGCTGATCGCCGTCCTGACACTCGACGTCGGCGCGGATCAACTGGGCGTCCTGCGCGCGGTGGGGCAGGCACCGCAGTTGCTGCTCGCGCTGTTCGTGGGCGTGTGGGTGGACAAGTGGCGGACCCGCACGGTCATGGTCGTGGCGGACCTCGGCCGGGCCCTGGCGCTGGGCGGAGCCGCCGTGGCGGCCCTTGTGGGCGGCCTCGACATGCCGGTACTGCTGGCCGTCGCCTTCGCCGTCGGGGCCCTGTCGGTGTTCTTCGACGTCGCCTACCAAGCCTCCCTCGTACGCCTGGTGAAACGCGATCAGCTGCTGCAGGGCAACAGCGCGATCGAGGCAAGCCGGTCCGCGGCCCAGATCGGCGGTCCCGCCCTCGGCGGGACGATGACGTCCCTGCTGTCGGCGCCGATCGCCGCCGCAGCCAGCGCCCTGTTCTTCGTGGTGTCGTTCCTGGGCATCTCCCGTGTCCGTCACCGCGAGTCGATCCCCGCGCAACCGGGCGGGCCCCAACGGGTCTGGCTTCGGATCCACGAGGGCCTCCGCTTCGTGGCCGGCGATGCCTTGCTCCGTACCGTGTGCCTCGCCTCGGCCGCATTCCAGTTGTCCTTCGCGGCCATGATGACCACCTACCTGCTCTTCTTGCCCCGGGAACTGCACCTGTCCGGTACCGCCATCGGACTGGCGCTCGCCGCGACGGGACCGGGGGCGCTCGTGGGCTCCCTGCTCGCCGCCCGGCTCCCGCGCCGCCTCGGTTACGGCGCGACACTCGTCGGAGCGGCGGTCATCGGTGACGGCGTGATGCTGTGTGTGCCCGCGCTGCACGGCGCCTCCGTGGCCACCATTCCGGCGCTGATCGCGATCAACCTCGTGTTCGGGGCCTTCGGCCAACTGGTCAACGTCGCCATCATGGCCGTCCGGCAGGCCGTCACCCCGGACGCGATGCAGGGCCGCGTCGCCGCGACGATCACCTTCGCCGGCATGGGTCTGACGCCAGTCGGCTCGCTGCTCGGCGGCCTTCTCGCCGAACACTGGGGAATGCGGGCGGCGCTCCTGGTCACGGCCGCCGGCATGATGCTGTCACCCGTGCTGATGGTTCTGTCTCCACTCGCCCGCCTGGGACCGCTCCTTCCGTCACCAGACAAGCCGCAGTAGTCGTCGCCGGCCGACAGCAGTCCGGCGAATCGAGCTCGCAGAGGGCACCACGGCCTCCCGTGTACGCCTCGGGTGCTGGCCGTCGCGCCGACCTTGCCGCAGCGGTCGCGGCATATCCCGCTGAACCCCATCGTGCTGAACCGTCCTGGAGCCGCCGACAGGGACCCGAAGGCGTCGCTGAGCTCGTCACCGTCGGTGACCAGCTTCATCCGGGTCCGAGCGTCCGGAAATCCCGGTTGCAGGACCTCTTCGCGCTGATGGAGGGTGAGGCTGTGGCTTCCCCGCTGATCCGTTCGGCAAGACAGTCGGAGCTCGACGACGTGGCTCTGCTCGAGGTCCAGGCCGGCGAGCTCTTCCACTCGGTTGGCATGTCCGAGGTGGCCGACCATGTTCCCGATCAGCAGGCCCTGGGTCGAAGTCAGCGGCAAGGGCTGGTCTGGGTTGCCGAGGAAGACGGGAAGATTGCCGGCTACATCGTGGCAAGGGTGCTGGACGGTAATGCCCACGTAGAGCAGGTATCGGTAGCTCCCACTCACGCACGGCGGGGCATCGGCCGCCGGCTTATATCGCACCTCGAACTTTGGGGCAGGCGCAACGATCGGCCGGCGACGACCCTGACGACGTTCCGCGATGTGCCCTGGAACGGTCCCTACTACCGGAAACTTGGGTACCGAGAGCTACCCGGCGCGGAGATCGGACGCGAGCTGGCAGCCGCGATGCAACACGAAGCGGCGCTGCCCGGAATCGATGCTTTTCGGCGCTGCGCGATGATCAAGTACAACGGCGACGTTTCTTGACATGCCTTGGCGATGGCTTGCCCGGGGGATGGTGGAGGCGCCGGCGCTGGTGTCGGCGGCGGCCGGCGCTGCGCTGCGAGGTGATCCGGAGATTGTCGTCGACGGCGAGCACCGGCCGCTGGTGGTGCCGGTACGGCCTTGATCCCCGTACGGTCAGGGTGGTGTGGTCCCGAGGACCGAGAAGAACGCTCCCTGCGGGTCGGTGAGCACGGCGAACCGGCCCCGCGTCAGGTCTGTCGGCTGGACGGCGAGGGTCGCGCCCATCCGGAGCGCCTCGGCGACGACCCGGTCGGTGTCGGTGACCGCGAAGTAGACCATCCAGTGGGACGGGAGGTCACCCCAGTCTTCGCCGATCATGGGCATCATCCCGGCGACGGGACGACCGTCCAGCTGCCAGGTGGTGTAGGTGATCGGGCCCATCGGTTGGTCGTCCGCCGTCCAGCCGAACACCGACCCGTAGAACTCCTTGGCCCGGTCCGACTCCCGCGTGGTCAGCTCGGGCCAGGTCAGCGAGCCGGGTACGTCGAACACCTCGGCCCCCGGCATGCCGAGCGACTGCCAGACCCCGAACGACGCCCCGGCCGGGTCGGCGACCAGCGCCGTCCGCCGGGAGCCGGGGATGTCGAAGGGCTCGGTCAGGATCCGGCCGCCGGCGGCGGTCACCCGCTGGCAGGCCCCCTCGGCGTCGTCGGTCGACAGGTAGGGCAGCCAGGCGGGCGGCCGTTGCGGGCCGGCGCCCAGCCCGGCGCCGGCCACGGGTTTGCCCTGCTGATGGAAGACGAGGTGCCCGTCAGCCGCGGGTTGCCGGTCCGCTTCGGCGACGGCCCAGCCGAACAAGGGCGCGTAGAAGCGCGCCGCGCCGGCGAGGTCGGTGGTGATCAGGTCGACCCAGGCGGGTGCCCCCGGTGGGATGTCTGTCATGGCTTCCGCTTCGCTTCCTCTGCTCGGGCAACTGTCGGCGGGATGACGGCATCAACCCGCCACGATCCGCGTGCCGAGCCGCCCGCCTCGGCTGCCGGCGTGATCCGCCCGGTCCAGCCGAACAGCTCCGGGTAGGAGCGCCGCGCGTCGGCGAGATCCGGGCGATGGCCAGGTCGGCCCAGCGGGCGTGCCCGGCGGGACGGTGCTCACGTGGACCCCTCTCGGCTGGGGCGACCACCGCCGGCACGCCCTGCCGGCATCGTGGCACCGTTCGTGCGTCGTACGGGGCGGATCGGGCGAATCGTCAGCGGAGCCGTCGTCCGGATCTGCCGCCAACCGGGTGTCACCGCGCGTCACGACGGGCGGGGCAGCGGTGCCCGATCGTAGCGATGCCCGGAGGCCGCGGTGGTGATGTCCCGTGCGTCTTGTGCCCGGTAGGAAGCTCAGCCTTCCGGATTTTCGCGGCGGGTGCCGGTGACCGTGGTGCGGGGCAGCCGCCCGGCGCGGGAGTGGCCGGTCAGGGTTCCCCCGTGCACGAGCACGTCGAAGTCGAGGTGGAGCCGCATCGGTCGGGTCACGGACTGTCGCCAGGTCACTCGGGGGCCGTCGCAGGCGAGCGCGGCCAACGGTACGGTCTCCGACGTCGTCGACGCGGTGCCGGCGAGCCCGCCGGCAACGTCGCTGAAGACGTAGACGGCGCTCAGCGTGCCGATCGGGGTCTTCAGGCTCACGTCCCAGGTGCCGAGGATGGGGTGCATGACAGCTTCCTTCAGATCGTGACGGGCACGCGGCCGGCGTTGCGCCAGACGATGCCGCGCCGCTCGTACTCGAACAGGGTTTCGACGGCGTGCGCGACTCGCGGACCGAACTCGCGTTCCAGGATGTGCAGCCCGAGGTCCAGGCCGGACGTGACACCACCCGCGCTGATCAGGTCGCCGTCGTCGACGACCCGGGCCGGCACCGCGTGCACGCCCGTCGCGTCGAGCACGTCCATGCCGAGCCGGTGGGTCACCGCGTGGCGGCCCTCTATCAGGCCCGCCATCGCCAGGGTGAGCGCCCCGCCGCAGACGGTGGCGACCGTCAAGTCGGGGTTGCGCAGGGCGGCGAGCAGCAGCGGCGCCGCCGACTCGGCGAACCGGGCCAGCAGCACGGGGATCGTCACCGCGCCCTGGTCGGGGTCCCCGGTCGTGGGCCCGCTCGCACCGGGTACGACGACGTAGCCCGGCCGGTTCGGGTCCAGCCGCGCGGTCGCCCGCAGTGTCAGGCCGCGGGTGCCGCCGACCACCTCCCGAGGGCCGTCAGCGGCGACGAGCTCCACCGCCAGGGCGCCGCCGGTCGCGTCGCCGCCGGCCGCGAGGACCTCGAAGGGCGCGATGACATCGAGCGGGTCGAACCCGTCGAACAACACGATCTGCACCAACATGCCACCGATCCTCGGCTTCGCCGGTCGACCCGACCAGTGGCAGGATTGTCATCGTCCAACTGCTTCTTGCCACCTCCCTCGATCCGAGGACCGTCGCGATGCATACCGTGTTCGTCCTGGCGCTTCCGGGCACGATCGCGTTCGATCTGGCCACGCCGATCGACGTGCTCGGCCGGGTGCGGCTGCCGGGCGGCCAGGCCGGCTACCGGACACTGGTCTGCGGCAGCGAGCCGGTGGTCGACGCCGGCCCGCTGCGTCTGGCCGTCGACCACAGCCTCGACGCGCTCGCGGACGCCGACACCGTGATCGTGCCCGGGCGGTACGACCCGGCCGCGTCGGTGCCGACCGCGGCACTGGACGCGCTACGGGCCGCCGCGGCCGCCGGTACCCGCATCGCCTCGATCTGCGTGGGCGCCTTCACCCTCGCCGCCGCCGGGCTGCTTGACCACCGGCGGGCCACCACCCACTGGGCTGCCGCCGAGCAGTTGCAGGCGGCCTTCCCGGCCGTGCAGGTGGACCCCGAGGTGCTGTACGTCGACGCCGGTCAGTTCATCACCTCGGCCGGGGCGACCGCCGGGGTGGACATGTGCCTACACCTCGTCCGCCGCGACTACGGCGCCGCAGTCGCCGCCGACGCGTCACGGCAGGCTGTGGCACCACTGCACCGCGACGGCGGGCAGGCACAGTTCATCGTGCGCCCCGGCGCGGGCGCCGGCGAGATCGGCCTCGGCGCGGTCCTCGAGTGGCTGGAGTCCCATGCCTTCGAGAAACTGACTCTGGCCGACGTGGCCACCCGGGCCGGGCTCAGCGTGCGCACGCTCAACCGCCGCTTCCACGAGGAGACCGGCCGCACCCCGATGCAGTGGGTCACCGCCGTGCGCATTCGCCGGGCACAGGAACTCCTGGAGAGCACCGAGCACGGCGTCGACCGGATCGCCCACCTGGTCGGCTTCATGTCGCCGGCGCACTTCCGCGCCCAGTTCAAGCGACTCAGCGGGGTGACGCCACAGGCGTACCGCACCACCTTCCGTAGCTGACGGCATCCCGCGGTTGGCTGCCTGGTTGTCCAGGCGAGAGGTGCGCGAGGTCGAGGCATGGCCGGGCAACCCACACGGATCTGCCGCCGACGTGGCGTCGCAGGATGTGACCAAGGGCGGCAGAGCCCAGCTCGCGATCGCACCGAACAGATGCTCACCTCACCGACTGTGTCGACGGACCGAGCCGGCTATCCGAATCGGTCAGCGATCTTCGTCAGCTTGGTGACGTACGCCGGCCAGTCGATGTCGTTGGGGATGTTGGTGTTCTTCCGCTGCCAGCCGACCGCTCCGTCGTGTTGCTCGCGCATGATGTCGGCGTGACCGGCGTGGCGGGCGAGGTCGCAGGTCACGTGGATGATGATCCTGTGCAGCGTCACGTCCTGCCCGCCTGGCCGCCACCACGGCACCTGCCCGGGCGCGTCGAGGGGTAGCTGCGCGATCGTCTCGTCCGCGAACATCCCCACACGGCGATACAGGTCGATCAGCCCATCCTTGGTCTCGTCCTCCCGCGCGTACCAGTCTGCCTGCGGGTCCTCCTCGTACGCCTGCATGGGGACCAGGTCCTCAGGTGTCGGGAACTCGCGCCCGAACGTGGGCCCGAAGTAGCCGGCTTCGACGTTGAGGCAGTGCTTGAGGACACCCAGCAGGTTGTTGCCGGTCGCGGTGCGGGGCAGTCTGGCCTCGCGTTCGCTCAGCCCGTCGAGCTTCCAGATCAGGTCATCGCGAGTCGCCTGGAGGTAGTGGTGCAGCGCAGCCTTCGGGTCGCCCAGATCAGCCATGCCGGTCAGTCTTCCAGAGCCGGGTTCACTTCCCTCGGCGCTCGGCTCCGGACGATATTGGGTGGTCCGGCTGCCCGTCCCGCCCTACCTTGTAGCTGGATCTACTTCCTTGCAACGCACGAGAGGACCTCACCCCGCGTGACGCCGCCTGCTCTTTAGACCTGACACCTTCCCCGTGCATCGGTCGCCGACGTCGCCGTCGGCTCCTTTCCCGTGCCTTCCGTCAGGTCTTAGAGAGATCATGTCTACGCGTCCTCACATCGTGCTGTCCTGGACTGCTCGGCGCTCGCGCCTTCCCCTGCTCGCGTTCCGCAGCGTCCACTGCCAAGCCGACCTCGCCAGCACCGGCGAAGTCACCGCCCACGATCACGTCCCGGTCCGGTACCTGGATCTGATCCTTCTCGACCCGCTGATCGCCCGGCGCAACCGGTTCGCCCTGGAGTGGGACACCGGCTCGGAACTGCTCGCCTCGCGCCCTTCCGACAGTCCCTGGCCCGTCCCGGGCTCGGTCATCGTCGACGACCCCGCGCCCCTTCGCCCCGAACGGCTCGTCGCTCAGGGGGCTGGACATCAGCCGTGGGTGAATCGCTTGCCGCATCAAGATCAGCGTTCCGCTGAACCGCGGAACTCCCAGGGACTTCTCGTTCGTCCTGCGGTGAGCCGCCGCTGTGGGCCGGAGCCGGAGCGAGCGGCGAGGTGGCCTTGTCCCGGACTGCAGCACGCGGCGGTCCGCGCGCGGTCGCTCATGACCGGGCGCGAACGAACGTCAGGGCCGGCCCGATACCGGCGACGAAGGTGAACGCCCCGGCGCAGCGGTCACCTGCGCCGGGCCCTCCACGTCGATGCCGTCACAGCGGTTGGGGGGCAACGCGGGTGGACGTGGGAAGGTGCGGCAACACAGACTGAGCCGTGGCCTCCTTCCGGGACATCCCGCTGCCGCTGGGCGAGGTCGGTTGGCTGTTCCCCACCCCGGCAGATCGGACGGAACACGACTTCGTTCGTCAGGTACTGCAGGCCGCCGACGAGGCCCTCTTCCGGTTGGGGCAGAGGCTGGGTGCACGACCCGACGCTCAGCTCTGGGGGGTTCCGCTGAACCGCTTCCGCTACCAGCGGCTCGGGCCCGAACCGGAGTTCCCGGTCACGGTACTGGCGGGCGAGGGTGGATCAGATCGGATCTGGGTGGACGTTCTGTGCGCCCCGGCAGGGAGCATGCCGTACCACCGCCCTGGACCGCCATGGCAGGTGCACACCACGATCTCCCTCAGGTGTGACTCCGACTCCACCGGCTGTGGCGGCCACCAGGTCGACGCCCAGACCGGTCCGCCGGTCGAGACTCCGCTCGGAGCCGCCAGCGAGGTGCGGGCCGCAACCGCCTGGCTGCTACAACGACTCGCCGCCGAAACCGAGGACTCCCTCCGAAGGCACGACCCGAACCGGGGGCACCGGCCGGCACCTCGACGCCGCGACTGACATGGACCGCGCGTCACCCGCCGGGCCTGTCGGACGCGGCCGCCGCTCGCCTCGACCCACTAACCTCAGGCCTTGTGATATCCGACCTGGCAAATGTCGTGGCGGCGTGCGGCTCTGCGATTGCGGTTGTCGTGACGGTCGTATTCGCGTTACGCCAACTGCGCTCGGCGCAGACCGCCAACCAGACCCTCGTCGCGATCGAGCTGCTGACCCGAGACCGATCCAGCGATGAGTTCCTCCGCGCCGAGGACTTCGTCCTCAACGAGCTGACCGCCCGATACCCACCACCGGATGTCAGCGTCAGCGCGCTGCCGGCCGAGGCCCGCCACCAGGTGGTCCGGCTGTCGCTGTACTACAACGGTCTGGGCCAGATGCTGGCTTTCGTGGCGGTCGATCCGCGGCTCCTGATGGGTACGGTCAGCTACCGCTCCCGGCAGGCCTGGCGTGTCCTGGAGCCCTACATCCTCGCCGAGCGCGCCCGGCGCGGCGAGACGTACCTGTCCCACTTCGAGCACCTCGTCCACATGGCCACCCACAACCCGTGGGCCACGGCGGTACGCAAGTTCGACCTGAAGCGCTTCGACAGCTATCCCGCCGAGCTCGGCATGAACGACGGTTCGACGAAAGCGTTGTCGCGCCAGCGCGAAACCGCATAGCCCGGGTGAGACGTGCGGAGAAGGACGATCCATGCCGTCGTCGCGACACGAGCCGCGCAGGAGCAGCCGATGATCACCGACGTGACGCTGGCCCGCATCAACCACGGGGTGCAGTTGCATCATCATCAAGGCCAGCGTGAGGCTGCGCGCGACTTGTTTGCACAGATCTGGGACGAGATCGGCGGGGAGCGAGGCGATCCTTTGCACGTTTGCGTCCTCGCGCATTCGATGGCCGACGTGCAGGACGACGTCCACCAGGAGTTGCTCTGGGATCAGCGAGCGCTGGCGGCGGCCGACGTGCTCACCGACGCCCGGGTTGCACAGGCGGGGGTGCCGATGTCGGTGGCCGGTTTGTATCCGTCGTTGCACCTCAACCTGGCTGAGTGCTACCGCAAGCTCGGCGATCTCGACCGTGCCCGCGAGCACCTCCGGCGTGCGCAGGCGGGGATCGGCGCGCTGGGCGACGACGAGTACGGCCAGCTGATCAAGGGGGGCCTGGACCGGCTGGCGCAACAGCTGACCTCTGGGTAGACGCGCGCTCGATCGGGCCTTGCGTATGGTCATCGCGTGGCCGAGCTGTGGGATGCCTCTACGCTGCGCGCGGTTCGTGCCATCTTGGCTGCAAGGGCGGGCTGACCTGGGTACCGATATCGCTGGTGGGGTGGAGATCCGGCCGGACGGTCCGGGTTCATCCTGGAGGCTGGCCGATGTCAGTCTGGATGCGCTACCTCGCCACTACGACGCCTTCGGGCTGCTGTTCGGCGTCCGCAACTACGCCGGGTTCGAGCCTGTCGGGCCCGGCCGTGGCTTGCCGGAGGACGCCAGCGCGGAACTGCTCGGTCTCCAGCCTGCCGACAGCGAACGGTCACACCTGGGTGGCATGGACGCAGCTGGCGCGCATCGATTGGAGCGCGCGAGCCCCTCGTGTGGACGATCGGATCCATGAGTACGAGCTGACGAGCCAAGGGCCGCGGTTCATGGGTAAGGCCGGCCACCAGGGTCGAGTCTGGCGCGCGGTGGCCGGTGAGCAGGCTGATCCGCGGGGCAGCAGCTACCCGGAGGGCACTGAATGGCGTGCCATTGACCGAATGTGGCGGGTGAAGCGCCTTTCTCCCGGCGACATGCTGCGTGCCGACCCGCAGCTGCGTGCGTTGCTGGACACCATACGCGATCTTGCCGAGCGGCATGGCGACGACAACGTACGGCTTGTTGTCTGGTTCGACAGCTAGGCAGCATCTTCATCTAGCCGCGATGCGAGCGCCGGCGTGGCGAGGACGGGTCCCTGGCGCGAACCCGCCCCTTGCTGCTCGGCACCTGGACGTAAATGGGTGGTTCCGCGAGCCCGTCCCGCTCCACCTTGTCAATGGATCTTCTTCGCCGGTCCAGGCAGGAGAGGACTTCACCCCGCGTGACCCCGCCTGCTCGGTAGACCTGACACCTTCCCCGTGCATCGGTCGCCGACGTCACCGTCGGCTCTTCTCCCATGCCTTCCGTCAGGTCTTCAGAGAGATCATGTCTACGCGTCCTCATATCGTGTCCTGGGCCGTTCGGCGCACGCGCCTACCGCTGCTCGCGTTCCGCTGCGTCCACTGCCATCCCGGCCTCGCCGACGAGACGTTCCGCGTCAAGGCCAACCGCCATCTACTCGACCTCTGGCTTCTGGTCGCCTGCGTTCGCCGCGACCGGACCGGCAAGGTCACCGCCTACGATCGCGTCCCGGTCCGGTCCCCGGATCCGATCCTTCTCGACCCGCTGGTCGCCCGGCGCAACCGGTTCGCCCTGGGGTGGGACTCCTGCTGGGAACCGCTCGCCCCGTCCCCTCCCGAATGCCCCTGGCCCGTCCAGGGCTCGGCCATCATCGACGACCCCGTGCCCCTTCGCCCCGAACGGCTCATCGCCCAGGGAACTGGGCATCAGCCGCGGGGAAACCGCTCGCCGCATCAGGATCGGCATTCCGCTGAACCGCGGCACAGACAGGCAGTTCTCGTTCGTCCCGCGGTGAGCCGCCGCCGTGGGCCCGAGCCGGGACGAGAGGCACGGTGGCCTTGCCCCGGACCGCATCACGCGGCGATCCGCGCGCGGTCGCTCATGACCGGGCGCGAACGAGGGCCAGGACCAGCCCGATACCGGCGACGGCGGTGAACCCCCTGCTGCATACATCCGGCGCGCCGAATTTGCGGTTGCGGAGCGGCGTATGGGTCGCTGGGTCACGCCGCACCCGCGACCAGGTGGTGTTGAATGTGGACACTGAACGTGAAGGGATGACGATGCCGGAACTGGTGTTGGTGGTCGAACCGGAGCAACCGATCGGCGGCGAGCGACTCGACGCCCTCACGCAGGGGCTCGGTGACGACCTCCGGGTAGTGACCCGGCTACAGGTCACGCCCGTCGCCGCGGCGGACCCGGGGCACGGAACCAAATCTCCGCAGGCATGGGAGCTCGGCATGCTGGCGGTGGGTGGCCTCTTCTCGGCCACCACCATGCGGGCCATCGCCCAGATCGCCATCGCCTACGCCGAGCGCACCAGGGCGCGGTCCATTCGCATCCGTCGCGGCGACACCGAGCTGGTCATCACCGGGAGCACGCGGATCGACGATCCCGCGCTCGTCACCGGGTTGGCGCGGCTGATCGAGGCGTCCAGCCCGTCCGGGCCGGCCCTCCCGCCGTCCACCAGGGAGTCGGTGGCTACCCCGCCTCCGGCTCCTCGGCCACGCTCGGGCGGCGCGGGAGCGTGAGCCGTGGGACAGCGACTGGCACTGCTCATCGCCAACGACCGCTACATCGACGAGTCGCTGGCTGACCTCTACGCCCCACGCGAGGAGGCCCGCGACCTGCAGAGCCTGCTCGCAGACGCGGACATAGGGGCGTTCGACCGGACAGTTCTGCTGGAGAACGAGTCGAAGAGTTCGGTCGAGCGCTCCATGGAGATGATGCTGCGCGGCGCCGGCCCGGAAGACCTGATCCTGCTCTACTTCTCCGGCCACGGGATTCGTCGGGGTCCCAAGGGCCGGTTCTACCTCGCGGTCGCCAACACCGAGGCGAAGCACCTGTCGTCGACGGCCATCTCGGCGTCGTTCGTCCACGAGCTGCTCGACGAGTCACCGGCGGCCAGCTCGATCATCCTGCTGGACTGCTGCTACAGCGGCGCGTTCGAGCGGTCCAAGTCGCCGGCGGAGCTCAACCTGGACGGGGAGCTGAAGGCCGGCGACGGCCGGTACGTCATCACCGCCACCAACTCGGTGGAGCGGGCCGGCGACGGTCAGCCGGCGACCGCGGCCACGCTGCGGCAACGGTCCGCGTTCACCGACACGATCATCCAGGGCCTGAGCACCGGGGCGGCCGACCTGACCGGACGGGGCCGGATCACTCCGGAGGACCTGTGGCGGTACGTGCAGCTCGAGCTACCGAAGCGTACGACCGAGCAGTCGCCGTGTCAGTTCGGTCGGGCGAGCAGTGAGGTGCACATCGCGCTGTCCCGGGACGGGCACCACCGGCCGCGTGGGCAGCGGGACCAGCGGGACCCCCGGCTGGGGGACCTGCTCGGCCCACTGAAGGCCGTGGACGACGTGAAGCTGTGCGCGGTCGAATGGCGGCAGCGGGGACTGCTCAAGGTGCCAGTCGGCCGCAGTGAGCGCATCGATCAGCCCTCCGGCGAACCGGTATCGCTGGACCTGGCGTCCTCGGAGGGGCACCTGCTCATCGTGGGACGGGCCGGGATGGGCAAGACGACCCTGATGCGCACGATCATCGGTGGTCTCGCGCTCACCCACTCCGCCAACGAAGTGGTGTTCCACTGCCTGGAATCGGGTGGGAACTGGTTGGGACCGATGCGGCGTCTGCCGCACGTGCAGACGGTGCTGGGTGACGACGAGGTCGAAGAGCTGGGCAAGCTGCTGACCCAGATCGAGGACGAGGTGCTGCGGCGCAAGCGGCTGTTCCGTGACCACGAGCTGGAGTCACCGGCGAGTTTGCGTGCGCGGCGGCACCAGCTGCCGGGCGGGCCGTACCCGGACGTGTTCCTGGTGGTGGACCGCTGGCAGGACTTCGCGATGCTGCTGGACGGCTTCACCAGCCGGGTCGTCGAGCTGGCGAACCGGGGCCTGGGCTACGGCTTCCACCTCGCGGTGCTTGACCGGAGCTGGCGGTCGATCCCCGAGGAGCTGACCGAGCTACCGCAGCTGCGGATAGAGACCCGGCTGTCGCGGCCCGCGGACTCGATGGTCGATCCGGACCACGCGGCTCGGCTGCCGCTGTCCATGCCGGGCTGGGCGATCCACGGTCGGCGGATGTTCCGGATCGCGCTGCCGGAGTTGACGGTGACCGACGTCGACCCGGATCTGGAGTCGGAGTTCGACGAGGTGGTGCCCGACGGAGCGACCACGATGATCTCGATGATCGCGGAAGCGTGGGGCCTGCCGGCGCCGCACCCGAGGGCCGGCGCGGCGCACCTGGCCGGCGCGACCAGGGATGAGGCGTTGGAGGTGCTCGGCTTCGCCGACTACCACGCGCTGATGACCTTCGCCGGGACCACGACGCCGCTGGGCGCCGAGCACCTGCGAGTGCCCATCGGGTTCGAGTTGGGCGGTCAGCCCGTCCTGCTTGATCTGAAGGAGGCGGCCCAGGGTGGCGTAGGCCCGCACGGTCTGGTCATCGGTGCCACCGGTTCAGGCAAGAGCGAGCTGCTGCGAACGGTGGTCGCCGCGCTGGCGGCGCGGCACTCGTCGGAGGAGTTGAACTTCGTCCTGGTGGACTTCAAGGGCGGGGCGACGTTCGCGTCGTTGGACGCGTTGCCGCACACCAGTGCGGTGATCACGAACCTGTCGGACGAGTTGCCGCTGGTGGACCGGATGCGTGATGCGCTGGCCGGTGAGGTGAACCGGCGGCAGGAGGTGCTCCGGGCGGCGGGGAACTACGTGTCGCGGCAC
Organism: Micromonospora sp. WMMD812; assembly: GCF_027497215.1. NCBI lineage: Bacteria > Bacillati > Actinomycetota > Actinomycetes > Micromonosporales > Micromonosporaceae > Micromonospora > Micromonospora sp. WMMD812. Next base: position 1,216,316 of record NZ_CP114904.1, on the reverse strand, counting down.
GACTACGAGCAGGCGCGGGCGGCGGGTAAGGCCTTGGAACCGATGCCGAGCCTGTTGATCATCTGTGACGAGTTCTCGGAGTTGTTGGCGGCGAAGCCGGACTTCATCGACCTGTTCGTGATGATCGGTCGGTTGGGCCGGTCGCTGGGGATCCACCTGTTGCTGGCCTCGCAGCGACTGGAGGAGGGCAAGCTGCGCGGGCTCGACACGCACCTGTCGTACCGGATCGGTCTGCGGACCTTCTCACCGGTGGAGAGCCGGATCGTGCTCGGCGTTCCGTATGCGTACGAGTTGCCCAACGCGCCGGGACACGGCTACCTGAAGGTCGGCAACTCGGCAATGACCCGATTCCGGGCCTCGCACGTGTCCCGACCGCCCGTCCAGGACGGCGCTGCGCCCGACACCACCCCGGGGGACGGGTGGGCCGCCGGTACGGTCCTGGACGTCCTGGTGGACCGGCTTCGTGGCCGCGGCAGGCCGGCGCACCAGGTGTGGCTGCCGCCGCTGGTCGAGCCGCCGTCCCTGGATGACCTGCTCGGGCCCCTGGCGGTGCACCCGCGGCTCGGACTGTGCCCCGCGAGCTGGCCGGGGCGGGGCGGATTGTCCGTCCCGGTGGGTGTGGTCGACCGCCCGTACGAGCAACGTCGTGACCCGATGATGGTCGAGCTGGCCGGTGCCGGCGGCAACGTGGTGATCGTCGGTACGGCGTTGAGCGGCAAGAGCACCATGCTGCGGTCGTTGATGGCGTCGTTGGCCTTGACCCACACCCCGCGGGAGGTGCAGTTCTTCTGCCTGGACTTCGGCGGTGGCGCGCTGCGCAGTCTAGAGCGGTTGCCGCACATGGCCGGGGTGGCCGGCCGGCGGGACGTCGAGGCGGTGCGTCGCACGGTGGCCGAGGTGGTGGCCGTCCTGGACGACCGGGAAGCGCGTTTCGCCGAACACGGCATCGACTCGGTGGCGAGCTACCGTCGGCGGCGGGCCGCCGGGGAGTTCGCCGATGACCCGTTCGGCGACGTCATTCTGGTGGTGGACGGCTGGAACACGCTCCGCCAGGAGTACGAGGAACTCGAACAGACCATCACCAACCTGGCCAGCCGGGGGCTCGGCTTCGGTGTGCACGTGGTGCTGACCGCGGTGCGCTGGGCGGAGATCCGGATCAACATGCGGGACCTGCTCGGCACCAAACTCGAGCTACGGCTGGGCGACCCGGCGGAGTCAGAGATCGACCGCCGCTCGGCGGTGAACGTGCCGGAGAAATCCCCGGGTCGCGGCCTGACCCGGGACAGGTTGCACTTCCTGACCGCCATCTCGCGGATTGACGGCCGCCGGGACATCGAGGGCCTGAGCGAGGCGTCGATCGCCCTGGCCGAGCACGTCGCGGCTGACTGGCCGGGCCGGCCGGCGCCGAAGGTGCGGCTGCTGCCACGCAAACTGCCGCTCGCCGAGCTCGCCCGGAGCATCGACCGGCCGGCGCCCGGCCTGCCGATCGCGGTCAACGAGTCGGCGCTGGCGCCGGTCTACCTCGATTTCGCCAACGAGCCGCACCTGACGGTCTTCGGCGACGCCGAGTGCGGCAAGACCAACCTACTTCGGGTGATCGCCCGCCAGATCGTGGACAAGTACACCCCGACGCAGGCTCGGCTCGTCATCGCGGACTACCGGCGGGGCCTGCTGGGCGCGGTGGAGGGCGACCACCTGCTCGACTACGCCCCGTCGAGCCAGGTGTTCAGCCAGGGGTTGAGCTCGATCCGAGCCGCGTTGCAGAACCGGCTGCCGGGGCCCGACGTCACCACCGCCCAATTGCGGGATCGCAGCTGGTGGAAGGGCCCGGAGCTCTACATCCTGGTCGACGACTACGACCTGGTCGCCTCCGGCGTCAGCAACCCGCTCAGCGCCCTGCACGAATTGCTGCCGCAGGCCCGCGACATCGGGCTGCACCTGATCATCACCCGGCGGGTGGGCGGCGTGGCCCGGGCACTGTACGAGCCGGTCCTGCAACGCCTGCGCGAGCTGGATTCTCCGGGCCTGCTGATGTCTGGCAACCGGGAGGAGGGCGCGGTCTTCGGCAACCTGCGGCCGAGCCCGCAGCCGCCCGGCCGCGGCACGCTCGTGCGCCGCCGCGACGGTCAGCAACTGATCCAGACCGCCTGGTCCGACCCCAACTGATTCGCCCCTGTCGACCTCACCACGGGCTCGGCGGCGACAGGGCAGCCACCTCCTCGGCCGCTCTCCGCTGCGCCGCCGCCGCGTGCGCCAACGCCCCGGCGATGCGGTCCGTCAGCCGATGCGCGACGGCGCGCACCGCCAACGGCGTAGGGCCGGAGCCGGACCGCGGCATGACGTCGCCCTCCGGCGTGACCACGAGCCGCACGAGGCGCGCCTCGTCGGCCACCTGCAGTACCAGCTCACGTGCCTCGGACAGCTCGTGAGTGCGATTGGCCAGTATTGCGGCGATAGCCGCGTAGGCTTGCTGCGTTTCGTCGAGCCGACGGGTCAAGCGGCGCAGCAGCTCGTCGACCTCATTCCGGTTACGTCCGGCGCGCCAGTGCCCGTCGAGAAGCCGGTGCAGCCGGCCCAGCTCGGCGGCGCTTTCCCGCGCCGTGCGGGCTGCCTGCGCCCATCGCTCGCCGTCGTCCGAACGGGACCCGGCCGGCTCGGCGACCAGCCGCGGGTACGAGACCGGTCCGTCCGTCATGCGTCACCGTGCCGGGCGAGCCGCGCCGCCAGTTCGTCGTCGGTCGCCGTGACCGAGCGGGCGACTTCCCGGAGGAGTTCCTCGACCTGATGAAGCTCCGTGCCGATGCGAGGCAACTCGTCGGCCCAGGACAGCAGGGCCTCCTCGTCGGTGGGGACGCCGACCGAAAGCAGCCGGTGCGCCAAGTCACCGACGCCGCGCGCGACTTGGAGGAGACCGTCCGGGTCCAGGTCCAGCGAGCTGTCGTCCACGGACTGATCCACCTCCCGGCAACGCCGGCCGTGCTACTCGGCCGTCTAAGCGGATTCTCGCAGCCATAGACCGACGCCAGCTACCCACCCGTCCTGACCGCAACCCAAGAGTCGCGATGCCGGTCCGACGCGTCCGACGCTTTGTCCCGGCCCGTACCTGTCACGACCGACGCCGGCGACGCCAGTGTGCTGGGCGCTTGAGCTTGCGCCCGGTCTGCGGACGCGCCCGGGCCGCGCACTCGGCGTCGGCTGGTGCCGGTCCTGCCGATGGGGCGGGCCGGGGCCTGGCCGGCCCGCCTAGTCCGACGAGCGGACCGCTGCGCCGGCGTTCTCAGTAGGATGCGCGCATGGCCCGGCCGGTGATGTTCGACCTCTTCCACACCCTGGTGCACGGTGCGGACGACGAGCGGGACCGGGTGATCGGCGAGATGGCGCTCATCGTGGGGGTGCCGCCGGCGGACCTGGTCGCGGCCTACCACGCCACGTGGCGTGACCGGCTGGTCCGGTGGGACGTGGCGGAGACCGTTCGCATCCTCGCCGGTCGCCTCGGCGCCACGCCCACCGAGGAGCAGGTGACCCGGGCCGGTGAACACCGGCGAGCGCTGGCGCGCCGGGTGCTGGGCGGCGTCTCGGCCGCCACCCTTGACGTGCTCGACGCGCTGCGCACGGACGGGCACCCGCTGGCGCTGGTCAGCAACGCCACCTCGGAGACCGCGGAGGCGTGGCCGCGGAGCCCGCTCGCCCGCCGGTTCGACGTGGCGGTCTTCTCCTGCGAGGTGGGGCTGGCCAAGCCGGACCCGGCGATCTACCGGACGACCGCCGAGCGGCTGGGCGTCGCCCCGGCGGATTGCGTCTTCGTGGGCGACGGCGCGGACGGTGAGCTGGCCGGCGCGGCGGCGTTCGGCATGACCGTGTTCCGGACCACGGAGCACAGGGACACCGACCCGAGCTGGGACGGAACCGTGTTGCCGGCCCTCGGCGACCTGCCCGCGCTGCTACGTCCGCCGTCGCGGGCGTCCGGGAGTCCGAACCCGATCCCGCGACGCGCCTGACGGCCCAGGGGCGTCGTCGTCGTTCCGGCTCGCGCCCGGCCCCGGCCGGGGATGCTGGCCGGTTCAGGACGGGAGCGGGAGATCGACTCGTACGGACGGACCCGTTGGCGAGGAGAAATCGAGCGTCAGGCGACGGGCCGTCACCGGCGGCGTGGGTCGGAACGACCGGCGCACCGTCCATTCCGTACCCGGGCCACCGTCCTGCCCTGAGGCGACGCGGTAGCGCGTGCCGACGTCGTCGGAGAGTGTGATGGTGATCCGCCCGAACTGCTCCGCCGGCCACGGTGGGGGAGCGGTCCCGGGTGCGGCCTCCGCCTCCCACCGCGCGTGCCGGGCCGTGAAGTCGCTCGTCGCCGCCGCTCGGGCCGCGCCCGGTTCGGCGTCGAGGGTCACCTCGACGTGGTTGGCCACGGCCACCCGGACGAGCTGCGCGCCGACCCCGGCGACCTCGCCGACGGGCAGGGGCCGCTCGACGGGCAACTGGAGCCGCGGGACCTGGCGCACGGTGACGAGGTAGACGTGGTCGGCGTCGTCGTAGTCGACGTGGAAGGTCCCGTCGTCGAGGCGCTCGACGGACCGGGCGACAGACAGGGGCTCCGGCCGGCCGGGCCGGAACAGCAGCGACTCGATCACGTCCTCGAGGTCCGTCATGCGCGACACCCTAACCACCGCCCCGCGGCCGGCGCGCCGACCCGCTCAGGGCAACGGTGGGCACCAGGCCGCGTGGCCCAGCCGCACCGCTGTCAGGGAGGCGACGAGCAGGAGCGCCACCGCGGAGAGCAGCCAGAGCCACCACCGTCGGCTCCGGTGCAGCCGCGCCGCGCCCAAGCCGAGGCAGAGTGTGCCGGCGACGCCGGCCACGCCGGCGGCGAGCCAGAAGAACGCGCCGTCATGACGTTGCCACCAGCTCCACGGCTGGTCGCAGCCGGGACTGGTGATCGCGGGGCGGTACCAGGCGAGCAACCATGCGGTCACGACCATCGCCGGGCCGAGCAGTGCCGCGGTCAGGGCGGTCACCACGAGGCGCAGGCCGGTCCCGGGTACGGCCGTCGTGGTTTCGGCCTCCAGGTCGATCACCTCGACGGCGTCGCCTTCGCCCGCCCCGCCGTGAGGGCTCACGCTCGCGTGCATCAGCCGCAGGTCTTCCGGGACGCCCGGACGAACGCGTCGCGCGAGACGACCGTCGTCTTCTCGTGATTGACCGGCGCCAGCACCTGGTCGGTGCCGATGCGGGTGAAGTCGGCGATGGTGAAACGGACGGGTATGGCGTCGCGGCGGCTCGACCCGGTGAGGCTGTACGTGACCCCCGCCGTCAGGTCGGTGAGCGCTTCCGTCCTGATCGGGACCTCGGACTCGGAGGCGGGGATGTCACGGGAGGTTTCGTCGATCGTCCAACCCTGCGGCGGCTGACCGAGGAGGGGGACCTCCACGATCTCACTGGTCGGCGTGCCGTTGACCCCCCACCGGATCAGCGGCCGGCCCGTCGGGTCGCCTTCGGCGGCGTTCTCGTACACGCTGAGCTGGGAGAAGGCGCCGTCGCACGTGACGAGGACACCGACCGGCTCGCCGTCCTGGACGGCCAGGGCCACCACCGGCTCGTCGGCCGGGGTGCAGGCGGCCAGGAGGCTGAGCAGCGGGACCAGAAGCGCGGGAGCCATCCATCGACGCATGATCACATCGTTGCGGCCCGATATCACGCACCGGTCCCGCCACGGTCACGAACGACCTACCGATGGTGAGCGGTGGCGGCGGTGAGCCGCCGGGTCGACGGCGGCGCTTGGCCGGGCGTCCCGTCACGATCGGTATGGAATCAACTCCGGCCGGCACTGGTCACATGATCGAATTTCCTGGCAGGGTTGCTGGATGGCCCTGCTACTCCGCTCCCGACTGACCGACTGGACCGTCTCCGTACCGCTGCTGGCCGTCCTGATGCTGGCCTTCACGTGGGGCCGCGAACTGCCGGCCGGCGTCACCTTCCTGGTGGCCGCGTTCCTGGCCGGGGCGGTGCTGGCGGCCGTGCACCACGCCGAGGTGGTGGCCCACCGGGTGGGAGAGCCGTTCGGCTCCCTGGTGCTGGCGGTGGCGGTCACGGTGATCGAGGTGGCGCTGATCGTCACCCTGATGATCAGCGGCGGCGACAAGACCCAGGCGCTGGCGCGGGACACCGTCTTCGCCGCGGTGATGATCACCTGCAACGGCATCCTCGGCCTGTCCCTGCTCATCGGCACGCTGCGCCGGCAGGTGGCGGTGTTCAACCCGGAGGGCACCGGCGGGGCACTGGCCACCGTGATCACCCTCGCCGCGCTGAGCCTGGTCCTGCCGACCTTCACCACCAGCCGGCCGGGGCCCGAGTTCAGCCCCGCCCAGTTGACCTTCGCGGCGGTGGCGTCGCTGGCGCTCTACGGGCTGTTCGTGATGGTGCAGACCGGTCGGCACCGCGACTACTTCCTGCCGGTGACCAGCGAGGGACGGGTGATCAGCAACGAGGAGCACGCGGTCCCGCCGAGCGGCCGGGCCGCCCTGGTCAGTCTCGGCCTGCTGTTGGTCGCGCTGGTCGCCGTGGTCGGGGACGCCAAGACCGTCTCCCCGGCGATCGAGGCGGGCGTCGCGGCGGCGAACCTGCCGCAGTCCTTCGTCGGTGTGATCATCGCGCTGCTGGTGCTGCTGCCCGAGACGCTCGCCGCGGGTCGCGCGGCCCGCCGCGACCGGGTGCAGATCAGCCTGAACCTGGCCCTCGGCTCGGCGATGGCCAGCATCGGGCTGACCATTCCCGCGATCGCGCTCGCCTCGATCTGGCTGGACGGGCCGCTGCTGCTCGGCCTCGGCGGCACCCAGCTCGTGCTGCTCTCGCTCACCGCGATCACCGGCGTGCTCACCGTGGTGCCCGGCCGGGCCACCCTGCTGCAGGCCGGCGGACACCTGGTGCTGCTCGCCGCCTTCATCTTCCTCGCCGCCAGCCCCTGACGCGCCCGCGCCCGTGCCGGGGCCGCACCCGCGCCGTGGCCGTGCCGTGGCCGTGGCCGTGCCGCGACCGGCGGCGGGACGACCGAGGGTGCCGGCCGCACCTGGGCCCGCGGGTCAGTCGCCGCCACTCAGCCGGTCCGCGCGGGCATGCAGGTAGCGCTGCTGCGCGAGGTTCGTCGACCGGTCGGCCGCCGCCCGGTAGGCGTCCCGGGCGGCGGTACGGTCACCGACCAGCTCCAGCAGGTGCGCGCGGGCGGCCGGCAGCCGGGGGTCGTCGGCGAGCCGACCACCGACGGCCAGCCGGTCGAGCAGGTCCAGCCCGGCGGGCGCGCCCCGGCTCATGGCCACGGCGACGGCGTGGTTCAACGCCACCACCGGGTTGTCGGCCATGCCCAGCAGCACCTCGTAGAGCGCGGTGATCTGCGCCCAGTCGGTCTCGGCGGCGCTCGGCGCCTCGTCGTGCACGGCGGCGATGGCCGCCTGCACCTGGTACGGCCCGACCGGCCCGTGGGGGAGCGCGGCGGTGACCAGCGCGACGCCCTCGGCGATCTGGTCGACCTTCCACCGGCCGCGGTCCTGCTCGGCCATCGGCACGAGCTCGCCCTGCGCGCCGGTCCGGGCGGGCGCCCGGGCGTCGGTGAGCAGCATGAGCGCCAGCAGTCCGGCGACCTCCGGATCGTCGGGCAGCAGCCGGCGCACCAGCCGGGCCAGCCGGATCGCCTTGGCGGCCAGGTCGGCGCGAAGCAGACCCGGGCCAGACGTCCGGGCGTACCCCTCGTTGAAGATCAGGTAGAGGACGTGCAGCACGGCGGCCAGGCGGTCGGGCCGGTCCGGGCCGGCGGGCATCCGGAACGGCAGCCCGCTGTCCCGGATCCGCTGCTTGCCCCGGGTGATCCGTCGGGTCATCGTCGCCTCCGGCACCAGGAACGCCCGGGCCACCTCGGCGGTGCTGAGCCCGCCCACCGCGCGCAGGGTGAGTGCGATCTGCGACGCGGGGGAGAGCGCCGGATGACAGCAGAGGAACAACAGGATCAGGCTGTCGTCCCCGTCGCTCGGCGGCTCGTCGGCCGCCGGCGCCGCCCGGTCGGTGGACAGCACCCACCGGGCGACCGCGTCCTCCCGTCGGGTCCGCGCCTGTTCGCGGCGGAGCAGGTCGGTGAGCCGGCGCGCGGCGACCGCGATCAACCAGCCGCGCGGACTGTCGGGTACGCCGTCACGCGGCCAGGCCGTGGCGGCCGCGATCAGTGCCTCCTGGGTGGCGTCCTCGGCGGTGTCGAAGTGCCCGTAGCGGCGGACGAGGGCGCCGAGGACCTGCGGCGCGAGCCGGCGCAGCAGTTCCTCGACGTTGTCCGCGGTCACCGCTCAGCCGGCCAGATCCTCGAGGCCGTCGACCACCGGCCGCACGTCGACGTACTCGCCGGACGCGTCCGGGTTCACGAACCCGGCGGCGATCTCCGTGGCTCGGTCGAAGCTGGCGCACTCCACGATCGTGTAGCCGGCGAGCACCTCCTGCGTCTCCGGGTACGGCCCGTCCGTCACCACCGGCAGGCCGCCCTTGAGCTGCACCCGCCGGGCGTGGACCGGCGCGGTCAGCCCGCGCGCGTCGACCAGCTCGCCGGACTCCACCAGCGCCTGGTGGACCTTCTCCATGTGCGCGTGCATCGCCGCGACCTGCTCGGCCGTCATGGCCGGCCGGTCGCTGGGCCGCCCGGACAGCACGTCGTAGTCCTGTTGCGAGCCGTACAGCAGGATCATGTACTTCACGGTCTTCTCCCTCCGTCGGCGCCGTCGCGGCGCCGCTCACCGGAGACGTCGAGGCCGCCCGACGGTTCCGGACATCGGCCCGGCCACCCGTTCACGAGGATCCTCGCGCCCGGCCACGTTGCGTGTCACCTCTAACATCGATCCGGATCTTCGACGATCGGACGGGGGCGGGTCGCGTGGACGACGTTCAGCTCATCAATGTGCTGACGCTGGCCTTCTCCCTGGTGGCGGTGATCGTGTCGACCATTCTGGCGCTGCGGCAGGCACGCCTCATGCGGCACAACAACCTCCTGCCGGTGATCGTCGACATCTTCACGGAGTTCCGGGACCCCGCGTTCAAGGAACACCTGCACTACCTCCAGCACCGCCTCTGGGAGGAGTATCCGCCGGCGGCCAGCGGCACGTCCGACCTGGTCGGCGAGGCGCGGCAGCACGTGGTCGCCGTCGGCGGCTTCTTCAACTCGGTCGGCCTTCTCGTCGCCAACAACGTCATCGACGAGGTGGTGCCCACCAGCGCGATGGGTGGCTCGATCCTGCGGTCCTGGGCGAGGTTGTCGCCGTACATCGCGAACGAGCGACAGCGGCGCAACGATCCGAACTACGAGATGTACTTCGAGGACCTGGCACGTCGTGCCCTCGACCTGCCGCCCTCGAAGCTGCGTAGCCGGCTGGCACTGCGCAGCATGCCCCAGCGGTGGTTCTTCGAGGGCTGGGAAGGCCGGCAGCCGGAAGAGGTGGCCGCCCTGTTCACCTCCTTTCCGACTCCGCCCGAGCGGGCCCCGTCAACGGGCGGGCGGTCATCGGCGGAGCGCACACCGGCTCCCCGTGGTGACACGGTCCGGCCGACGACGCCCTCCGGCGAGACGGGGGCACCGGCGGAATGACCGACGAGCGTGTACGTCCCTTGCTGAACCCCCACGGCCGTCCGGCCGTAGGGATGGTCGCATGGCGTACGCGCCGACGGGGTACTGCGTGCGGCAGCATGAAGGCCGGGGAGGGCACTGTGGGGACACGCTCGGTACGTCATTCTCGGGCTTCGCTGGCCGGCCTGCTGGTGGCGGTGGTCGTCTCGGCCGGCTGCTTCGTCGGCGGGGCGCCCGACCCCCAGGCCCCCCGGCCGGGGGCGGAACGGACGGCGGCGTCGGCGGACCCGTCGGCCACCCGGGCCGACGGCACCACCAGCGTCGAGGAGTTCGCCCAGGACGTCACAGACGCGCAGGCGGTGGCCGAGCGCTACTGGGCGGCCCAGTTCCGCGAGTCGGGGCAGCAGTTCCGCCCGATCCGGCGGATCACCCCCTACCAGCGGGAGGGGCAGGTCTCCTGCGGCGGGCAGCCGCTGCCGCGCAACAACGCGGTCTACTGCTCGCAGGGCGACTTCATCGCGTACGACGTCAACTGGTCGGTGGCCGCGTTCCGGCGGGTGGGCGACGCGTTCGTGTTCTACCTGCTCGGCCACGAGTACGCCCACGGCATCCAGGTGCGGCTCGGCATCCGCTACGACTTCACCATCCAGCAGGAGCTGCAGGCCGACTGCATGGCCGGCGCGTACCTCGGCGACTCGGTGCGCTCCGGCGACCTGACCCTCGAAGCGGGCGACCTGGAGGAGTTCCGGGAGGGGCTGGCCGCGGTCGGCGACGACCCCGACCAGCCGTGGTTCGCGGAGGGCTCGCACGGCACGGCCGAGCAGCGAAGCGAGTCCTTCTTCCGGGGCTACGAGCGCTCGCTGGCGGCCTGCGACCTGGGCTGAGCGGATTGGCTGCGTCACCTCCGGCGGCACCCCGGCGACCGTCCCTCGACGGCCCTGAGAGGATCCCGGCATGTCGGTCACCACGCTGGAGAATCCGCTGAGCAGCCACCACCCCGCCGCCGTGCTCTTCGACATGGACGGCACCCTGATCGACAGCGAGAAGCTGTGGGACGTCGCACTGCAGGAGCTCGCCCAGACGTACGGGGGCACACTCTCCGACGCGGCCCGCAGGGCGATCATCGGCACCAGCATGGACGCGTCGATGCGCATCCTCCACGACGACCTCGGCCAACCGGAGCGTGACCCGGAGGCGAGCGCCGCCTGGATCAACGCTCGGATCCTCGAGCTGTTCCGCACCGGGCTGCGGTGGCGCCCGGGCGCGCTGGCGCTGCTGAAGGCGGTCCGCGCGGCCGGCATCCCGACCGCCCTGGTCACGTCCAGCGGCCGGCCGCTGGTGGACATCGCCCTGGACACCCTCGGCCGGGACAGCTTCGACGCGGTGGTCTGCGGCGACGAGGTGGACGCGGCCAAGCCGCACCCGGAGCCGTACCTGACCGCTGCCCGGCTGCTGAACGTGCCGATCGAGCGGTGCGTGGCGATCGAGGACTCGGCGACCGGGGTGGCCAGTGCCCTTGCCGCCGGCGCCGCCGTGCTGGCCGTACCCGCCGAGGTGCCGCTGCCGGCGACGGAGGGCGTACACCAGGTGGAGAGCCTGACCGCGGCGGACCTGGAGCTGCTCGCCGCGTTGCTCGGTCAGCGGCCGGCCTGACGGGGACGTGACGAGGGGCCCCGCCGACCGGCGGGGCCCCTCGTCGTGGGCGGGTCAGTCGTGGGCGATGGCGCCCAGGACGTTGATCCGGGCGGCCCGGATCGCGGGCAGCACCGCCGCGACCACGCCGACGAACGCGGCGAGGCCGAGGAAGACCCCCATCTGCGACCAGGGCAGGACCAGGTCGGTGATCCCCTCGTCCTTGAGCGCCTCGACCACCGCGGCGCCGAGGCCGGTGCCGACGGCGACGCCGAGCAGCGCGCCGAACACCGAGATCACCACCGCCTCCACGGTGATCATGCGCATGGTCTGCGCCCGACGCAGGCCGATCGCCCGCAGCAGGCCCAACTCCCGGGTGCGTTCTAGCACCGACAGCGCCAGGGTGTTGATGATGCCGAGCACCGCGATCACGATCGCCAGCGCCAGCAGGATCTGGATCATGGTGAGCAGCCCGTCGAGCTGACTGGCCTGCTGCTCGATGAACGCGTCCCGGTCGGCCACCGACACTTCGGGCGAGTCGGCGAGCAGCGCCTCCACCTGCGGCTGCACGTCGGCGACCCGGGCGCCCGGGGCCAGCTGGATGAAGCCCTGGATCGGCAGCGGGATGGCGAAGTCGCGGACCGCCTCCGCCGGCAGCACCACCCCGCCGGTGAGCTGCGTGCTCTCGTAGATGCCGGTGACCGTGTAGGTGCGGGCCTCGCCCCGGGAGAGCTGCACCGGCACGGTCGAACCGACCGACAGCCCGCGCGCCTTCGCCGTGTCCGTGCTGATCGCCATCTGGCCCGGCTCGAGCCGGTCGAGGTTGCCGGAGGTGGGCTGCATGCCGAAGATCTGCCGCAGCGCGGCGGCGTCGCTGCTCGCCCCCACCCAGGTGCGTTCCCCACCGACCACGGCCATGTCGCCGTACTCGCCGTCGACCAGCTGGACGCCGGGGATCGCGGCGGCCTTCTCGAGCACCGCCGGGTCGAACGTCGGCGGACGCGGACCGCTCTGCACGCCCGCGATCACCAGCTCGGCCTTGATCGAGTCCTGGGCGAGGCCGCTGATGCTGCTCTTCGCCGAGTCCAGGATCACCGTCACGCCGGTGACCAGGGCGATGCCGACCATCAGCGCGGCGGCGGTGATCGCCGTGCGGCGCGGGTTGCGGCCCGAGTTGAGCCGGCCCAGCTTGCCCGGCACCGACCAGGCGAAGATCGCGCCGAGCAGGCTCACCACCGGCTTGCTGATCAGCGGGGTCAGCAGGGCCACCCCGATGAAGGCGAACAGCACCCCGGCCAGGATCGTCACGAGGGTGTTGTCGCCCGCGTTGCCGCCCAGCCCGAGGACGAGCAGCACGGCCCCGACCGCGGTGACCAGCCCACCGGTAACCGTGATCTTGGTGAGTGGTCGGTCCGGGGTGGCCACGTCCTGCATCGCCGCGATCGGCGGGATCCGGGACGCCCGCAGCGCCGGCAGCAGCGCCGCCACCACGGTGATCACCAGGCCGACCGCGAACGAGCCGATCACCGCGGCCGCCGGCACGCCCAGCCCGGCCAGGGTGAGGCCGCCGGCGAACTGGCCGAACAGCCAGGCCAGCAGCGCACCGATGCCGATGCCGGCGGCCAGGCCGAGCACCGAGGCGATCAGGCCGACGGCGATCGCCTCCAGCACCACCGAGCCGATGATCTGCCGCCGGCTGGCGCCGATCGAGCGCATCAGCGCCAGCTCGCGGGTCCGCTGCGCCACCACGATCGAGAAGGTGTTGAGGATCAGGAACGTGCCGACCAGCAGCGCCACCGCGGCGAAGCCGAGCAGGATCCGGTTGAAGAAGGACAGCGCCTCCCGGAAGCCCGCCGCCGCGTCGGCGGAGAGTTGCTCGCCCGTCTTCACCACGTACCCGTCGCCCAGCGTCGCCGCCACCGAGTCACGCAGCGACTCGTCGGAGACGCCGCCGGCGGCCTTCACGGTCACGCTGTTGAACGTGTCCGGCTCGCCGAGCATCAGCCGCTGCGCCACCGGGGTGGTGAACATGATCTCGTTGCTGCCGCCGATCGAGTCGCGCCCGCCGCTGTAGCCGAAAACGCCCACGATGGTGAAGTCGCGCTTCGGCTGCAGGGTCAGCACACCGACCCGGTCACCGACCTTCACCTTGCCGGCGGCGGCCAGCCCCGCGTTGATGACGATCTCGTCGTCGGCGCGCGGCTCGCGCCCCTCGCGCAGCCGCACCAGGTCGGTCTCGCCGGTCCAGTTCTCGCCCAGCTGCGGCGGCCCGAACGAGGCCACCACCTTGCCGTTGCTGCCGATCAGCCGCGCGCCGTCGGCGGCGATGACGCCGGTGGCCTCGGCCACCCCCGGCACCGCCCGGACCCTCTCCACCGTCGACGCCGGCAGTGGCGGAGCCGCCTGCTCGCCCTCGAACTCCGACATCTCGATCTTCGGCTTGGCGGCCACGTTGACGTCCACGCCCTCGTACGCGTCGGCGAAGATCGCGTCGAACGAGCGGCCCAGCGTGTCGGTGAGCACGAACGCGCCGGAGACGAACATCACCCCCAGCACGACCGCCAGCCCGGAGAGGATGAGCCGCAGCTTGCGGGCCAGCAGGCTCTTCAGGGTCGCCCGGAACATCAGCCGTTCACCTCGGCGGGGGCGTCCAGCTTCTTCATGGTGTCCAGCACCGTGTCGGCGGTCGGCTCGATCAGCTCCGAGACGATCTGCCCGTCGGCGAGGAAGACCACCCGGTCGGCGTACGCGGCGGCGGTCGGGTCGTGGGTGACCATGACGATCGTCTGGCCGTGTTCGCGGACCGAGTTGCGCAGGAAGTTCAGCACCTCGGCGCCGGAGCGGGAGTCCAGGTTGCCGGTCGGCTCGTCGGCGAAGATCACCTCGGGCCGGGACACCAGTGCCCGGGCGCACGCGACCCGCTGCTGCTGCCCGCCGGAGAGCTGCGCCGGCCGGTGGTCCAGCCGGTCGCGCAGGCCGACCGTGTCGATCACGGTGTCGTACCAGGCCGGGTCGGGCTTGCGACCGGCGATCGACATCGGCAGGAGGATGTTCTCCTTCGCCGTGAGCGTGGGCAGCAGGTTGAACTGCTGGAAGATGAAGCCCACCTTGTCCCGCCGCAGCTTGGTCAGCCCGGCGTCGCCGAGGCCGGTGACCGTGGTGTCGCCGATCGACACCGCCCCCCGAGTCACCGTGTCCAGGCCCGCCAGGCAGTGCATCAGCGTCGACTTGCCGGAACCCGACGGGCCCATGATCGCCGTGAACCGTCCGCGCTCGAACTCCGCGGTCACCCCCCGCAGCGCGATGACCTGCGCCTCGCCGCTGCCAAACACCTTCCACACGTCGTTCGCCCGGGCCGCGGCCTGCGCCTGCCGGCCTACCGTCGCGGTCACGTCATCTACCTCTTCCGTCTGTCCCGATTCCGCGCCGCCCCCGCTGGTCCGGCGCGGCCACTCCCATCGTCGGTGCTTCCCGACCCGGTTCCGTCCGACTTCGGGCGGAGCCGGCGCGGATTTCCGCGCTGCGGGTGCCCCCCATCCCGGCTCAGGGTTGACCCTGATCGGCACCCCGTCGACCGCGTTTCCGGTCGGCGGGAACGACACCCCGGCCCGACGCTAGGAGCTGACGCCACGTGAGGGTCAACCGCGCCGGACCGTCTCCGGTCACGGTAGGTGACGACGGCAACCGGGCCGTCAGGCCGGGGAGGGATCTTCGAGTACGACCGGGGAGGTAGCCGGGCGGCGCTTCCTACGCCCCGGGACGGACCAGCCCCGTCTCGTACGCGAGGACCACCGCCTGCACCCGGTCGCGGAGCCCGAGCTTGGTGAGCACGTGCCCGACGTGCGTCTTGATCGTGGTCTCGCTGACCGACAGCGCCGCGGCGATCTCGGCGTTGGACAGGCCGCGCGCCACCTGCACCAGCACCTCCCGCTCCCGGTCGGTGAGCGCGCCCAGCGACCGCGGCGGCGCCGCCGACGGGTCCGGCAGCATGTCGGCGAAGCGGTCCAGCAGCCGTTTGAGGATCCGCGGCGCCACCACCGCCTCCCCGGCGGCCACCGTGCGGATGGCGGTGACCAGGTCCTCGGCCGGCACGTCCTTGGCCAGGAAGCCACTCGCCCCGGCGCGCAGCGCCCCCACCACGTACTCGTCGAGGTCGAAGGTGGTGAGGATCAGCACCCGCACCGGCAGCCGGGCGTCGACGATGGCCCGGGTCGCGGCGACCCCGTCCATCCGGGGCATCCGGATGTCCATCAGCACCACGTCCGGCAGCAACCGGCGGGACAGGTCCACCGCCTCCACACCGTCACCGGCCTCGGCGACGATGTCCAGGTCGTCCTCCGCGCCCAGCACCATCCGGAACCCGGTGCGCAGCAGCGGCTGGTCGTCGGCGAGCAGGATCCGCACCGGCCGTGCCGCCTGATCGGTCATCTCGTCTCCCGCCACCCCTCACGCCGCCACCGGCCCCGGCTGCTCCACCGGAATCCTCGCGTACACCCGGAAGCCGCCGCCGGCGCGCGCGCCGGTCCGCAGGACACCACCGTAGAGGCCGACCCGCTCCCGCATGCCCACCAGGCCGTGTCCGATCCGGTCGACACCGGGCCCCGGCCCCCGCCCGGTGTCGGTCACCTCCACCTCCAACGCGTCCGCGCCGTAGCCGAGACGCACGTCGGCGGTCGCCGCTCCGGCGTGCTTGAGCGCGTTGGTGAGCGCCTCCTGCACGATCCGGTAGACCGCCAGCGCCACCCCCTCGTCCAGCGGGACCGGGGTGCCCTCGACACGCAGCGTCACCGGCAGGCCGGCGTCGCGCACCTGCTCGGCGAGGGCGTCGATGCCGGCCAGCCCCGGCTGCGGGGCCAGGTCGGCGGCCGGCTCGGCGTCGGTGCGCAGCACGTCCAGCAGGCGGCGCAGCTCGCGCAGCGTGGCCCGGCCGGTCTCCTCGATGGTGCCGATCACCTCGTCCGCCGCGTCCGGGTCACGGCGCAGCACCCGGCGGGCACCGGTGGCCAGCACCCCCATCACGCTCACGTGGTGCGCCACCACGTCGTGCAGTTCGCGGGCGATCCGGCGGCGCTCGTCGGCGACCGCCTGCTCGGCG